>BAHP02000117.1 GCA_000508865.1 Clostridiales bacterium VE202-01
TTTTAGGAGGAGATATAGCGATGGATTTGACAGTTGCGTTAAAGGATAATAGTTATCCAATTTATATTGAAAAAGGGATTTTGAATCAGGCTGATAAATATATTAAACAAATTTATCAGGGCAATAAGATCATGATCATTTCCGATGATCAGGTATATAGCTATTATGGGGATCTTTTAACTAATGTCTTGAATAAAGATTTTATCGTGGAGCATGTAACAGTTTTACATGGAGAACAGTCTAAACGGTTTGATATTTTACCATCGCTATATAAAGCTTTGTTGGATTTTAAACTAACAAGAACTGATTTGATCATTGCTTTAGGTGGTGGCGTAATTGGTGATCTAGCGGGATTTGTAGCGGCCTCTTATTTAAGAGGGGTCAAGCTTGTCCAAATTCCAACGTCGCTTTTAGCACAGGTAGATTCATCTGTAGGGGGAAAAGTGGCGGTAGATCTGCCAGAGGGCAAAAATCTTATTGGGGCTTTTTATCATCCTAAGATGGTTTTAATTGACCCAAATACGTTAAAAACTTTACCTAAACGCTTTATTAATGATGGGATGGGGGAAGTAATTAAATATGGTTGTATTAAAGATCGGGCTTTATTTGATAAATTAAATAATTATCAGAATTTTGATGAACTTTATCAAGATATTGATGAGATAATTTATCGTTGTGTTGATATTAAGCGCGATGTCGTAGAACGTGATCAGTTTGATTTTGGTGATCGCCTATTATTAAACTTTGGTCACACATTAGGACATGCGATTGAACAGTATTATCATTATCAGACATATTCTCATGGTGAGGCTGTTGCAATCGGAATGGTTCAATTAACAAAAATTGCTGAAGAAAAAGGTTTATCACCTGAGGGGACTAGTGATATAATCGAAGCGATCTGTCTTAAATATAATTTACCTACTCATAGTGATTTAAAAACAAGTGATCTAGTAGGGGCAATCAGTCTTGACAAGAAGAATATAAATAAAAAATTATCATTAGTATTATTAAAAGAAATTGGTGATAGTTATGTTTATCAAAGTGATCTTTCATTAATTCAAACAAAGGATAGGGTTTAAAATGACAGCAGTAAAAATAACACCAGCTAAATTACAGGGAACGGTTCAAGTGCCACCGTCAAAATCATTAGCACATCGCGCAATCATTTGTGCTAGTTTGGCTAAAGGAGTTAGTCGTATCGATAATATTGAATATTCAAAAGATATTCAAGCAACGATCAAAGCCATGAAATCATTAGGAACTAAAATTGAAGAGTATGATGATTATTTGATCATTGATGGAACGACTACGTACACTAAACAAAATAGTGAGATCGATTGTGAGGAATCTGGTTCAACACTTAGATTTATGGTACCAATTTCAATCGTTGCGGAAAATAAAGTTCATTTTATTGGTCGCGGAAATTTAGGGAAAAGACCTTTAGATACATTTTATGAAATTTTTGAGCGCCAAAATATTGGTTATATATATAAAAAAGATGTTTTAGATCTATATGTGATAGGAAAATTAAAACCTGATCATTATTTGATCCCAGGTAATATCTCTTCACAGTTTATTACTGGCTTACTATTTGCTTTACCGCTTTTAAAAGGTGATTCGATCATTGAAATAACTTCACCATTAGAATCTAAAGGCTATATTGATTTGACTTTGCAAATGTTAGATCAATATGGGATAAAAATTATCAACAATAATTATAAAAGCTTTATTGTCAGAGGTAATCAAGAATATACAGCTCATGATTATTGCGTTGAAGCAGATTTTTCTCAGGCGGCTTTTTATCTTGTTGCTGGAGCAATTGGTAATGATGTAGTTTTAAAAGATTTAAACTTAGATTCATTACAGGGGGATAAAGCAACATTAGATATTTTAAAAGCAATGAAAGCAACAGTTGATGTTGTTGATGAGGGAATCAAAGTAACCGCTCAAGAACTGGTGGCTACGACAGTTGATGCTAGTCAATGTCCGGATGTTATTCCTGTTGTCTGCGTAGCTTTAGCTTTAGCTAAAGGTAAAAGTGAGGTCGTTAACGCTAAACGGTTAAGAATTAAAGAATGTGATCGAATTGAAGCAACAAGCTCTCAAATCAATGAATTAGGTGGAATGGTAACAGAATTGTCTGAAGGCATGATCATTGAGGGTATAAATGAGTTTGAGGGTGGAAATTGTTCAAGTTATGATGATCATCGCATTGCAATGATGCTGGCAATAGCTGCAACAAGATGCAAGCATGCAATCATTATCGATAATATGGAATGTGTAGAAAAATCTTATCCTAGTTTTTGGGAAGATTATCAGTCATTAGGAGGAATTATTGATGTCATCAACGTGGAAAAATAAAATCGAAATTACAATTTTTGGCGAATCACATGGTAAAGCGATTGGTGTTGTTTTAGGTAATCTTCCTAGTGGAATTAAGCTTGACATGGAAGAAGTTGCTAAAGAAATGAAACGACGGGCACCTGGTCAAAATAAAATGTCAACAGCTAGGAAAGAAGCTGATAAAGTAGAGATAATGAGTGGTATTCAGGATGATATTACTACCGGAGCACCATTATGTGCGATGATCTATAATAGTGATCAACATTCTAAAGATTATTCTTTATTAAAAGAAAAAATGCGACCTGGTCATAGTGATTATCCAGCTTTTGTGAAATATCAAGGTTTTAATGATGTTCGTGGCGGGGGACATTTTTCAGGTCGGATCACAGCTCCGATCGTGTTCGCCGGTGCTGTTGCAAAACAGATTTTAGCACAAAAAGGAATTTATGTTGGGGCCCATATTTTAAGTATCAAAAATAAGTATGATGATTATTTTGATATGCGTTTGTCTTATGATACATTGAAATATTTGAAGGGTCAGCAGTATCCTGTCTTGAATCAAGCTGTGTATGATCAATTTGTAGAAATTATTGATCAAGCGCGAATGAATCAAGATTCAGTAGGAGGAAAAATTGAGTGTGCAGTTGTTGGATTAGAGGCTGGATTAGGGGAACCATTCTTTGATTCGATTGAAAGTCATCTATCAAGTCTTTTATTTTCGATTCCTGCTGTCAAATCAGTTGCTTTTGGTAATGACTTAATTAGTGAGATGTATGGTAGTGAAGCTAATGATTGTTATTATTATGATGGTGATGTTGTAAAGACGAAGACTAACAATAATGGCGGTATTACTGGTGGAATCAGTAATGGCATGCCGATAGTTTTTAATGTGGGAATCAAGCCAACTCCTTCAATCTCTAAGGCACAAGAGACAATTGATATCAAGAATCATCAAAATACAACTTTAGAAGTTCATGGACGTCATGATCCATGTATTGTTTTTAGAGCAACAGTTGTCGTTGAAGCTATGGCCGCTTTAACAATACTTGATTTAGTGAGGTAATTATGAAAGATTTAGAACAATGTCGTAAAGAAATTGATGAAATCGATCAACAGTTGATCAAACTTTTTGAACAAAGAATGCAGGTTAGTAAAGATGTAGTAACTTACAAATTGGCCCATGATATGGAAATATTTCAGCCACAACGTGAAAAAGCGGTAATTGAAAAAAATACTGATCGTATTACTAATCCTAATCTAGAAGACTATGCTCGTAATTTTATTCAAGATGTCATGGATATTGGAAAAAGTTATCAGGCTAGTTTTATTCCTTTAAAAGATACGTATAAATTAGCTGAGCCCAAAACTGAAAATATTAAAGTTGGGTATGCTGGAGTGCCGGGTGCTTTTGCTCATCAAGCATTATTAGAGTATTTTGGGGATGTTGATAATATTAATTATGAACATTTTCAAGACGTTTATGATGCCTTAAAGAATGATGAAATTGATTATGGCATCGTTCCTTTGGAAAATTCTTCAACCGGAGCAATTAATGATAATTATGATTTAGTAAGAGATTATGATTTTTATATCGTTGGTGAACATAGTGTTGGTGTCACGCAACATCTTTTAGGAATCAAAGGTTCTAAAGTAGAGGAACTTGAATATGTATATAGTCATCCTCAGGGAATTGCCCAATCAACGGATTTTTTAAAGAAATATCCAAATATAAAACCGCAAAATTTTTCTAATACGGCAGCAGCAGCAAAGTTTGTTAGCGAAAGTAATGATCATCATTTAGCAGCTATTGCTTCAAAAATGGCTGCTAAGTTATACGATTTAGAAGTCTTACAAGAAAATATTCATAACGAAGAAAGTAATAATACGCGTTTTATCGTTTTTTCAAAACAGTTAGAGGATCATGAAGATACTAATTGTGTTAGTATTGTTTTTACTTTACAACATAAAGCTGGAGCCCTTTATTCGATTTTAAAAGTTATTAAAGATCATCAAATAAACCTGTCAAGAATTGAATCACGACCAATCAAAGATAAACACTGGCAATATTATTTTTATATCGATTTTGAAGGCAGTTTACATGATGATAATGTAAAATTAGCTTTAGAACAATTAAAAGCTAATTGTTTAACACTAAGAGTTTTAGGAAACTATCGTCATGCCTGAGGTATACGGATGAAAAATATTGTATTGATTGGCATCATGGGCTGTGGTAAAACAACGATTGCTGCGCTTTTAGCTAAAAAATTAAAGCGTCCGGTTATTGATATTGATGAATATATTGTAGAAAAACACCAGCAAACAATTCCCGAAATGTTTAAAATCGGTGAAACTTATTTTAGAGAAAATGAAACCGATGGTTGTAAAGATATAGCTAAGTTAGAGGGGTATATTATATCTACGGGAGGCGGTGTTGTTTTAAATCCTTTGAATATTCAATATTTAAAAGAAAATGGAGTTATTGTTTATATTGATCGACCGATTGATGATATTTGTAAAGATGTTGAAACTTCAACTAGACCGCTATTAAAAGATGGACCACAAAAATTATATGACTTAAATAAACAAAGGTATCAGTTATATTTAGATGCTTGTGATATTCATTTTATTAACGATGATACGTTAGAGAATGTTACCAATAATTTAATTGAAATCTTAAAAAATTATATTTAATAACTTTTAAATTGATAAAAAGTATGGTAAAAGCCATACTTTTTACTTCTTATATTACTTTAAATATACTTATAGACAATTTTAAGATAAGTCTAAAAGTTTGTTTTTTGTAATTTTGTTAATATAGAATTTAAAACGATATTTTTATTAGCAAGAGTTTAAAAAATGTATTAATGTATTTATAACTTTTTGATTCTATGTGAAGGAAAGAAGTAAAAAGGTATTATAATGGAGTTGAATATAGAGGAAATTAGTAAAGATGAGTGGAAACGGATAAAAAAACATAATTATAAAAAATCTTTCAAGAAAAAAGCTCATCTTATAAAAGAAGAAAAAGCAAAAGCATATTCAGATGGCGAATTTTTTGAACTTCTAGAAAGAGAAGGATTATAGTATGAAGGTTGTTATTGATGAAAGTATTTTTATGTTTTTAAAAGAAAACAATATAAAATTTTCACGATAGCTTAAAATAGGCATCGATCATATAAAAGTTAATTCAAGAATGTATGCAATGATAACAGATATAAGAATATTTAGCATTTTGTTATAAAAGGAATTGACTTTGGATATATGATTGATGGTGAAATAATTATTATTTCAGATTGCAGATTTGTAAAATCAAATACAAAATTAAAAGTAAAATAGAATCAGTTTATTGACTGGTTTTTTTTATAAAAATGAATAGTATTTACAATCAGAGGAAATGACACAGGTCAAGAAAATAGATTTCGTTGACATATTTTTTGAACTATGAACTTGTCAAAAATTATGTTTTCAAAATATAGCTATTTTTGTTGGAATAGAAAGCAGGTCTTTATTTATAAAATTTTTACTTTATGAATTGAAGTTTAAATAAAGATAAAATTTATGATATAATGTTAAACAAGGTGATTAAAGTGAAATTGGTAAAAGAAGAGTATGTTGATAAAAACTTACCTAAAGGATGGAAGCCGTATTATATTTATGCCATGATCGTTGATGATAAAGCTGTCGGAAAGATCGTTTTACGTGAAGGAACGAAAGAAGAACGTTATTATGATGGTCATATTGGATATACGGTTGAAAAAGAATATCAAGGACATGGTTATGCTTTTCAAGCTACACAATTATTAAAAAAAGAAGCATCATTATTAGGGTTTAAGGAACTGATAATAACTTGTTCACCTAATAATATTGCTTCTAAAAAAACAATTCTAAAATTAAAAGCACAATATTTAGAAACAGCTGCAGTTCCTAAAAAATTAAGAAAGAATTTTGCTGCTGGTGAAAGCGAAAAAGAAATTTATATCATAGAGTTATAAGGAGATAGATAATGAGATTTGTTCATATTAGTGATATTCATTTAGGCAAACTGCTTTTTCAACAGAATTTATTAGAAATTCAGGCTGATTTGTTGAAGCAGATAACTAATTATCTAGTTGAAAATGAAATTGATGTTTTAATTATGGCTGGCGATATTTATGATCGCAGTGTGCCTAGCAACGAGGCGGTTGAAGTATTAAATGATTTTTTGTCATCGTTAATTTTAAAACATCATAAAAAGGTTTTAATGATTGCTGGAAATCATGACAGTGCTGCAAGATTAAGCTTTGCTAGCGGCTTATTAAAACATGAGGGGTTATATATCGAGGCTCATTTACAAAAGGAAATGAAGCCGATCATTATTGATGGGGTAAATTTTTATTTATTACCTTTTTTTAAACCTTCTTATTATCGCTATTTGTTTGAAGATGAAAATATAATTACTTATCAAGATGCTTTTGAAGCATATTTAAAAAGACAGAATTTTGATTTTAAAGCAACGAATGTATTAATAACGCATCAGTTTATCGCTGGTAATAAAGAAGTTGTACGTAGTGAAAGTGAAGTGGTTTTAAGTGTTGGGGGAAGTGAAATAATTGATGTTTCTTTAGTGAAACCGTTTGATTATGTAGCTTTGGGACATATTCATGCGCCGCAAAAGATTGCAAAAGAAACAATTCGTTATAGTGGTAGTTTAATACGTTATTCTTTTGATGAAGTGTTACAGCAAAAAAGTATTGTCGATGTTACGATCGTTGATAAAAAGTATCATTTAAATTAGTAGCACTAAAGCCTAAACAGAATCTAATTAAATTCTCGGGGTCATTTGATGAAATAATGAATTTAGAAGATAATCATCATGATTTTATCGCAGTTGAGTTATTAGATACAATGATCGTTCCTAATGCCATCGATTATTTACGAACAAAATTCACTAATGTTTTACAAATAACTTATCCTAATTTAATTAGTCAGCAAATAAAAAATAATACTAAAGCTGATCAGGGATTTGAAAAATTGTCCTCATTAGAACTATTTGCGCAGTTTTATCAAAAAATAAAAGGTGTGCCAATCGATGATAAATCTAAAGCAATAATAACTAAAATAATGAAGGGGGAAGATGATCATGTTGCCTAATACCCTTACAATGTCAGCTTTTGGACCATATCGAAATGTTGTCAAGATCGATTTTGAAACCTTTAAACAAGATGGATTATTTCTAATTACCGGACCTACCGGCTCAGGAAAGACAATGATCTTTGATGCCATAACCTTTGCTTTATACGGGGTTTCAAGCGGCAGTGAAAGAAGCAGTGAACAATTTCGGAGTGATAAAGCTGATAATGATGTTTTTACATATGTGGAATTAGATTTTACTTTGCATGGCAAACACTATCTGATCAAGCGTTCGCCGAAGTACTTATTAGAAGGTCGAAAAACGCCTAAAATGCCAACGGCTTTATTAACTTTGCCAGATGGAAAAGTTGTTGATGGAGTCAAGGAAGTAAATGCTAAGATAAAAGAAATTTTGGGAATTGATGAAAAACAGTTTAAACAGATCGTCATGATTGCTCAGGGGGAATTTACTAAACTTATTTATGCGGGTAGTGATGAGCGGGAAAAAGTTTTAAGAAACTTGTTTAAAACGGATGATTTAGTGTATCTGGAAGAAAAATTAAAAGAACAGGTCAAAGAATATCGAAATAAATATGATTTATTATTTAAGCAAAGAGAGATGTTAAAAGATAGTTTAAAGATCGAACCGACAAACCTTGATGATGAAGCTTATTTAAAGATGTATGAAAAAGAAGTAAAGGATAACGAATTGATTTATCAAACGAAGTTTGAAGAGTATAATCAGATCAATCAAGAGTTGAATATAACATTATTGAATAATCAAAGAATCAGACATTTAGATGAATTACAGTTTAAATTAGATGATTATTCAAATAATCAAGGATATTATCAAAAGCTAAAAGAAAATATCTTATTGTTGAAAAAAGCCATGAGTTTACAAAATACTTATCAAGAAATGCTTTCAAGTAAGAAAAAAGTAGATAAATTATTGACTGCTAGGGATGATAGTCAAAAACTTTTGATAAAGACTAAAAAAGAATTGGCTGATAAGGAAAGGGAATATTTAGATATTGCTAAATATCAAGAAAAAAAAGCGGCACTAACGATTGAATTACAAAAAAATAAAGAATTGAAACAAATTTATAAAGATTATCAAAATGATCTAGCTATCCAAACGAGATTAAATAAACAGATCAGAATTATTAAAAGTAGGTTAGTAGGTTTAGAAGATAAACAAAATAAATACCAAAAGTTGATTGATACTGATAGTGCCAGTATTTCTAAATTAGATAAACTAACAAGTGACTATGAGTTAGTCAATCAAGAGTACCAAAAGTTACATCAGCATAAATTAGAATTACATCGTTTAAGTGAAGATTATGATAAATTATTGTTGACTGAAGATCAGGGATATGATTTAAAAGAAGAATTTCAAAGAGTTGAAGAAAGTTATTTAAAAGAAAAGCAAAATTATGATATGATCGAACATCGTTTTCGTTTGAGTCAAGCTGGAATCTTAGCTAGTGGACTTAAAGAAAACGAGCCTTGTCCAGTCTGTGGATCGTTGCATCATCCCCATATTGCTAGTTTTGATAAAGATATTGTTTATCATGATGATTTAAAACGAGCTAAGCATAGTTTTGATAAATGTAGCGAGCGCCGTAATGATCTTTATAATGCATTAATGCTAAAACAGCAGGAAATTTCTTTGTTGAAAAATAAATTAGAGTCTGATTCGAAACGTCTTGATATTGATGAGGAATTAGGAAAAGAGGTTTTTATTAAGGAGTTAGGACTGATCAATATTAAAGAAAGTGGTTTATTGAAAAAAGCTAAAGAAATGGATAATGAGATTATTTATTTGAATAAGCTTAAAACTACTTTAGATAACCATTTAAGAGATTTAAAAGAAGTTGAAATGAAGATAACTGATGATAATAATGTACTTAGTAATTATAATGATCAATTAAATCAACTAGTGGGGAAAATAACTCCTTTAGATCATTTAAAACAATTGACCGAGTCAAAAATCAATCAAATGATCAATGATGATGAAAAACAGCTTCAGGATCTAGATGCTTTGATTGCTGCACTTGAAAAAAATTATCATTATTTAAAAGAAAAAATGATTCAGTTAGAAACTAATGACCAGGCATTAGTTAAGCAGTTACAGGAAGAAAAAAATAATTATCAAGATAAATCAAATATTTATCTTGAACAGTTAAAACAATTATTCGATGATGAAGATCATTTTATTGAGTTATTACCACAAATAGTATTATTAAATGATAAAGAAAAAGAATATAATGATTATTTGATCAATAAGACGACATTACAAAATCAAATCAGTGAATTAAAGAAGGAATTGGAAAATACAAAATATGTTGATACTTCTAAAATAGAAGAAAAGACAATGATCCTCAAAAAAGAATTAGAAGGCTTACAAGATTCATTAAATAAACAAAAAGCTAAACTAATGATGATGAAAAAAACAATTGAAAATATTAAAGAAATTGATAAACAGTTAAATGATAATTATGAAAATTATCAGCGCTACTTAGAATTAAGCGAGATAACTTCTGGTAAAAATGAATATCGGATCTCATTTGAACGCTATGTTCTAGCTGCTTATTTTGAAAATATTTTAGCTTATGCAAACATTCTGTTAAAAAGAATGTCTCAAGGCAGATATCAGTTATATCGTCGTGATAATCGTTCTAAAGGTGCTGGAAAACAAGGTTTAGAGCTGGATGTTTTAGATTTAGAAAGCGGGATGTTTAGAGATGTTAAGACTTTATCAGGGGGCGAATCATTTAAAGCGGCTTTATCGTTAGCTTTGGGATTATCAAAGATGATTCAAAGTTTTGCTGGGGGCATCGAACTTAATACTCTATTTGTTGATGAAGGGTTTGGTTCTTTAGACAGTCAGTCATTGGATCAGGCAATCAATTGTTTGATTGATTTACAGCAGGATGGTAAATTGATCGGAATAATTTCTCATGTAAGTGAACTAAAAGAGCGTATCGATCATAAGATCGTTCTTTCTAAAGGAAATAAAGAAACTTATATTTCTATTGAATAATCCAGACATAAATAGTAAAATAAACAAAGATTATAATGAAATGAGGAGATATGATGGCAAATAATAAAAAAAATGATGCAATATGTGCAATGGAGGATGACTTTGCTCAATGGTATACAGATGTATGTAAAAAAGCTGAATTAATGGATTACAGCAGTGTTAAAGGCTTTATCATTTATCGGCCATACAGTTATGCAATGTGGGAAGCAATTCAACAATATATGGATAAACGTTTTAAAGAAACTGGACATGAAAACGTTTATATGCCGATGCTTATTCCACAATCATTATTACAAAAAGAATCCGATCACGTTGAAGGATTTGCGCCCGAATGTGCAATTGTAACAAAAGGGGGATTAGATGATCTAGAAGAAAATCTAATCATCCGTCCAACTTCAGAGACCCTATTTTGTGAGCACTACGCTAAAGTAGTAAACTCTTATCGTGATCTGCCTAAATTATATAATCAATGGTGTTCAGTAGTGCGCTGGGAAAAAACAACACGTCCATTTTTAAGAGGATCAGAGTTTTTATGGCAGGAAGGGCATACGATTCATGCGACTGAAGCCGAAGCTCGAGCTGAAACTTTACAAATGTTAGATATTTATGAAGATACAGCTAAAAATTTATTAGCGATCCCAATGGTAACAGGTCGTAAAACAGAACGTGAAAAGTTTGCTGGGGCGATGGAAACATACACGATCGAAGCTTTGATGCATGATGGTAAAGCGTTACAGTCAGGGACTAGTCATTATTTTGGGCAAGGTTTTGCGAAAGCTTTTGATATGAAATTTTTATCAAAGGAAAATAAATTAGAATATGTTTATCAAACATCTTGGGGTGTTTCAACAAGATTATTAGGGGCAATCATTATGGTTCATGGGGACAATAATGGGTTAGTTTTACCACCACGAGTAGCACCGATCCAAGTGATGATCATACCGATCCAACAGCAAAAAGATGGTGTTTTAGATAAGGCTTATGAGCTGCAGCAAAGATTGAAAGATGCGGGAATTAAAGTCAAAGTTGATGCTAGTGATAAGACACCAGGATGGAAGTTTTCTGAAGCTGAAATGCGCGGGATTCCATTAAGACTTGAAATTGGTCCTAAAGATATTGCTAATAATGCTTGTGTTATTGCTAAAAGAAATGATGGAACTAAGGAAACATATCCATTAGATGAAAATCTTGAAAATACAGTTAAGCAATTATTAGATACGATTCATGAAGAAATGTATCAAAAGGCTTTAAAACACCGTGATAAAAATATTCGTCAAGCTAATAGCTATGATGAATTTAAAGAAATTCTTAATACTAAGGGTGGTTACATCAAAATGATGTGGTGTGGCGATGAAAACTGTGAGGTTAAGATCAAAGAAGACACAGGAGCTACTAGCCGTTGTATTAAAGAAGATGAAAAGCCATTTGGCGATGTTTGTCCAATTTGTGGTAAACCAGCTAAAAAGGTTGTTTATTTTGCGAAAGCTTATTAGAAGATCAAACAGTTTTGCTTTAAAAGTGAAACTGTTTTTTTGTTTATAGTTGACATATCAATTAATTTGAATATAATAGTTGATATGTCAATTGTTGGAGGTGTGATTATGGATAGAATAGGCAAAGTAATCAATCAGTTAGCGATATTAAATCGTAATGATAGTAATCAAAGATTGAAACAATATAATTTAACTGGCAGTGAGGGTGCTGTTTTATTGATGTTTAATGAAAAACCGGAACTTTACCAGGAAGATATTATCAAAAAATTAGAAATTGATAAAAGTGCGGTGACAAGATTATTAAAACGGATGGAAAGTAAAAATCTAATCAAGCGAATTCAGGCTCCTAATGATAAAAGGTATTGTTTAATTGGAATAACGGAATCAGGACTAGAAAAACAAAAGCTGGTTGATCGTGTCTTTAATAAAAAGGATCATGATATTGTTGCTGGTTTGTCTAAAGAGGAGCAAACTGAACTTAGAAGAATGCTGGAAATCATAAAGAATAATATTGACGGAGGGAAAATCAATGAATAATGAAAGAATGGAAACTAAAAAGATCTTACCATTGCTGGTAGAATTTAGTGTTCCAGCAATAATTGGAATGCTGGTTAATGCTATATATAATGTTGTTGATCGGATGTTTATTGGTAATGCTCCTGATTTAGGCGCAATTGGTATTGCCGGAATAACGATCAGTTATCCAATTACTTTAGTTTTAATAGCGATTTCTTTAATGGTCGGTGTTGGCGGGGCTACGCGTTTTAGTATTTCTCTAGGTAAAAAAGAGCCTGAAAAAGCAAGGATCTATCAAGGAAATGCCGTCGTATTAACGATTATTTTTGGTTTGATTTTCACGATTTTTGGAAATATTTTTATTGACCCGATTTTAAGAATCTTAGGGGCTAGTGATAAAGTTATCGGTAATGCTAGAGATTATTTATCAATTGTATTATATGGGGCTGTTTTTCAGTGTGTTGCAATGTGTGGTAATAATTTTTCACGAGCTCAAGGTAATCCTAAAAATGCGATGATTTCTCAGTTGATTGGGGCGGGATTTAATATTTTATTTGATTATATTTTAATTATGAAATTACATATGGGAATGCATGGAGCGGCTATTGCTACGATTGGGGGACAATTTTTAAGTATGATCTGGCAGCTTTGTTATTTATGTTCAAACCGATCATTAATTAAGCTGGATTTAGATTGTTTAAAATTAAAGGTAAATTACGTATTAGATATCATAAAAACAGGAATTCCTGCGTTTTTAATGCAGATGGCAAATAGTGTTTTAAACTTTATTTTGAATAGTACTTTAGGTAGATATGGTGGCGATATCGCGATTTCGGCAGTAGGAATCATCACGAGTTTTCAAACTATTTGTCAAATGCCTTTAACGGGGTTAATGCAGGGACAACAGCCATTAGTAAGTTATAATTTTGGTGCGGCAAAATATGATCGGGTGAAAGAAACTTTAAAATATGCGGTTATTGGTGGAACAATCATTGCGGTTACGGGCTTTTTAGCGGTTGAGATTTTTCCCGAAACGATCATTAAGATGTTTAATAGTGAAAAAGATGTAGTTGAACTTGGGGTTAAAGCAATTAGGATCTGGTTTGCTTGTTTGCCATTATTGGGAGCGCAGATCATTATGGCTAATTATTTTCAATGTATTGGTAAAATCAAGGTAGCTAGTGTCTTGAATTTATTACGCCAAGTCATTATTTTGATTCCAATGATATTGCTTTTAGCTGCTGTTATTGGCTTAGATGGTATTTTTATGGCAGTGCCGATTGCTGATTTTAGTGCGTTTGTAATAACGATTTGTTTGTTTATCAAAGCAATAAAAAAATTATCTTAGTAAAACATAACTATAGATCAATATAGAATTAAAAAGGTCAATTAAATGACCTTTTTGTTTAGTTAAAATATTAATTTAAGATCCAAAGATCAGGCAGATCTTTATGTAAAGGCTGGATAGAAATATATAGTATACTTTGATTATTTTAAAGTTGGGATGAATGTAATATATATTCATGTTATAATTATTTATAATGAAATGAACAAATTGTTAGGAAATATTAATGGAGTGATTCGGCGACGAATATACAATGGTTGATAAGTAATAGAAAGTGGAAGAATTTTGATGGGATCATCGTATCTTTTGTTCGTGATTAAATCTTATTAGATTACAATGGGGATAGTAGTATTTTAGCATCAAAAGTTTTGGCTGATAGATATGGACAATGTAATACAAAAGAAATACTTTTTATGGCATGGTGTTGCTGTAAAAGATTTTTGTAATCCGATAATTGTTTTTGAGCGATAAATTGAAGGAATTAATCAAGATTTTGAAATTTATGATTGTCTAGATGATTTATTTAAAGAACATCATCAGGAAATATCGGTTTTTCTATATAGAAATTTAAGCAGACATTTAATGAATTACAAGATAAAAAATGCAAGTAGTTAGTTTGTAGGATGAGCGATAAATTAGAATTTGAAGGAATGAAAATAGATGATAAAAAACATATTTAAAATTATAGTAGGCTTATTTATGATTGCAGTTGTTTTAATTGGATATATTCCCCAGCCAGAGTATTTAGTTGAACTCACTTGTGTATCAAATATGCTTGGTGGATTACTTTTGCTTTTAGATGGGGTGCTTAACATCACAAAAAAGAAAGCTTTTCCTAATGCTTTTTATATGAATATTACAGTAAGCATACTTATAGTATTTCTAGTTTGTATGGGAAGTCTTATTGGAGCATATAAGTTTAACTTCAATGGTGCATTTTTCTTTATGCATGTCATCAATCCAATTGTTTTTGTGGTTCATTATATAATTTTTGTCAACGAGCAAGATCGTAAAGTTGGGTATGTTTTGAAAGCACCGATAATGATCATGGCATATGTATTGTTTGATTATATACACTACCAGTTTACAGGTGAATTTGTTTACGGTTTTATCAATTCTGAAAAATTTACGCTTGTTTATGCAATAATCGCAGGAATTGTTATTTATGTTTTAATGTATCTGCTTAGTTTGATTCTTTTTGTTTTGAATAGACTTGTTCATAAAATAAAATGGTGAATTAAAATTTATGGAGGAAAAGATGAAAATAGTTGATGGTAAGGAATATATAGAACAGGTACGAGATCTCATTATTGAATATATACAATGGCTTGATAGAGATCTTTCTTTTCAAGAAATAGATGATGAACTTGCTGATCCGGCTAAAAAATATACAGCTCCAGAAGGAGAAATTTTAGTAGTGATTGAAGATAGTGAAGTCTTAGGAATGGTTGCTTATCATCGACTTTCTAATATGCGCTGTGAAATGAAACGTCTTTATGTAAAACCGAAATATCGTGGTATGAACTTGGGAGAAACACTCATTACAGAAATTATTTTACATGCTAAAAAGGCGGGTTATAAAGAAATGGTATTAGATACGATCACCCCATTGAAATCTGCAATATATCTATATCAAAAACTGGGTTTTAAAGAGTGTAAACCTTATTATCATAATCCTATGTCTGACGTTTTGTATTTTAGTAAAAAGCTGTAAATTATAATTTGCAAAGGAGAAATAAACAGGTGAGTAATATGAAGAATGAAGAATATGTTGTGTGCCCACGCTGCAAACAAGAGGTTTTCAAAGAAGCAATTACATGTCCTTTTTGTAACTTTGGTATTATGGCATGGATTGAGGGAGAAATTGACGAAAATGGAGAATCAATAGAAGATAAGTCCAAACAGAGTCCCCATTTGTATAGCAAGAGATAACCTGAATTTAAGGCGGAGGTGTAGTTATGGAAAGTGGAAGAATTGTTTTAATTACGGGTTCACCAGGGACAGGAAAAACTACAGTATCGACTGTTGTTGCAGAAGAATCTGATATGAAAAAATCTGTACATATGCATACAGATGATTTTTATCACTATTTGAGCAAAGGAGCAATATCGCCACACCTGCCTGAATCTGATAAGCAAAATTTAATTGTCATTGAGGCTTTTTTAGAAGCTGCAAAACGTTATGCTCGTGGCGGATATGACGTCATTGTAGATGGTATTATTGGACCATGGTTTTTAGAACCGTGGCTAAATATTGTTCGAGATGGATATGAAGTACATTACATTATTTTAAGGGCAAGTAAAAATGAAACGATGAAACGAGTAATAAATCGTTCAAAATTAGATAAAGAGACAAACATAGAATTAGTGGAAATAATGTGGGAGCAGTTTAATAATTTAGGAGTTTATGAAGTAAATGCTATAGATACAACAGAATTATCAATAAGTGATGTAGTTTCTTTAGTGAAAGAAAAAATTAGAAGTAAAATATTTATGTTATAAAGTTGATTTATTTTTATATAAAGATAAGAAATTTATAGCTTTCAAAAAAATGAAATTAATAAATGAGAATTTTTAAGGAAGTGAAATAATAATGTGTATTGAATGTTATATTGATGAAAATAGAATAACCCCGCTGTTAAACCCGATAGAATGTTTACAAAATCATACGCAATATATTTATGGAACTTGTGGACGGTGTATCTGTATTGAACGTGACCCTAAACGGGGACTGCAAAGATGGAATTTTCCTTTCAAGTCATTAGAAATTGCAAAAATGTATTTGCGTACTGCTGATTACAGTATGAAAAAATCTTGTGGTATTTATGAAATAGAAAGTGAAAACGGCAGACATTCCTTTAAAATTTTTGCAAGGGATAAAGATTTACAGATATACTTAAAAAAGAATAAAGGTAAATTTTGTAAGCGTATGAAACCTATTTTCATTGTTGCTAAATATAAGGAATACGCAAATACCCAAATACGAAAATTGACTTTTGATGAAGTACAGAAATATATGTCAGAACGATAGATCCCCGTTTGTGGCGGAAATATGAAAATGGAATGTAGTAATGAAATAAATCCAATCAGCAAAAAGCAGGATATCTGTTCTTTGTTACAAAGACTAAACTGCCAATATGAAATTTATAATGTAAATTCTGATAAGGAATATGAATATTTAAAAGGAAATGATATTTGTATTACTATATCTAATTCAAATTGTAAATATTCAATGTATATTGATTTAGAAGATGGTGGAGAATTTACTTTATCCTATTATAAGTGGCATACACATTATTTTGGTGAAAAAGAGGATTATAATAGATTATGTGCTGATTTAACAGATATTTTAAGAAATAATAAATGTGTAATAGTTATAAATAGTAACAAAAGATGGCTATATAGTGGATTATCAGAAACAAAAATCAATAAAAGTTATAATTATGATAATGATATTAAAAAGTTACCAGGAGAATTTCAAAAGGAAATAAAGAAATTAAAAGGTAATGTAGAATTGTTTTATTGGGATGTTAAAGATAATATAGTAATAGATATTTAGGAACAAATATTAGTTTATAGAGATATAAATTGTCAAAATATCGTTTTAATAAAATCAAGTAAACAGTAAATGAAAAAAGATAATATTGATTTTAAATATCTGTTCGTTATAAAGCAGGATATGAATATAAGATGTACTAAAATAAATGTTATTAGCTGCAAGGAAACAGATCATGGTTGTGAAAATCATTCTTATTTAAGACACAAAAAATCAACTAAAAAAGTTGATTTTTTAGATTAGATTTTTTAATCAATAATTTTAATTGAGGTAATTACTGGCTGGTTTTGGGCCTCTACTGTACCATTATCATCTGTTAAAGGTACGCTGGTAGCAATTTGATCAACAACATCCATTCCTTCATATACATATCCAAAAACAGCATATTGGCCATCTAATGAAGGATATGTTTGATGAACGATAAAGAATTGTGAACTGGCACTATCATAATCTTGAGAACGCGCCATTGAAATAGCACCACGAGTATGTTTTAAAATATTATCAACATTATTAGCACTAAATTCACCTTTGATCGTTTCATCAGATCCACCTGTACCATCACCATTAGGATCACCACCCTGAATCATAAAACCATCGATGATGCGATGGAAAGTTAAGCCATCATAAAATCCTTCTTTAGCGAGTTTAACAAAATTTGTAACTGTAATTGGGGCTTCATCAGCATTAAGTTCAACTTTAATTACACCATAATCTTTAACATCGATTTCAGCATGATGATTACCGCTTAGTAAATCATCTGTTGTACTGTTTTTTGAACTGCTATCAGTATCTTTGTCTCCGCCACATCCTGCTAAAGCTAAAGCAAGAAGCATAACCATACCAATCTTAAATAATTTTTTCATACTATCTCCTTTTCATTTTCTTATTTATTATACAAAATATTACTATTAATTGTCTATACAAAAGTTTAGATAAATATTGTCCACATAAAAATAATTAAAACTGTCATGATTAATTTATCTATAAATATGATAAAATTAATGACAATGAAAAGAGGGTATTTATGAGACAAAAAAGAATTGTTTTAATAAATGATGTTACAGGGTACAGTCGCTGTTCTGTTGCCGTGCAGCTGCCAATTATTTCTGCTATGGCGATCGAATGTGTATTTGTACCGACTGCTATTTTATCGATCAATACATATCATCCTGGATATTTTTTGATGATTACACAGATAAAATGAATGATTATATTGCAACATATAAAAATATGGAACTTGAATTTGATGGTATTGTAACTGGTTTTTTAGGTTCAGCAAAACAAATCGATATCGTTATTGATTTTATTAAATATTTTAAACATCAAAATACGTTTGTTTTAGTTGATCCTGTCATGGGAGATCATGGCAAGTTATATCCTACATACACTGCTAAAATGCAAGAAAAAATGCGTGAGTTAATACCTTATGCATCGATAATGACACCTAATTTAACGGAACTATGTGCTCTTTTGAATATTGAATATCCTAATAGGATACCGGATTTCGATGAATTGTTTAAAATGTGTAAGCAGTTATCTAGTCAAGGGCCTAAAATGATCGTAGTTACGGGAATTAGTATTGATGATGAGATAATTAATTTTGTTTACGAAGATGGTAAGGATTATCAAATTATCAAAGCCAAAAGAATCGGCGCAGATCGTAGTGGTACCGGTGATGTTATTAGTGGAGTAATTGCCGGAAAATATTTGTTGCATCATGATTTTTATCAAAGTGTCAAGGCTGCAGTTGATTTTGCTTCTAAATGCATTGATTATAGCCAAAAAATTGGTGCTCATAATCATTTAGGGTTATGTTTTGAACCGTTTTTAAAGGAGCTGTAGGAGGGAAAATAAATGGTTATTTTATATACACTATATAAAAATAGTTATCTTGATATTAAGGAATTAGATGATTTAAAAGGTGTTACCTGTTATGTAAATAGTACTAATCGCTGCAGTTGTGCGTGTACTTTTTGTTTAAGAAATACTAAAGAAATGCAAGAATCTAATTCATTGTGGTTAGAGCAGGAACCAACTGTGGAAATGATCATAGATGAGTTTAAGAAATATGATTTAAATGATTTTAAAGAAGTTGTTTTTTGCGGATTTGGAGAACCTTTGATGCGCCATGATGATTTGATGCAAGTAGCTAAATATTTAAAGGAAACAAGAAAAGATCTACAAATTAGAATTAATACTAATGGTTTATCTTCGATTGTTTTAAAAAGAGATATTACTCCTGATTTTAAGGGACTGATCGATACTGTTTCAATTAGTTTAAATGCTCCAAGTAAAGAAGAATATTATCAGTTGACAAGATCAAAATATGGTATTGATTCATTTGATTATATGCTGGATTTTACTTTAAAGACGAAGCAATATGTTGAAAATGTTGTATTGACAGTAGTTGATATTATTGGTGATGAAAAGATCGCTAAGTGTCAAAAGATTGCTGATGATCTCGGGGTGGCATTAAGAGTACGGCCTTTTGAAGAATAGAAAATTGTGTATCTAAAAATGTTATGGTATAATTTTATCAGTGAGGTAAATTATAATGATGCAATTAAGTCGAGAAGAAAGAATGTTAAAAGTGGAAAGTATGACTAATATTCGTGATCTAGGCGGGTATGAAACTCAGGCTGGTTATTATACTAAAAGTCATAAGTTTGTTCGTTCAACTAATCCAGGTAAATTGAGTGATGAAGAAAAAGAATATTTATATGAATATGGAATCAGGGTTCAAATCGATTTACGAAGTAATTTCGAATTAGAACAGCAGCCTAGTACATTAAAAGATTATCAAGATATTAAATATTATCGTATTAATTTGATGAAGGTCAAAGATTTAAATGTTCTACCTAAAGAGATAGCTAATTATCATGACTTGGCAGGTTTTTATATCTTTATGCTGGAAGCTAACAAAGAGCAGTTTAAAGAAGTATTTGAAATATTTTATGATAATCCCTATGATGCGATCATGTTTAATTGTTCGGCTGGTAAAGATAGAACGGGTGTTGTTGCAGCTTTGTTATTAGATCTAGCAGGATGTCATGAATATGATATCGTTAAGGATTATTCAGAGTCTTATGAAAATAATCTAAAGCTGATACCAGAATTGGAAAAACTCGTGGATGTTGAAAATCGGGTTTATTTAGAATCGGAGCCACGAATGATGATGAAATTTCTTGATTATTTAAGAGATAATTATGGTAGTGCTAAGGAATATTTGATCAGTTGTGGTGTTGAAGAAGAAAAAATTTTAGAAATAATAGAAAATTTTGTAATTTAAAGAAGTAAATCTCCTATTTGATTTGTATAAGATAATAGGAGGTTTTTTTATGGGAAGAACTAATACTTTAACATTTAAACAAAAGCAGGATGCTGTTGAAAATTTATTTAAGCAATATCATCGGGCTAAATTAAAATTATATTGTTTAGAAAATGTAAATTATTATCCCCAGGTAAGTGCGGGAATTATTAAAGAGACAAAGAGGCGTTATAAAAGATCAATAGCTGAGCGTCTAAATAGTAGGATCGAAGACAAAGATGAATTAAAAAGCTTGATATCTTCTTTTGAAATCATTATTAAAGCATTGAGTCCCGATAGTCAAATCATTATTACTAATGAATTTGTAGATCAAAAAGAAGATGACTGGTGGGTTGATTTTTATAGTCGGGCTACTTATTATCGTTTGAAGACAAGAGCTTTGGAAGAGGTTTTATTTTATGTAAATATTATTTGAAGCATTATTTTTCTTGAAAAGGCACAAATTTAAGATATAATTAAAGAGAATTTGTAGAAGGAGAAAGAAATAATGCTTGAAAGATTTTTTAAATTAAAAAAGAAGGGAACTACTGTTAAAACAGAAGTGATTGCGGGAATTACAACTTTTTTAGCAATGGCTTATATCTTAGCGGTAAATCCGAACATGTTGCAAGAAACAGGTTTATCTTATGATGGGGTTTTCTTAGCAACAGCTTTATCTTCAGGAATTGCAACGTTGATCATGGGTCTACTTGCAAATTATCCTGTTGCTTTAGCTCCGGGAATGGGAGTTAATGCTTTATTTACATATACATTAGTATTTGGAATGGGATATAGTCCAGCAGCAGCATTAGCTGCAGTAGTAGTATCAGGAATAATTTTCTTAGTTATTTCAGTAACAGGTATTCGTAAAGCAATCATTAATGCTATTCCTCAGCAATTGAAATTAGCAATCGGTGCCGGAATTGGTTTCTTTATTGCTTTTCTTGGTTTTAAAAATGCAGGAATTATTGTTAGTGATGCCTCTACGTTTGTTGCATTAGGAGATTTAAGAGATCCAGTTGTTTTACTTGCGGTATTTGGAATTTTAGTAACGATTATCTTAATGGCTAGAAAAGTTCCAGCAGCAGTATTTTATGGATTGATCATTACTGCTGTTGTGGGAGTTATTTTGGGATTATGCGGAATAGCAGGAATGCCAGAAGTACCTTCAGCTATTATATCATTCGATTTAGATACTAGCGGATTTGGAATCTTTATGAATGGTTTTGGAGAATTGTTCTCACATCCAGATTGTATCGTAGCACTATTTTCATTATTATTTGTTGATTTCTTTGATACTGCAGGAACATTGATTTCAGTAGCTAATAAAACTAATTTAGTAGACAAAAATGGCGAACTTGCAAATATTGAACAAGCACTTATTGCTGATTCAACGGGTACAGTAATTGGTGGGATTTTAGGAACATCTACTGTAACTTCATTTGTTGAATCAACTGCTGGTGTTGAAGCGGGTGGTAGAACAGGTTTAACGGCTTGTACTACAGCTGTCCTTTTCTTCTTATCAATATTTTTTGCTCCAGTTTTAAGTGTAGTAACTAATGCAGTTACTGCTCCTGCGTTGATTGCTGTAGGAATTTCTATGGCAACACAATTAGGAGGAATTGAATGGGATGATATTGTTTTTGCAGCAGCTGGATTTATTACTGTAATTATGATGGTTTTAACGTATTCAATTTCTGATGGGATTGCTTTTGGTTTTATTGTTTATGGTCTTACTAGTGCTATTGCTGGTAGAGCAAAAGATATTAAGCCAATTGTTTGGGTTTTGATTCTTGTCTTTATTGCATATTTTGCTTTGATTTAGATTTTTAAAAGTGAATATTAAAAATTGAATTACTATATTAATATTAAAATGCCATGTCTTATTTAGATATGGCATTTTAAAATGACAATTGTTAAATCAAATATATGACAAATATCATTATTTATATATTATTAATATATTAAATGGATTATATTAATGAAATATAGTATAATATATTTGTAACCACACATGGGAGAAGGGAAGAAATGATAAAATGAAAAAAATTTTGCTTGTTATTTGTTTATTTGCATGTTGCTTAATTTCTAATAATAATCATGTATTTGCTATGGAGCAAGTCTATACTGAGGATGAAGTATTAAATATAGCATTTAGAGGAAATGTACCTGAAATTATGGAATTTGAAACTACAGATGATTTAAATAGTAGTGTAGTTGTTTTTGATTCTAGATACGATTCAATTTCTAAAGCTATTTTTACACCAAGAGCAGTTCCGTCAAATTATGATTATTATAGAACTTATAATTGTACTGTAGTGTGTAAAGGAACTGGTGCAGCAGCTATGTCAGCATTAAATGCACATATAAACTTTTATATTAATGTATTTTTTAAAGGCACATCATGTGTAGGATATGAAAATCCTGTTGTTGTAAGTATAAATAATTATTCTGGTGCAACTGGATATTCAAATCCTAAAGTTACTGTGACATCACAAACATCTTCACGAATTACATTTAAAGGATCTTGTATTTTAACCGCTGGACAAACTTTTAATATGACAGGTACAAGTACACTTAATGTACCTTGATAGAATATGGCGAAAAAAAATATTAGATTTCAAGATCCTAAAAGAACTAAAGAAATTCAAGAAGATATGAGAGACTATGGACGTGCTTTGGCAGGTCGTGGTTTAGTTATTGGTGGTTTTATTATTATTGTAATACTTTTAAGTTATTTTTTTGGTATTAAGTAAGACATGAGTATGTAGAATATTTTCTGTGTGTGGTTAAAATATATTGGTAATAAAAAGTAGGTCTAGGCCTACTTTTTTAGTTATGCAAAAAGATCCAAAAATTTAAATATAGGGCAAATAATAACCAGGCTAAATATGGAAGCAGTAAATATGCTGCAATGGGTCTTAGTTTATAGAACATGCGAATTAAGATAATTACAGAAATGTTTAAAAATAATAAATCAGCTAATGCTAAAAGAAAGTTTTGATAGTTGAAAAAGATAATTGGCCAGATAAAATTTAAAGCTAACTGGAAATAATATAGAATTAAAGCAGATTCTTTATGTTTTTCGTTACTACGATGAATTAGATAACTTGATAAACCAATCAATACATACAAAATTGTCCAAATGATTGGAAAAATAAAACCAGGTGGCGCTATTTTAGGCCGATTGATTTTTATATAGAGATCCATAGCATTCATTGTAAAAAAGGCACTCAAAGCACCAATCCCTAAAGATATTGCTACATTAAGAATTATATATTTGTATTTTTTCAATTTAATCACCATAATCATTATTAACAATTTATAAAAAAATATTAAGAAGTGATAAAGATTGATAAAATATTTTCTATTTTAGAAAAAAATACTTCTATATAAAAATGCTTTCATGTATAATTAGATTGTGAGGTATCTAGATGAAATTAATATCATGGAATGTAAATGGAATTAGAGCTTGTATAACTAAAGGTTTTTATGATGTTTTAAAAGATAGTCAGGCTGATATATTTTGTGTTCAGGAAACAAAAATGCAGGAAGGACAAATCGAATTAGAGAAGCATGGCTATTTTACTTATATGAATAGTGCTAAGAAGAAAGGATATAGTGGCACTTTAGTATTTTCAAAAATTGAACCATTGAGTTATTGTTATGGAATCAATATTGAAGAACATGATCAAGAAGGTCGAGTCATCACTTTGGAATATGATAATTTTTATTTGGTTAATTGTTATACTCCAAATAGTCAAAATGAGCTTAAGCGTTTGGATTATCGAATGTTATGGGAAGATGATTTTTTAGCTTATTTAAAAGAGCTTGAAAAGAAGAAACCGGTTATTTTATGTGGTGATCTTAATGTTGCTCATTGTGAAATTGATTTAAAAAATCCTAAAACTAATCGTAAAAATGCTGGTTTTAGTGATGAAGAAAGAGCTAAAATGACACAATTATTAGAAAATGGTTTTGTTGATACTTTTAGATATTTATATCCTGATTTAGAAGGTATTTATTCATGGTGGTCATATCGTTTTAATGCTCGTAAAAATAATGCTGGATGGCGAATTGATTATTTTATTGTATCTGATTGTTTAAAAGATAAAATCAATGATGCATATATTTATACGGACATTATGGGAAGTGATCATTGTCCTGTTGGTTTAGAAATTGATTTATAGAAGATAAACAAAGGAGATTTTAGTATGACACCGATAATATTAATATCGTTATATACATTACTGGGAGTAATAATAGTTTTCTTTGGTTGTGTGGCTTATAATAAATTAAAAAACAAGTAGTAAAATACTTGTTTTTATATTGAAATAACACCTAAAGTTGAAAGAATTGAACTGATTAAAATAATCAACAGACCAGGAACAACAATATATTTCATACAGAAAATATATGCTTTTTTCCGTTTGAATTTAGAACTATATTCTACTTCATCAATAACTGTTTTAAATCCGGTCACTTTGATAATTAATAAACAGGTGCATATAGCTGAAATTGGCATCATAATAGAATTCGTCATAAAATCAAAGAAATCAAGAATACTCAAGCCAAGTGGGGCAATAAAATCTAAAACCCCAAAACCTAACGAGCAGGGAATTCCTAAAATACAGATAATTATTAGAATAATACTACAGCATTTCTTTCTTGAGTAATTAAATTGATCCTGAATCACTGATACACAGCATTCCATCAATGAAATTGCTGAAGTTAAAGCTGCAAATAAAACTAATAAAAAGAAAACGATCCCAATAATATTACCAAAAGCCATACTATTAAAGACTTTCGGTAAAGTAATAAACATTAATGATGCCCCAGCATTTAATGTATCTGGATTACCACCTGAAAAAGCAAATACAGCGGGGATGATCATTAAACCAGCTAAAAAGGCAATTAATGTATCCATAATTTCAACTTGAGTAATTGAATGTTCCATATCGATTTCTTTTTTCATATATGAGCCGTAAGTAAATAAAATTCCCATTCCTATCGAAAGTGAATAAAACATTTGCCCCATTGCTGCTACTACGGTCATGATCGAAAATCTAGAAAAATCAGGAATTAAATAGTATTTAGCTCCTTCGAGCGCTCCTGGCGTAAATAACGCATATCCAGCAATAAAAATAGCCATGACTACTAAAGTTGGCATTAAAATCTTACTGCATTTTTCCACACCTTTTTCTACCCCTAACATTACTACTGCAAAAACCAGGATAGCAAATATTAATAACCAGAATACTGGTTGTACTGGTGAAGCAGCAAAACCAGTGAAATATGTATCAATAATTAAACTGGTAGAATTGTTAGTAAGATATTCAAATAAGTATTTACACACCCATCCTCCAACAACACAGTAATATGGCACGATCAACATCGGGATAATGGCATTTAACCAGCCGCCAAGCTGTAGTTTTTTAGCTCCTAATTGCTTATAAGCAGCAATAGGACTTTTTTTAGTTTTTCTACCTAAAGCCGTTTCACTAACTAAAAGCGCAAAACCAAAGGTAATTGCAAGGATAAAATAAGTAAATAGAAAGGTACCACCACCATATTTAGCTGCCAAATATGGAAAGCGCCAAATATTTCCTAGACCAACAGCAGATCCTGCAACCGCCATTACATAACCAAGCTGTCCAGAAAATGTACTACGTTTATTTTTTGTCTCCATTTCGTTCTCCTATAATAAGTTCTGTATTGTCCATTATAATAAATCCTGAATATAAAAGTCAATCAAAGTCGTAGAATAAACAGTTAAAATTGATTTTCAAAATAAAATAGTTTTCTAATATTGATAAATCTTAGAAAACTATTTGCAATCTTAAAAATAATTTACGCCAATAATAGCAATTCCCAGGATAGTTAAAACTATACCAGTAGCTCGATTTAATGTGATTGGTGAAGCTTTATTAGCAAATCTGGCAGCAATCAAAGCCCATAATAGTGTTGCTAAAACACAAAAAAGCAGAGCGCTAATATCTGGGATGCCACCAATTGCAAAGTGACTAACGGCTCCAGTAAGAGCTGTAAAAGTCATGATAAAGACACTTGTTCCCACAGCTGTTTTTAATTCATATCCTAAAACGCTAGTAAGAATCAACAGCATCATCATACCGCCTCCAGCACCAATAAAACCGCAAATAAAACCAATTAAAATTCCGCATAGAATAGACTGCCTAAACCTTTTTTGTTTATTTACACTGACCATTGATTCTTTAGTCGTCATGACAGGTTTAACAATAAATTTGATTCCTAAGATCAAAGTCATAAAAACCGAGAAACCGCCCATTGTGCTGCTGGAAAGAAAACTTGAGATCCAGCTACCGACCATTGTAAAACCTAAAACAGCAATCATCATTACGATTCCGTTTTTAATATCAAGATTTTTATTTTTACCATAAGTATAAGCGCTAACAGCACTAGCTAAGACATCACTGGCAAGAGCAATTCCAACTGCTTGATAAGCTGGAATATTTAAAAAAGTTATCAACATGGGACTAATTACTGCAGCAGCACTCATACCAGCAAAACCGGTTCCTAGTCCGGCTCCGATTCCAGCGAGAAAACAAATAATAAATTTATATAACATGTATTAGTCCTCCTTTAATTTTTGTTGAGCATTTCTTTGGATTTTAGAAAAAGCATTAATAATTGTTTGTTTTTCATCTTTTGAAAAATCTTTAAGAATCGTTTCAAAAATTTTTTGTGCTTGTTGACCAGCTTTGATGATTTCATCGGCACTATTTAATAACTTTAAATGTACAGTTTTTTTATTATTTGGTAAATATACGGGTTTGAGATAATTATTTTTAGTTAGGGACTTGATTGAGGTAGAAACATGGGATTTTGTTAATTTACGACGTTCGATAATATCTTTAGCACTATCATATTGAGGATTGTTAGCAAGAAATAGAAGAATATCTAGTTCCATTCTGGTTAGGTCATATTGTTTACATACAGGTTCTAATGAAACTGTATATAGTTTTTTTATTGTTGTAATAGTATCTAAGAAATCAATGATCATAATACCTCCAAATAGTTCTATTTAGAACTAAAATGATTTTAACAATGAAGATAATATTTGTCAAGATAAAAGGATATTCTGTTACTGAA
>BAHP02000116.1 GCA_000508865.1 Clostridiales bacterium VE202-01
GGATTAGATATTAATTTAAATGATGTATTTGAAAATGATGATTACTTTACATTTGTAGAAGCTAGTGAAGCAAGTATCAGACTTGAAAAAGGTGAAACAGAAACAGTAATCTTTAAAGCAACAGTAAATGAAGGTACACCAGCAAGTGATGATAAAGGATATTTGAATACGGTAACCTCAGAAGGAACAGCTACATATACTGATCCAGAAAGCGGTAATGATGTAACGATTGATAAAACAACGCAAAAAGATTTAGAACAAACAAGTACAGCTAATACACCAGTAATCGTTGTAAAAGATCCAACGATTACAAAGACAAGTGATCCAGAAAGTGGATCAACGGTAGCTAAGGGTGACAAGATCACATATACATTAACAATAGAAAATCCATATGATGTTGAAAGAGAAATAGTAGTAACAGATAATCTACCTGATCAAGTAAAAGCGGATGGAAAATATACGGTTAATGGAGTAGAACAAGATCAGGCTTGGAATGGCAGCTACGAAGGAACGATCGAAGCTAATGGAGAATTAGTAATTGAGATTCCAGTAGTAGTAGTCGAATCATTTGATGAAACAAACAGTGAAGTCAATGTTATTGGAAATCAAGCAAGTTTAAAAGCAAAAGACGTTTTAACTGGAGAAGATGGTGAAGATACACCAACAGAAGAAGTTACACATTATATTACACCAAAAGTAAGTTATACAATGAATAAAGTTCGTGTAACGGAACCAAAAGACGGATTAAAAGGATTCTATGCTGGTACTGGTGAAGTTATTGATTATAAAGTGACTTTAGTAAATACTGGTGATATCACTTTAAATATTGATTTAGAAGATATCTTTGTTGATTCTGAGTATTTTGAATTTGTTGGTTCTAATCAAACTAATGTAACGATTGAACCTGGTGAAAGTAAAGAAGTAATATTCCAGGCTACGATCAATGCTAATACACCGGTAAATGCTGATTATGAAAATATTGTAACTTCAATTGCAAGTGGAAGTTATGTTGATGCTGAAACTGGTGAAGTAGTATTGGTAGATGAAAATAATTGGCCTGATGGTGATACTAGTGCAAGATTAGAGGATAATGCTTTTACACCAGTAATTGCTCCTGGAGTAACTCCAGTTGATCCTGAAGAACCTGCTAAACCTGAAAAGCCAGGTGTTGATACTGGAGATAACTCATCAATTGCTTTATTTGGTTCTCTTGCAATAGTTTCTGGTTTAGGTTTAATATTAAAAAGAAAAAAAGAAGATTAATAGATGATCAAAGATAATTGATTGAAAAGGAACTGTAATTTTACAGTTTCTTTTTATCTATTTTGAAGAAAATTAAAGAAATTGATTTTAACTCCGTTTTTTCGGTTTTATGATGGGGGTAACTCAAAGCATGATTAAAAAAAATCCTTTATAATATAAGTAATATAAAGGAGGAACTAGAAATGAAATATGCTGTTGTAAATGGAAAACTTACTCATGTTAATAAGGTTGCTAAAGGAACTATTGCAAGAGAATTTGGATATACGAATTATTTGGTAATTGCTTGTAAAGGGAAATATCGCTCATATTGGAAGTATGTAAATATTAAATAAAGATGATGCAAATGAGTTTATTTATAACGATTGTACGACTTTTGAAACATTTAGTTGAAAAATTATAGATACTAGGCTAAAATTAAAAGGTAACGATTAAAAGAAGGGTTAGAATGTTATGAAAGAAAGAGAAAAATTTTCGTCAAGATTAGGATTTATCCTAATCTCTGCAGGTTGTGCAATTGGACTTGGAAATGTATGGCGTTTTCCATACGTTGTAGGTCAATATGGAGGAGCTTTATTTGTTTTGATTTATTTGTTTTTTTTGGTTGTTTTAGGAGCTCCTATTATGACAATGGAGTTTGCGGTTGGTAGAGCAAGTCAAAAGAGTGCTGCACTAGCTTTTCAAACAATTCAACCAAAAGGGAAAGTTTGGAATTGGATAGGGAAATTCCAGATGTTAGGGAATTATGTTTTAATGATGTTTTACACAACTGTTGGTGGCTGGATGTTATCATATTTTGTAAAAATGATCAAAGGTGATTTTGTAGGAGCCATGCCTCAGCAAGTTGAAAATATTTTTAATAGTTCTTTACAAGATCCGTTATTACAAGTTTTTTGGATGGTAGTAGTTATTGCAATAGGTTTTGGTATTTGTTCACTAGGACTTCAAAATGGTGTTGAAAAGATTACTAAAATTATGATGAGTTCATTGTTAATAATAATTTTAATTTTAGTTATTAGAGCAATTACACTGCCTGGAGGCAGTGAGGGATTAGCATTTTATTTGATTCCAAATTTTGAGGCCGTTGAACAGTATGGTTTATTAGAGATAATATTTGCAGCAATGGGACAAGCTTTTTTCACACTTAGTTTAGGAATTGGAGCGATTGCTATATTTGGCAGTTATATTGATAAAAGTCGTCGTTTGTTTGGTGAAACGATAAGTGTATGTACTTTAGATACTTTAGTGGCTTTATTATCGGGGTTGATATTTTTCCGGCTTGTTTTGCTTTTGGAGTTAATCCGGGAAGCGGACCAGGTTTAGTGTTTATAACGTTACCAAGTATTTTTAATGAAATGTGGTTAGGTCAGGTTTGGGGTACGTTATTTTTTGTTTTTATGAGTTTTGCGGCTTTATCGACAATTATTGCGGTGTTTGAAAATATTATTTCATTTGGAATGGATTTATTTAATTGGAGTCGTAAAAAAGCAGTGATTATTAATTTGATTTTAATTTTAGTTTTATCTTTGCCTTGTGCTTTAGGCTTTAATGTTTTAAGTGATTTTGCTCCTTTTGGAGCTGGTACTACAGTTCAGGATTTAGAGGATTTTTTAGTTACGTATAATTTTTTACCATTAGGGTCACTAGCATATTTGATTTTTTGTACTTATAGATATGGCTGGGGATTTGATAATTTTATTAAAGAGGCTAATACGGGAAGAGGGATCAAGTTTCCTAAATGGACAAAAGCTTATTTGAAATATGTTTTACCATGTGTGATTATTTTTATTTTTATTCAAGGTTATTATACGTTCTTTATTAAGTGATAATATTTTTGATCAAGATTAGATAAAACCAGAAGCAAAAAATGATTTTGTTTCTGGTATTTTTTATAGTTGATAAAAAGGAATAATATTTGGATCAATTAATAAATAACAAAAAGCTAATAATAGCCAGCAGACAAGCAATGATATCTAACCATAATCCTAATTTTAGGGCATAGCGGTTATTTTGTAATTTAATACTGCCAAAATATAATGTAACAACATAAAAAGTTGTATCACTACCTGTTTGAATGATTGAGGCAAGTATACTAAAAGGATGATCAACACCATATTTTAAAAAGACATTATTTAAGACACTAAGTGATCCATTAGATGAAAATGGTCTAATGATCATCATCATAAAAATATCTATGGGGATATTTATAGTTTTAAAAATACTTTTAAAAACGATTTCTAAGATATTGATAATGCCACAGTTTTGAAAACAAGTCACCCATAAGATAAATGCCATCATAGTTGGAAATAAAGTAATTAATAATTTACTCCCCTCTTTTACACCATCGATAAATTCATTAAAAATATCAACTTTTTTAAAACAAGCTTCTATTAAAGCAATTAAAATTATAATTAAAATAATACTATCCATAATGTTCAATCACCTTACTAGCAATGATTCCTACAACTGTAATAATAAAACCAATTATAAGACTATAACTAAAAAAACCTAAAATATCATGACTACCGTAACTTTGTCTTAAGGTCATCATCGTGGTGGGAATTATTGATAATCCTGTTGTATTGATGATTACTAACAACATCATTTCTTTACAAGGAACCTTAGGATCAGTTTGATATTTAGTTAAAGATTTCATTGCTTTAAGACCACTAATTGATGCTAAAGAACCAACCCCTAATAAGTTAGCAATAAAATTAGTAGATAAATATAGATATATTTGTTGATCTTCAACAGCTTTACCATAAACTAATTTTAAGATGGGTTTTAAGATAAATGATAATTGCTTTATTAAACCAGAAGCTTTGATAATATTTAAAAACCCATTCCATAAACATGCGGATAAAACTAAAATTTTAATTAATTCAAAAACTTGATTAGGAGACTCTAATATTGCTTTAAACATATCATTTTGATGATTAGTTGCAAAGGCTGTTAAAACAAAGAAAACTAAGCCAAATTTAAAGACTTTAGCCATAAAATAAATCCTTTAAAATCATTTTAAAACCAAGAAAAAAGTTATATGGAACTACTTTTTGTTTACTAACAGGCTGGTTATTTAATGAAACAACTATTTGATCATCAACAAATGAAACATCTACTTTATCTGTAGGTTTTTTATTCACACATATATCAAAATCTAAATAATACTGCTGTTGTTTAAATTCCACGATTCCCTTAGAAAAGACTTTAGTTTCTTTCAATAATTCATAACATTCCTCATATTTATTTTGATGAAACTCAAAATCATTACCACAATTAAAAGTCACAATAATTAAATCTAGATCATCTTTACGTGCCATCGTAATCAAAGTACGTTTAGCTTTTTTAGTAAAACCAGTTTTTCCTCCGATACAATACTTATAATTAGTTAATAACTTATTTTTATTATGCCAAGTTCCATTGCCATCTTCCCTTGTATATTCCTTAGTACCAACGATTTCATTAAATATAGGATTTTGATGACAGTAGCCATTAATTTGGCCATATCATAAACAGTAGATTGATTACCATTATCTTCTTCATCCAGACCAGTAGGATTAGAAAAAGTTGTGCTATGAAGCTCTAATTCTTTAGCTTTATCATTCATCATATCAACAAACTTAGGAATATCTTTAGCTACTGCTTTTGCAATCATAACAGCTGCATCATTTCCGCTTCTTAACATCAAACCATATAGAAGATCACGTAAACTAATTTTATCGCCTATATGTATATAGATTCCACTTCCCCAAGCTTTGTTGATAGTATCATCAACAGTTATAATAGTATCAAGTTTCATATTTTCAATAGCAATTATACATGTCATGATTTTAGATATTGAGGCTACACTTTGAATATATTCTTCATTACTACCTTCAATTACAATTTGATTACTTGCTTCCATAACTATATAACTCTTGCCTTGAAAAGGAACAGTTTTAACACTATCTAGCGGCATGAAGGTTATAGAAATAATTAGGCCAATCATTTTTATATAGTTCATTTTAATCACCCCTATAAATCTATGCATAAATTATAAAGTTTAGAAGGAAATTTAAGTAAAATATATTTGCTTTTATATTTTTTGAGTTTTACTATTAAAAAATAGAGCAAAACTTTTATATGATGAACAATATCTTTTTTCATTAACATAATAGCTCACTTGAATCATAGTTATTTTTTAGTTTAGATTTCTGATTGAATGCAGTAATGATCATCTAATTCTTTTTTGTTGTTAATGTGGTAATAGATCTAGGTAAAAATGTTGAAATAAATTTTTGATTTTTCCTGCGTTTCGATAATTTAATATTAATTGTTTTATCATGATGTTAAATATTTACGAATGCTTATTATTAAAAATAAATTTATATTTCTTAGAAGAAAAAGTAATTGCTTTTATATATAAAGAGGTGTAGAATGATGTCAATAGATAATGTTTCTATCATCCAAAATTTAATAAAGTCTTTGTGGCAGGGTGAAAGTCCCTACCGATGGTTATAGTCCATGACCCATATCATTGATATGGCTGAGTTAGTGAAATTCTAACACCGACGGTTAAAGTCCGGATGAGAAAAGACATTTTCTAGAATTCTACCTGAAGACTTTTATTGTTTTCAGGTTTTTATTTTAGGAGGAAGAAAATGAAAAACGAAAAAACAAAAAAGTTAGTATTGATTGCAGTTCTTGGTGCTTTATCAGCAGTTTTAATGGTATTTAGGTTTCCATTACCATTTATGCCGCCTTTTCTAAGTTTTGATTTTGCTGGTGTTCCAGAATTGATCGGGGCATTTACATTAGGGCCTATAGCAGCGATTTTGATCGTTATCGTTAGAATATTGTTACAGCTTGTTTTATCAGGTACCAATTCGATGTTTACTGGGGAATTGCAGGGGCTGATGTTAAGTATTGCTCTTGTTTTACCGGCAGCCATAATTTATAAACATAATAAAACAAAGCAAGGTGCATTAAAGGGGATGTTAGTAGGAGCATTAACGAATATTATAGTTGCAGTTTTTACTAATCTTGTAATTATTATTCCATTTTACGTAGCATTATATGGTATGAATATGGATATGATCATTGATATGTGCAAAGCGGTCAATCCGTATGTTGATAGTACATTTAAATTAGTTATTTTAGGAATCGTACCTTTTAATCTTATTAAAAATGCAGTAGTGTGTTTTATTACATTTATAATTTATAAAAAAATTAGTTCAGTCATTAAAAATTATATTAAATAGGGAGGAAAAGAGATGGAGTTTAATGAAGGAAAAGCATTGTTGTTTAAAAAACTTGGAGATTGGAAGATCATGGCACTTGCTTCTAGTGTAAATGATTATGTAATGGTTAGAAATGTAAGTTGTTTATTTTATGATGATAAGATTTATTTTAAAACAGATAAGAATTTTAGAAAAACGCAGCAATTATTTAAAAATCCTCAAGTAGCTTTATGTACGGGCGGTGTTCAAGTAGAAGGACTAGCTAAAAATCTAGGTTTAGTTGTTGAAGAACCAGGGCGTAAATTTGAAAAATTATATAAAAAATATTTATGGCAAAGCTATAATGCTTATAGCCATGAAGATAGTGAAATATTGATTGAAGTAACGCCTAAGTTTGTCGAAATCTGGGATGAAGATGAAAATCGATATGCTTTTCAAACATTTATTGATTTTGATAAACAAACAGTAGAAATAAAAAAATATGATTAAAAAATACGCAATCTAATTGATTGCGCATTTTTAATATCATTTGTACTTTTCAATTAATAGATCTAAATATTCTTTATATTTAGAATCATTAGCATTTAATTTATCAGAAGTACTAGTGTATTTTTTAACTGCCATCGTTGCACGATTGATTGGAAGAAGAGTTCCAGCTCCAGCGACACATCCCCCTGGACAAGCCATCCCTTCAAGAAGGTAACCATCGTATTTTCCTTTTTTAGCAAGATTCAACATTTTTTTACAGTTTTCTAAGCCTTCTGCAGATTCTACTAATACCTCACGTTCAGGGTCTTTAGCTTTAATACAGTTAACAACAGCTTTAGCTACACCACCGCTTATGGCAAAACCGCGACCATCACTGCTAGCATGGGTAAACGGATCATCTTCGTTAGGCTGTAAAGATGCAAAATCAATTCCTTTAGCTTCAAACATTGCTCCTATTTCTTCAAAAGTTAAAACAAAATCAACTTCACTACGAACTGATTTTCTAGAAGCTTCCAACTTTTTAGCAGCGCAAGGACCAATAAAAACAACTCTGCTGTTAGGATGCTTTTCCTTGATTAAACGTGCCGTCAATACCATTGGGGTAAGAGCCATCGAAATATACGATTTAAATTCTGGGAATTCTTTCTTGGCCATCATTGACCATGAAGGACAGCAGGAAGTAGCCATAAAAGGCTGTTTATCTGGTACCTTTTCTAAGAAATCCTTAGCTTCATCGATGGTACATAGATCTGCACCGATGGCAACTTCGACAACATCTTTAAAACCAAGTTCCTGCATTGCTTTTTTTAGGATCTCTGGGGTTACTTTAGCTCCGAATTGTCCAATAAAAGCTGGGGCAACGGCAGCTATGATTTCATCACCTTCTTTTATTGCTTGAATCAGTTGAAAGATTTGACTTTTGTCAGCAATTGCACCAAATGGACAACTAACTAAACACATTCCACAAGAAACGCATTTATCGTAATTGATATGGGCATTACCATATTCATCAGATTCAATCGCATTCATCCCGCAGGCTTTGGCACAAGGACGTTCTTTTTTTAAAATAGCATCATAAGGACAGACGTTTTTGCACAAGCCGCATTTGATACATTTGTCCTGATCGATATAAGCTTTTCCTTCTTTAAAGCTTATTGCTTTTTTAGGACAAATTTCCATGCAGGGGTGAGCCAAACAAGCTTGACATCCATTGCTTACCTCAAATTTTTTTTCAGCACATTTATTACAGGCAAATTTAATGATGTTAATAAGTGGTGGTTCATAATATTTATCGGCAATAATGCTATCTTCAATACCTTTAGAAATCGGAGCCGGCTTATCGATCGGACGTAATGATAACCCCATTGTTAGACGGAGACGTTCACCGACGATTGCCCGTTCTAAAAAGATACTATCACGATAAGTTGCAATTTCGCCAGGGATTATTTTATAGGGCAGATCTTCAATCCGACTATAATCATTACCTTCATAAGCGAGTTTTGCAACTTCGACGAAAACTTTTCGTCGAATCTTAGTTAATGATGAATAAATTCCTCTCATAATATTTCCTCCAAGTCTTTTATAATTATATTTTATCGTAAAAAAATTTTTGTTAAAGAGATATCCGATTATTTAATAAATATTAAAAATTAGTTTCTGATATTATTGCTTTTAATTTACATTTCAGTATAATGTATACGAAGTAGGTGAGAAACATGGAAAGATTGCAAAAAGTAATTGCTGCCAGCGGTTATACGTCGCGAAGAAAAGCTGAAGATTTAATTGTTCAAGGTAAAGTTAAAGTAAATGGCCAAGCAGTTGATGAGTTAGGAACTAAAGTAAAAAAAGGAGATTTTATCACTGTTGATGGTAAACCGATAGTAGGGGAAAATAAAGTATATTATGTATTTTATAAACCTAAAGGATGTGTTTGTACTTTAGATGATGAGTTCGATCGACCAATTATTACAGATTATTTTACAGATGTAAAAGAAAGAATATATCCAGTAGGACGATTAGATTTTGATACTACTGGTTTGATTATCATGTCTAATGATGGAGAGTTTGCAAATATGATCATGCATCCACGCTCACATTTGGAAAAAATCTATGAAGTTTCTATTAAGGGATTGATTACCGGTTCAACACTAAATAAATTGGAAAAAGGAGTTTATTTAGAGGGAGTAAAAACATTGCCTTGTAAAATCAAAGTTGTTGGTAAAGATATTGAACATAAGACGACAATGTTAAAAATAAAGCTGGTAGAAGGTAAAAATCGTCAAGTAAAAAAGATGTTTGAAAGTGTCGGACATCCAGTTAAAAGATTGCATCGTGTTAGTATAGGTTGTGTGAATTTAAAAGGATTGACACCAGGAAAATATCGAATTTTAAAACCTCAGGAAGTTAAAGATTTAAAAAAATTAGTTAATACAGTTAAGTAGCAGGACATGTCTTTATTTGACAATAATTTTAGTTTTATTAGTGCATACTGTATGATGGGTGATGAAAATGAGAATACAGATAGTTGAACCACAAAATACGAATGAATGTGGTATATGTAAAGCACAAGGAGATTGGATCAAAAAGATAAATGTTCGTAATATTCCAGGTATATATTGCTTAAAATGTAATACTTTAACGATGTTTGATAAAATGCCTTCAAAATATGTTTATCGAGCATTTAAAAAAGAGACTGATAATATTAGAATGGAGTATTTGGCTAAGCAAAATGATAAAGTTAAATAAACAAATTTGTTGACTTTAGTCAATAAATGAGTAGAATTAAAAGAGTAAATAAGATGCGATGATTTAGGATATGTCTAGATAGTGCTTTGATTTAGAGAAAAGACGGTTGGTGCAAGTCTTGATGAGGCTATTTAGGTACTCCCTGATATGCAACACTCGAAAGAGAATGTCGGTAGCGCGTTATAGCTTTGAGGTTATTTAATAACAAATTAAGGTGGTACCACGATACTCTCGTCCTTTGGATGAGAGTTTTTTATTTAAAAGGAGGGATGGCATGGCTATATTAGTTTATCCTAGTATCGAACACCGTGAAATGATCTTAGCTTATATGAATGAGACTTTTGCTTATGGTGAAGAATATATCAATGGTGTCGGTGGAAATCAAAATTTTAATGAATATGAAGATTGGCTTAAAAGAGAAAAACAAAATCATTTAGGAATTAATTTAAAAGATGGTTTTGTACCTGATACGGTCTATTTTTATATTGAAGGTGATAAAATAGTTGGGGTAATCAATATTCGACACTGTTTAAATGAATTCTTATTAAAAAGAGGTGGTCACATTGGCTATAGTGTTGCCCCGAGTCAAAGAAAAAAAGGTTATGCTACAGCAATGTTAAAAGAAGCAATTGGAATCTGTAAAAAATGGGATATTTATCCAATTTTAATTACATGTAATAAAGAAAATACAGCTTCTAGAAAAACGATTGAAAAATGTGGCGGTAAATTAGAAAATGAATATTATGATAAAGAAAGTAAAGAAACATATTTACGTTTCTGGATAGGAGAAGAAAAATGATTGATTTTAAAGAAGATGCAAAATTAAGTGTTTTAAATCATTCTTGTGCTCATGTAATGGCTCAAGCAATTAAACATTTATATCCTCAAGCTAAATTTTGGGTAGGACCAGTAGTTAGTGAGGGATTTTATTATGATGTTGATTTAGGTGATGATGTTATTAAAGATGAGGATATCGCTAAAATCGAAAAAGAAATGAAAAAAAATTTGTAAAGATGGTAAACGTATCGTTCGTGAAGAAATTACTAAAGAACAAGCTTTAGAAATGTTTAAAAATGATGAATATAAGATTGATTTAATCAATAATTTTGAAGATGGTACTAACATTAGCTGTTATCGTCAAGGAGACTTTGTTGATTTATGTCGCGGACCTCATGTGGAAACAGTTAAAGCTTGTAAGAATTTTAAGTTAATTAAACATTCGGGAGCTTATTGGAAAGGGGATAAAGAAAATAAAGTTCTTCAAAGAATCTACGGTGTCTGCTTTGAAACACCAGATGCTTTACAAGAACATCTTGATCTATTAGAAGAAGCAAAACGTCGTGATCATAAAAGATTAGGTAAAGAATTAGGATTATTTATGATGAGTGAATATGCTCCAGGAATGCCATTTTTCTTACCTAAAGGGATGATTTTACGAAACACTTTGGAACAATACTGGTATGAAGAACATACAAAAGAAGGTTATGAATTTATTAAGACACCAATTATGATGTCACAAGAATTATGGGAAACTAGTGGTCATTGGGCAAATTATAAAGAGAACATGTATACAAGTATGGTTGATGATCGTGAGTTTGCCATTAAACCAATGAATTGTCCAGGAAGTTTATTAGTATATAAAAATAGTTTACATTCTTATAAAGACTTACCGCTTAGAATGGGAGAACTTGGTCAAGTTCATCGTCATGAAGCTAGTGGTGCTTTAAATGGTTTATTTAGAGTTCGAACATTTACTCAAGATGATGCTCATATTTATATGACACCAGATCAAATTGAAGGCGAAATCGTTAGATTGATCAATTTTATTGATCGTGTTTATAGCAGTTTAAATTTAAGCTATGAAATAGAATTATCAACTCGTCCAGAAAAGAAATATATCGGTGATCTTGCTATTTGGGAAAAATCAGAAGCTGCTCTTGGAGCTGCTTGTAAAGCAGCTGGTAAGGATTATAAAGTTAACCCTGGTGATGGTGCTTTCTATGGTCCAAAATTAGATTTCCATGTTAAAGATAGTTTAGGAAGAGTCTGGCAATGTGGTACGATTCAATTAGATATGAATTTACCAGAAAGATTTGATATTACATATATTGATGATAAAGGTGAAAAAGTTCGTCCAATCATGATTCACCGTGTTATCTTTGGTTCGATTGAAAGATTTATTGGTATCTTGATCGAACACTTTGCTGGTGTTTTCCCATTATGGTTAGCACCGGTACAAATAAAAGTATTACCAGTAAATAACGAATACCATTTAGAATATGCCAAAGAAGTAACTGAGTTATTACAGAATGAAGGATTCAAGGTAGAAATGGATGCCCGTGAAGAAAAATTGGGATATCGGATTCGTGAAGGACAAATGGAGAAAGTACCATATTTGTTAGTTCTTGGTAATAATGAACGTGATGAAAAAACTGTTACATATCGTAAACATGGTGAACAAGCGCAAACAACTGTTCCTTTTGATGAGTTTGTTACAATGTTAAATAAGCAAATCAAAGATAAAAAATAAATGCCCTGATAAAGGGCTTTTTTATTATTAATAAAAAGGGAATTTATATTCCCTTAAAATTATTATTTTTAATCTTTATGGCAACGTTGTCGATATTCTTCCATCATCAATTTAAAGATATCGCCATTTGAAGGTGGGGTGTAAGTAACTGCATTAGCTCCTGCATCAATAACTTCCTGAATAGTTGCAACTGATGGTCCACCGGTTGCAATAATTGGAAAGTCTGCTGATATCTTTCGAAGTTCTTTTACGATTGCAGCAGTATTTTTTCCTCCAGAAACATTGACGATCGTTGCTCCTGAATGCAGCATTCTTTCTTCTAAGTCTTCATCTAAAGATACAATTGATAAGACAACAGGGATATCAACATAGTCAGATAATTCTTGAATAAATTCAGTCTTAGTTGGGGCATTTAATACTACAGCCGTTGCGCCGTGTAATTCAGCATCTAAAGCAATTTCACGAACTCGTGGGCCAGCAGTCGTTCCGCCACCTACGCCAGCGAAAACAGGTCTTTGTGAGACGTCGATAATCGCATTAGTAATCTGCATTGTTGGGGTAAAGGGATATACTGCAATTACAGCATCGGCATTGCAGTTAGAAATTACAGCAACATCAGTTGAAAATAATAATGATTTTATTCTTTTGCCATTGATTACGATCCCGCTAGCTTTACGGATACATTCAGGAACAATAATTGTATGACTACGTAATCTTGTATTTATTTTAGGAGCTTCTTTTTTCATCGTGATCATCCTTTCTGCTCTATCATAGCATTTAAATATTAACTAATTGTTACAAAATGACTAATATTGTTAAATTATAACATAGTTAAATTTAAATATATATAGTAAAAAACCAATGAATAAAAATAATAAAAAACGGGAATAATATATTATGTATCCTAATGGGATGTGCAATATATTTTAAGATATCTTTTTCAAAGATACAATTAAATCATTGGAGGAATTATGATGAAAATTGATTACAAACTTATTGGCAAAAGAATAAGAGAAGAGCGGATTTCTCAAAATCTTTCTCAACAGACATTGGCTGAGATTTCAAACATTTCTCCGACAAATATTTCACATATTGAACGCGGAGCAACTAAATTAAGTTTGCCAACTTTGATTAGTATTGCAAATGCATTAGCGGTTTCTGCTGATTTTTTGCTATGTGACAGTTTGATCGAGGCTGAGAGGATATATATTGATGAAGTCAATGATCTTTTGTCAGATTGTAATCTCAATGAATTAAAGTTGATTATTGATATTATGAAATCCATAAAAACTTCTTTGCGTCATTATAATAAGATGAACAAAACATAAGCACTTTTTAGATAAAAGTGTTTTTTTAGTTTATTAAGATGAATTTTTATTGTACAATATCATTCGAGGTGTAAAAGATGAAACAATACTTAGAGATGTGTAAATATGTTTTAGAAAATGGAGAAGATCGTGATGATCGTACGGGTACTGGAACGAGAAGTGTCTTTGGATATCAGACACGTTACGATTTAAGAGATGGTTTTCCTTTAATGACAACGAAAAAAATGTTTATTAGACCTATTGCTGAAGAATTGTTGTGGTTTATTAAAGGCGATACTAATATTAAGTATTTGGTTGATCGCAATGTTAAGATTTGGAATGATTGGCCATATGAGACTTACAAAAAATCTGCTGATTATCAAGGGGAAACACTTGAAGAATTTGTTGATAAAATTAAAAAGTTACCAGAAGATGATCCTTTTGTTTTAAAATACGGGGATCTAGGACCGGTGTATGGGGGTCAATGGCGTAATTTTAATTATGAAGGGGTAGACCAGTTAGCTAAATTAGTGGACAGTTTAAAAAATAATCCTTTTTCAAGAAGACATATTATATGTGCTTGGAATCCTGTACAAGTTGATAATATGGCTTTACCGCCATGTCATGCTTTTTTACAATTTTATGTTAGTGCTGATAAAAAGTATTTATCTTGCCAATTATATCAACGTAGCGCGGATATTTTTTTAGGAGTGCCTTTTAATATTGCTTCCTATGCTTTAATGACGGGGATGCTTGCTAAAACCTGTGGTTATGAAGCTAAGGAATTTGTGCATACGATTGGCGATGCGCATATTTATAAAGATCATATCGATGTAATCAAAGAACAGATTTCAAGAGAGCCATTGCCTAAATGCAAACTTGTCTTAAATCCGGAAGTTAAATCTATTTTTGATTATCGAATTGAAGATATTAAAATTGAAGACTATCAAAGTTATGGTAGATTAGTTGGAAAGGTAAGTGTGTAATGATTAGTATTATTGTAGCGACAGATGAAGATTTATTAATTGGTAAGAAGGATTCCTTTAATGGAATGCCTTGGAATGTTCCTGAAGATCTTAAACATTTTAAAGCAACAACTGTTAATAAGACAATTTTGATGGGACTTACTACGTATAAGGCGATTGGTAGACCGTTGCCTAATCGTAAAACGATCGTTGTTAGTTTAGAGCCGTTTGAAGATGATCGCGTTGAGATTCGCAATTCTTTAGAAGAAGTGATCGAAGAGTATCGTCAAAGTGGTGAAGATTTGTTCATTTCTGGAGGTGCTTCGATATATCGTCAATGTTTACCGATCGCTGATCAATTATTGATATCGAGAATTCCTGGTAAGCATACTGGTGAGACATATTTTCCTAATTTTGATGAATATGATTATCATTTAGTAGAACAAAAAGCGTTTGAAACATTTACTTTACAAATATATAAGCGAGGTAGTAAGTAATGAAAAGAATTATCATGATCGTAATTAGAGTTATTTTAAAACTGCCTTACTGGTGGGGATATAAAGTAAATAAGTATAAGCATATTGAAAATTATACTCTACAAGAACGTTATGGCTTTATTCACCGTGTTGTAGCAATTATCAGTAAAAAAGCTCGGGTTGAACTTGAGTGTTATGGTTTAGAAAATTTACCAGATCGATCAGGGTATTTGTTAGCGCCTAATCATCAGGGGCTATATGATCCACTAGCAATTTTTCAAACGCATGAAAGACCGATCAGGGCAATCGTAAAAAAGGAACTTGCATCGACGATTTTAGTTAAAGATGTTATTAAAATGCTTGAATATGTTCCTATGGATCGTAGTAATGTTCGTGATAGTGCAAGAGTAATTAAATATGTTTCTAATGAGGTTGCTAAGGGGGAAAATTTCTTTGTTTTTCCTGAAGGGACGAGAAGTAAAAATGGAAATAATATTTTAGAATTTAAAGGGGGAACTTTTAAGATTGCGGTAAAGGCAAAAGCTCCTATTGTTCCAGTAGCTATGATTGATTGTTATAAGGTTTTTGATAATAACACCATAAAAAAAACAACGGCTAAGATTCATTATTTAAAACCTTTGTATTATGATGAATATAAAGATTTACATACAAATGAAATTGCTAAAATTGTTCATGATCGAATTGAGGCTTGTATTAAAGAACACACAAAGGGATAGAAAATTCCTTTTTTGTGTTATAATTATATTGATTAAGAATTATATGAGGAGTTTAATATGATACTTGAAGTAAATGGAATAGAGCTGTTTTATGAAGTTAAAGGAAAAGGAAGAAATTTAATATTAGTTCATGGTAATGGCGAAGATCATCATATTTTTGATGATCTGGTTGCGGTTTTAAAAGATAATTTTAAATGTTATTGTATTGATAGTCGGGGTCATGGAAAAAGTTCTAAAGTTAAAGTATATAGTTATCAGGCAATGGCTGATGATATTATGGCATTTATAAACTGTTTAGGATTAAAAGATGTTATTTATTATGGTTTCAGTGATGGCGGAATCGTCGGTTTACTTGTTGCAAGCCAAAGTGATTTAATTAGTGATTTGATTATCAGTGGGGCAAATATAGAGCCTCAAGGTTTAAAAAAGCACATTTACTGGCAAATGAAAATAATTTATGCATTAAAGAAAGATCCTAAAATTAAATTGATGTTAGAACAGCCTCATATTAGTCATTATCTTTTACATAAAATAAAAGCTAGAACTTTAGTTCTAGCGGGTAGTAATGATATGATCAAAGAAGGACATACCTTTAATATTGCTCATCATATTAGTGGTAGTCAATTATTGATCTTGCCTAAAGAAAATCATAGCAGTTATGTTGTTAATAGTACTAAATTAGCGCCAATTATTGAAGCTTTTGTAAAGAATTAAAAATATTTTCTAATCTGAGCTGTTTGTCTTTTGAAAAGATGGCATTAGGATCATTTAAATGCTGGACTAATAAGTCCGCATTTTTTATTAATTCACTATAGTCATCATCTTTTTTTTCTTTAAAGGAATGATTTTTAATGGCTGTGACGATAAGGATGATTTCATCATCCGTAAATAATTTACTATTAGTCAAAATATTTTTAGCTAGCATACTACTTCGATTGGCATGATCGAAGTGAGAATTAAATTTATAGGCAGCTAGATCATGAAGAATTCCAATAATAGCTGCTAATTCTAAATCGAGTTTTTCCATCTTGCTAAAAAAACAGCCATATTAGCAACATTAGATAAATGCTCGATAGCTTCTTGACGATTACTTTTTGAACATTCTGTATTTAAAATATGATATACTTCATCTTTTATAACATAATAGCGATTCATCGTCTTAACCCCTTTGGATATAAATTTTTTATCTGATTGTTACTTTCTTTATAAAAAGACAATGGATAACCATCAACTAAAATCAAACCATAGCCTTTTTGGTTAGTCCCTAATAAAGTTTCCCCATGAAGATATTTAGTTATCTCTTTGTCATCAGCTTTATAATCATAATAACGCTTTACATCATTTTTAGTTAATGTTAAAGCTAAAGAGTGACTTGGTTCAAAACGTCCTTTTTTACATTCGCCTAAATATAAACCGGTTCTTAGGACTCTGATACCTTTTAATTCAGGAAATTGTGGTAATATAGCATAAATATGATTATTTGAGTTGTATAGTAAAGGTGGTACCGTTACCTTCAAGTTGTCAAGATAGAATTTGTTGATTAAATCAAGCTGTTCTTTATTAATGTTTGGTTTTAATAATTTGATTTTACTGATTTTACTTTCTTCATCGTGTTTTTTTAATAAAGCAATAAACTGTCCTTCACCTTTGTTTAGATGAGGATACATTCTTACAACTTTGTCATTTTGATAACCTGAAGTCATGCCCGGCTGTTTTTTTATTGCTAATAATTCCATGTTTAATTGTTTGACCATGTAATCGACTTGTTCTTCGTTTTCTTCTAAAGAGTATGTACAAGTTGAATAAATTAAAATACCGTCATTTTTCAACATTTTATAGGCACTATCAATGAGTTTTCTTTGAATATAAGCACATTCATTTATTTTATCGATCGACCAGGTTTTAACAGCTTGATCAAGTTTGCGAAACATTCCTTCACCAGAGCAGGGAGCATCAAGAATGATCTTATCAAAAAAATTATTGAAATATTTCTCTAATTTTACAGGATCACAATTAGTAACAATAGTATTTTTAATTCCGAAACGTTCAATATTTTCTGATAAAATGCCTGCTCTTAGTTTATTGATGTCGTTAGCGATCATAAGTCCTTGATCACTTAATTGACTTGCGGTAAAACAGGTTTTACCACCTGGCGCTGCGCACATATCTAAAACGTAATCATCTTCTTTAAAATCAACGCAATTAGCTACAGCCATTGCACTAGGTTCCTGGATATAATAAAGACCACAATTGAAATAAGGATGTTTACCAAGAGGGTAGTTATCATAGTCAAAGAAATAGGCATTTTTGATATATGGATGTGGGGTCAAGAAGTGTTGCTCTAAATGAGAAATGGCATCTTTTTTTAAAGGATTTAGATAAAAACTTTTTACTGGTTTTTGTAGTAATGCTTTTTCGAAGTTTTCATAGTCATCTTGTAAAAGTTTTTTCATGCGTTGTTTAAATAGTTCGTTCATAGTTTACCTTCTATCAGTCATCAAGATAACAGACAAGCAAGTGCTTGTCTGTTATTTTGATAGTTCGTTAGTGAGATTTGCTAGACGATTAGCAAGTCTGCTTAATTCCTGGATTGGTAATTCAAGATATAAATCTATATCGATCTTTTTGATAGCTTCTTCAAATTTAGCATTTTCTTGTAATCCGATCAAAGTTTCAGTAGTTGCATCTAGCGAATTAGTTATTTCATTAAGTTCATTTAAAATTTTATCATGTTCCATAATTATTACTCCATCTATTTATAAATTTATCTAGTTAAATTACTATTAAAAAATACGTTATTTTAATTAATTCGTCAATACTATTTGTTAAATTTAATGTATTTTAGTTTCTAATTTAATAATATTAATAAATATTTTAAAATAAATAAACAAATATTTTAATTTTCTATTGATTTTATAATTAAAATTATTTATAATAGTTATCGGTAGTTGCCCAAGTGGCGAAATTGGTAGACGCAACGGACTCAAAATCCGTCGGTAGCGATACTGTACCGGTTCGAGTCCGGTCTTGGGCACCATTTGTAAATTAGTCAATGTAATGTTGACTTTTTTTATTTACTTATATAAGAAAATCTTTACTCATGAGAATGTAAAGTGGTTTCTCTTTACAATTAGTATTATGACATATTTTGATGGCTAATTTTGTCGAATTATGGTTAAAAGTTATATTTTTTGCAATATTTAATCAAAATTATGAAAAACGAATTAAAAATAGTAAATATTTGTTGTATTAAGATCATTAAAGAATAAATAATGTTATTATAAGAGAAGTTTTAAATAAAAAAAGGTGATGAAACTCATCACTTAAAGTTTTTTGAACATATTTTGTTGTTTTTGTTTATCGGATAATTCGACACGTAAGTAAATTTCTTTAACAAATTTTTGCTGTTCACTAGGACTAAGACGATTGAACAGATTTATAAGCTCATGGTTGGTTATGTAAATTTGTGATTTGTTTTGAGCGAATTGCTGATCACCGATATATGATAGAAAACCTGAATCATTAAGAATATCATAAAAACTCATTTGAAAAGCATGAGCTATCTTTACGATTGCTGGAATTGACATATTATAAGAGATACCTTTATTACCATGTTCAATATTGCTAATAGATGAAGCAGATATTCCTGATAGATATTCGAGTTTTGCTTGTGACCAGCCTTTTGATAGACGAATACTTTTAATGTATTTGCCAATTAAAGTTGTATCGATATTATTCATAAAGCCCCCTCCTTATATAATATGATTATATCGTATTTAAACGTCGATAACCGCCAAAATTGTGTAGACTCATATGGACTAATATTTTGAGAAATAAAAACTTTTATAAAATGTGTTGACATAATTAATTTTATTGTATACAATAATTGCAACAACATCTGGTATAAATACTGTGAAAAGAAATAGTAGATATTGGAAATAGGATAGAGAGCTCTTGTTTGGTGGAAAAGAGTCTATTAGATAATATTGAATTCATCTTGGAGTAGAGGACTGAATCGTTAGTAGTAGGTCTCTCCGGTGACACCCGTTAACGTGTAAGAGTATGTACTAATAGTAATTAGCGTACTTGATGAGATCAATATAGTAATATATTGATGAACTAAGGTGGTATCACGAAGCATAGGCTCTCGTCCTTTTAGGAAGAGGGCTTTTATTTATATACAGGGTTGAAATAAATAATAAAGGGGAATAAAAAAATGATTATTGTAATGAAAATGACGGCAACAGATAAAGACGTCGAAAAAGTATCAAAAATTGTCACTGATAAGGGGTTAAGAGTAAGTGTTGTTCATGGAACTGGACAATCAATAATTGGTATTATTGGTGATACAACACGAGTTGATCCACGAGCTATTGAAGTAGATGAGGCAGTAGATCATGTAATGCGTGTATCAGAACCATATAAATTAGCGAATCGGGCATTTCATCCAGATGATACGATCATCGATGTATCAGGAGTTAAAGTCGGTGGTGAAAATCTAGCGTTGATCGCAGGACCTTGTTCGGTAGAAAGTGAAGAACAGGTAATCGAAGTTGCTAAAGCTGTTAAAGCAGCCGGAGCTAATATTTTACGCGGTGGAGCTTTCAAACCAAGAACTTCACCATATGCATTCCAGGGAATGGGATCTTCAGGACTAGATATTTTGGTAGCTGCTAAAAAAGCAACTGGTCTGCCAATCTGTTCAGAATTAATGGATGCACAGTATCTTGAAGAATTTAATGAAAAAGTGGATTTGATTCAAATCGGAGCAAGAAATATGCAAAACTTTGATTTATTAAAGAAAGTAGGAGCAGGGACAAAAAAACCGATCTTATTAAAAAGAGGATTAAGTGCAACATTTGAAGAATGGATCATGTCAGCAGAATATATCATGGCCAGCGGGAATCCAAACATAATATTATGTGAAAGAGGGATCAGAACATTTGAAAGCTATACAAGAAACACATTAGATTTACAAGCAATCCCGGTAGTGAAGAAACTAACACATTTACCAATCA
>BAHP02000115.1 GCA_000508865.1 Clostridiales bacterium VE202-01
CGAAATCTCTTTTTTTAATTATTTATTGTTAGTTGTTCAATTGCTGCTATTTGCACACAAATGCATAATAATGTTGCAGCTTGAGATAATTCATCAATGGTTGGAAAAGAAGGTGCAATTCTAATATTAGAATCTTGAGGATCATTTCCATATGGGAAAGTTGCTCCAATAGTGGTTAAAACAACACCAGCTTCTTTACATAATTGACCAACTCTTTTAGCACAACCAGGCATAACATCAAGACTGATGAAATAGCCACCATTAGGTTCATGCCATGAGGCGATTCCTTTATTTGCTAATTCGTTATTTAAATGACTTATTACGCAATCAAATTTAGGTTTTAAAATGGCAGCTTGTTTTTTCATATGAGCTTTAATACTATCTACATCGTTAAAGAATTTAAGATGACGTAACTGATTCATTTTATCTTGTGAAATTGATTGATAAAATAAGCGTTTCTTTATATCTAAGATATTATTATCGCTTGCTACAAGACAAGAAACTCCTCCTCCAGCAAATGTGATTTTTGATGTAGAAGCAACCATAATAACTAAATCTTCATTATTATGAAGTGGCAATTCATCAAAAATATTTAGAAGTGTATCTCCCGGTTCATTTAGATCATGAACACAATAAGCATTGTCATAGATAATTCTAAAATCATCAGCAGCAGGTTTTAAAGATGCTAAGGCTTTGACGATTTTATCACTATAAGTAATTCCTTGTGGATTAGAGTATTTTGGGACACAAAACATTCCTTTAACACGATCATCTTTAATTAATTCATTAATTATATCAATATCAGGACCCTCTTTAGTCATTGGAACATTAACCATCTCAATGCCAAAAAACTCGCAGAAAGCAAAATGGCGATCATACCCAGGGACAGGACATAAAAATTTTATTTTATCATACTTTGACCATGGTTTACTGCCACAAACACCAAATAGCATAGCTTGAGCAATATAGTCATACATTAAAGTAAGACTAGATGTTCCTCCAATAATAACATTATTTTCGTTTACTTCTAATAATTGAGCAAATAATTTACGTAATGATGGTAATCCTTCTAATACCCCATAATTACGACAATCTATACCATCAACAGAATAATCTTTCATATCTAAAATAGACATTGATAAATCTAATTGCTCTTTACAAGGTTTACCACGTGACATATCAAGTTTTAAGTTTTGGGATTTGAAGTCTTGATATCGTTGATCTAATACTTTTTTTAAGTCTAATAGTTCATTTTTATTCATTTTTGTAAATGGTTTCATTGTTCTTCCCCCTATTGTTATATCGACTGAATTATTTTACCATTATATGCTATTTTTTCAAGATGATTTAAGTAAATTTATTGTGGTTTTTGTGGTTATATTAGATAAAATGCTAATCAAAAATATTATGTGATTACTTTTTTGGTTATTGAGTGTGATAGATATCAAATCATGTCTTAAAATAAAAAACTCTATTGAACTGAAGTTAGTTTTGTTTAATAGAGTTTTTATTGTATTATTATTTAATTTTGTTTAAATAATGTAAATAATGTGAACAATAATAAGAGCCTTAGAGTAAAGTACTCTACGAACATATTTTTTTCATAGTCACACACGCATTTTATCATTATTTGACAAAAAAAGATAGATAAAATTGTTAAAAAGTTATTTCAAAAAGGATATAGAATAAATATCTATTAAATATTTAATTTACACAAAAGTCATTATTGCCATTTCTAGTCAATTTTTTGGTCAAAAAGAAAGGAGTTTGTATATGCCTAGAAGAGGAGAAAATATCTTTAAAAGAAAAGATGGTAGATGGGAAGCACGTTATGTAAAAGAAATTACAGCTGATAAGCGCAAAAAATACGGGAGTGTTTATGCAAGTACTTATACTCAAGTAAAAATAAAAAGGAATGAAGTATGTAAGTTATTGACTAAAGAAAAAAAGATTGAAAGCATTATAAGTGATGAAACAGTTGGTTATTATATAATTAAATGGTTAGAATATAATAAAATTAGATTTAAACCTTCAACTCATGTCAAATATTATAATACTATCAATAATTATTTATTACCTTATTTTAATGCAATCAAGATAAAAGACCTTAATAGTAAAACTATTGAACAGTTTACAACTAAATTATTAGAAGAAGGAAAAATGGGGAATCCATTATCACCTAAAACGGTAAAAGATACTTTACTATTATTTAAAGAAATTATTAAATATATTGAAATAAGCTATAACATAAATCTAAACATTCAAATAATATATCCTAAAATTCCCAAGAAAGAAAACTATGTTCTAACAAAAGAAGAATTTATAAAGTTAAATAATGTATTATTAGAAAATATTGATGATTGTAAATTTGGTGTGTTGATTGCAATGGCAACCGGTTTAAGAATCGGAGAATTATGTGCTTTGAAATGGAAAAATATTTATCTGGATGAAAGTTATATTTTTATTGAAAAAACTATGCAGCGTATAAAAAATTTAAGTAGTAATAATCCTAAAACGATAATAATTGAAGAATCACCTAAAAGTTCAACTTCTAATCGTAAAATCCCAATCCCTGAGAATCTTTTGCCTTTATTTTATAAATTTAAAAAAGATAGTAATTGTTATTTATTAACTGGTCGATCAGATAAATTTATTGAGCCAAGATTATTAGAAAGAAAATTTTCAAAATATATAAAAGCAGCAGGAATTGGCAAAGCAAACTTTCATATGTTGAGACACACTTTTGCCACTATGTGCATTGAAGAAGGATTTGAAATCAAATGCCTTAGTGAAATCTTAGGACATAGTGGTTCTCAAGTTACTTTAGATCGTTATGTTCATTCATCATTTACTTTGAAAAAAAGCTGGATCAATAAATTTTCAAATCAAAACATTTCTTGTCATTAATTTTGGTCAATTGAAAAAAGTGCTTATTTTATAGCACTTTTTTAATATGTTCGTAGAGTACTTTAATTTAAGACAATTTTGAAGTCAAATGCTAACTTTATTTTAAGGGGGAAAGAAATGAATTGGTATGTTATTTTTGTAAATGAAAACAAAATTAATGATTTAATAGTTTATTTTAATAATCAACCTGGAATGAGTGCTTTTGTTCCTAAAACTGAAAAATTGATGAGTAGGGAAGGGAAAAAGGTGTTTTTAGAAGTAACAATGTTTCCTAATTATCTTTTTATAGAATCAGAATTAAATGAACAAGGGTTTTATGCGACTATTAAAGAAATTGAAAAAGATTTGGGTTCTACGATGAAGATTTTACAAAGTGATACACAAACAATTTTAGCTTTAACTAATGATGAAAAGAATCTTTTAGAATCATTATTAAATGAAAATCATTTAATAATGCATTCAACGGGGATTATTGTTGACTCTAAATTAATTGTTCAAGAAGGACCGTTAGTTGGTAAAGAAGAATTGATTAGAAAAATCAATCGTCATAAAAGATTGGCTTTTTTGGGTGATGTTTTTGGTAAAGTCATGAAAGTGCCTTTGGAGGTGACTAGTAAGTCATAAAATGATTACTAAAGAAAATTGGTATGTATTATTTGTATTAGTTGCAAAAAGTGATAAGTTGTGTTCGCTTTTGACTAAAAAAGGGATAAATGCATTTATTCCTCAAATAGAATATTATCGTAGAGACATTAAAGGTAATGCTCTAAAGCCTTTGTTTCCCGGTTATATTTTTGTTAAAAGTGAGATGAATCAGAGTGATTTTGATAATTTTTTATATAAACTAGGTGAGCAAAAAGACGGTTTGATTAAACAGCTTAAAGAAGATGGTGTATCAGCTTTAAGAGATGAAGAGATTGAAATGTTTAATAAACTTTTAAATACTAAAGGTATCTTAGAAATGTCCCAAGCATTTATTGAAGATAAGCGAGCTAAAGTTATAGAAGGCCCATTAATTTATTATCAGGATCACATTGTAAAAGTTGATAAACACAATAAATTAGCTTACTTGGATATCGAGTTTATGAATAGACAAATCTTAGTGGGTTTAAATATTAAATGCAAAATTAAATAGGTGTAGCTGGTTTACCGCACATTTAGTGATTTGAATATAGTTTCTTTCTTGGGGTAGGGGGAACTATATTCTTTTTTATATATAACTGCATAATTGCAAAAAAACATTTTTTTGATATGGAGGGGATAAATATTTTTAATTATAGACAAAAAATAAATTTTAGAAGAATTATCTTGATACTGGTAGATTCATTATGTATCGCTTTATCAGGATATGGTGCTATGCTGCTTAGATTTAATGGCCCAATACCTAATCAGTATTTAGAAAATCTAACAGTGATGCTTTTACCAATGATTGCTTGCGGTCTAGTAGTCTTTTTCTATTTTAAACTGTATCACAGCTTATGGCAGTTTGCCTCAATTATCGAACTTAAAAATATTGTGTTGGCGACTTTTGCTGACAGTATCATTAATGTGTGTATTCTTGAAATTACCGGTAATAATTTGCCTCGAAGCTGTTACTTTATTTATTTTCTTCTTTTAACAATGTTTTTAGGCGGTAATCGTTTTACTTATCGTCTAGCTAGATTAAAAAGAAGCAAGATTGGCTTTGGCAGTGTTAAGGAAAGAAAAGATTTAGAAAAAGTTATGATCATCGGTGCCGGTCTCGCTGGTGAAAAGGTATATCGTGAGATCATCAATTCTCAGGAAGTCTATAAACAGGTAATGTGCTTTATTGATGACGATCGTTCAAAACAGGGACGAAATGTTCATGGTGCAATTATTTATGGCGGTAGAGATAAGATCATTGAAGCAGCTGAAAAATATGAGATTGAAGAGATCCTGGTAGCAATACCTTCAGCTGATAAAAAAGAATTGGCAAAGATATTAAATATTTGTAAAGAAACAAAA
>BAHP02000114.1 GCA_000508865.1 Clostridiales bacterium VE202-01
CCACAACCATCACCAGAAATGATTGAACTTCCTGGAATGAAAGATGAAATGAGGCGGCCAATGATGTTGTTAGTTTCAGCCAAAAAGAAATAAAAAAAGGGGAGGACCCCTTAAATTGGAATTAAAATATTAACGGCTTGACTAATAACTTGAATAGTTGCTGGAAGTGGTGAGCCCTGTTCACCATCAATGTCAAGTAATACTTCTTGTTTACTATATATTTCAATTTTTTTAGCTTGAAAATATGCAATAAAAGGACTATTAGCATGTTTTTTTAAAATATAATCTTTAGATAGGGCAACTAAATCGGTAACAGAACATTTTTTAATAATAATTAAATCTAATAATCCATCTTGGATATCAGCTAATGGAATGATGTTTTCAAAACCACCGACTCGATTAGTGTTAGTAACCATAAACATTTTAGCCTCTTCCTCAATTACATTTACATCATCAAGGATGATTTTAAGATTAATATTAGTATTTAGTTGACTTGGTAAATTAGCTAATCCACTAAGGTAATAGGCTAAAGGACCAAGTCTTTTTTTATCGGCTTTACTAACTGTAAAAGAGACATCGCTAAACATTCCACCAGCAGCTACATTCATAAAATAATGATTATCAATTTTACCAACATCGCAGCAGACAGTATGGAAATTGCTGATCATATCACAGATATTATTAATGTTAGTTGGTAAATTTAAATAGTTTGCAAAATCATTAACTGTTCCTGCAGCTAAAATACATAAAGGTATAGTTTTATGACTTTCAACCATTCCACTTACTACTTCATTGATTGTACCGTCACCTCCGACAACAACGATAAAATCATAATCTTTTTCATTGCATTTTAATGCTTTATAGTAACCGTCATCTTTTTTAGCGGTATAAAAAATATCTACATGATTTACTAGTTGTCTGATGATCAGTTGACCAATTAACTTATCTAAATTATTTTGTAAAGAACGTTGTCCAGATGAAGGGTTTACAATAAATAAACAGCGTTTCATAATTTTACACTTTTATGATTTCTGTTAATATTTTTACAGCTTGTTTCATCATTGTAAGTGAAACATACTCAAATGGACCGTGGAAATTAGCTCCCCCAGCACCGATATTTGGACATGGTAATCCCATAAATGTTAATCTTGCTCCATCTGTTCCCCCTCTAATTGGACTAGCATGACCTTCGATTCCTACTTTTTTCATAGCTTCTTTTAATTTTTCAATAATATAATAATTTTCTTTAATTACTTCAGCCATATTTAAATATGATTCTTTGATGTCTAGTTTGATTAGTTCATAACCATATTTATCATCTAAATATTTTTTGATTCTTTTAAAATCGTTAATTTGTTTTTTTGCTAAATGTAGATCATGATTTCTAATTATATACTCTAAAGTAGCTTTTTCACAATTACCTTCTAAATGATGTAAATGGTTAAATCCGTCATAGCCATCTGTATAATATGCTTTTTGATCAGCAGGTAACATATTTTCAAATTCGATGGCAATATTAACTGCATTGACCATTTTGTTTTTAGCATCGCCTGGATGAATCGATTTACCAGTGATTTCTACTTTAGCGCTGTAAGCATTAAAATTTTCATAATTATATTCTTCAATATCTCCACCATCTAATGTATAGGCATATTTAGCATTAAATTTTTTTACATCAAAATTATCGGTTCCACGTCCAACCTCTTCATCTGGTGTAAAAGCTACTTTAATGTCATTATGCTTGATTTCAGGGTGTTTAGATAAATAATCAGCTAGATCCATAATAATCGCAACTCCAGCTTTATCATCAGCACCTAGCAATGTAGTACCATCTGTAGTGATTAGATCGTGACCAATCATTTTCTTTAAACTAGGGAATTCTTTTGGGTCTAAAGATAAGTTTAGATCTTTGTTAAGTTCAATGATAGAACCATCGTAATTTGTAATTTTTTGTGGTTTGATGTTTTTACCGCTAGCATCAGGAGAGGTATCCATGTGCGCAATAAAACCTATTACATCACCGTTTTTGCTATTACCCTTAATTGTTCCATAAACGATGCCAAATTCATCTAAATGAGCATCTTCAATTCCAATTTCCAACATTTCTTTAACCAATTCTTTTCCTAACTCTAATTGTTTTAAAGTAGATGGAGTAGTATTGGAATATTCGTCTGATTGAGTATCAAAACTAACATATTTTAAAAATCTTTCTTCAATATTCATATTATATCTCCTTTAGTTCTAATAATTTAATTATACTCATTATTATTAATTAGACAACCAGTCTCTTTACTATTTATTTTTTCTGGTTTAAAATAGGATATATTTTTATATAAGGAGTAGTTATGGCAAAATATTATGCAGTAAAAGTAGGACGAAAACCAGGAATTTATTTATCATGGGATGAATGTAAAATGCAAGTTGATAGATATAGCGGGGCAGTGTATAAATCTTTTAGTAGTGAAAATGAAGCTAAAATGTTTATCGAAGAAAAGCAGGTCACTTTTGAACAAGGATTGATTGCTTATGTTGATGGAAGCTATAATGTTAAAACTAAAGAATACGGATTTGGTTGTGTATTGATCGAAGGCGGCCAGGTAATCAAGGAAGTGTATGATAAAGGCAATGATGTCAATTATGCTTCAATGCGAAATGTGGCAGGTGAAATATTAGGCAGCTTTATGCTATGGAATTTGCTAAAAACAACGGTTATATGCAAGTATGTATTTATTATGATTATGAGGGAATTGAAAAATGGGCTAATGGATCATGGAAAGCTAATAAAATAAAAACTCAGGAATATCAAAAAAAGGTAATCCAGTATCGAGAATCAATGGATATTGTTTTTGTTAAAGTGTTAGCCCATAGTGGTGATGTTTATAATGAAAGAGCAGATAAATTAGCTAAAAAGGCGGTAGGTATAAATGGCTAAAAAAATTAAAATGACAAAAGCACAGCGTAATAAATTATCTAAATCATGGTTAGGAATAATAGTGATCTTGATAATTTTTGGATATAATTTTTATCAGGAGCATAAAACTATTTCTCCAGGTAAGCGTTTTGAAGTAACATTGGATAAATGTGTTGATGGTGATACAGCATGGTTTAATATTGATGGTGAAAGTACTAAGGTAAGATTTTTGTATATCGATACGCCTGAATCGACTAATCAAATAGAGCCTTATGGTAAAGAGGCTAGTGATTATACCCAAGCTCAATTAACTAATGCTAAAAAAATAGAACTGGAGCTAAATGAGGATGGTGAGACAGTGGATAAGTATGATCGTATGCTTGCATGGGTATTTGTTGATGGTGAGTTGTTACAGGAAAAATTGGCGCGAGCGGGGCTGGTTGAGAAGTTTTATGATTATGGTTATGATTATACTTATAAAAGTGAAATAATTGCTGCAAATGATGAAGCAAAGCTTGCTGGAAGAGGTATTTATGAAAGTGAATAAATTGTATTTATTTTAATACATATTTGTTTTTTTTCATCGAAATTAATAGATTTTAAGAAAAAAAAGAAAAAATTTATTTTTTTTTAAATCTGTATAATCGTATACAATTAGCGGTTTTTGGGCTAAAGTCATTGATAAATGCGGACTTTGTGTGTAAAAAAGTATTTGAAATTTGGGACATTTTAAGGTATCCTAATAAGTATATAAAGTAAAGGAATAGGTGATTAGATGTTTAGGTATGTTTTAAAACGTGTGCTTATTGGAATTGTAACCCTGTTTTTACTTTCATCAGCGACTTTCTTTTTGATGAAGGCAACACCAGGTTCACCGATCAGTGGTGAAAAATATAAAAATCAGGCACAGCGAGAATTGGCAATTAAAAAGTATAATTTGGATAAGCCGGTTTTTGAGCAATACACTATCTATATGGGAGATTTGATCCATGGCGATTTAGGTGAGAGTATGGTTCGTTCAGGACGGGAAGTTTCTGATACGATTACTCAAAGTTTTCCGGTTACAGCAAGATTAGGATCTACTGCTTTTGCTACAGCTTTGATAATAGGGATAGCCTTAGGAACTGTAGCAGCACTTTCAAAGCATCGATGGGTGAACAATCTTTGTATGTTTATTGCAACTATTGGTGTATCAGTACCTTCTTTTTTAATAGGTATTTTATTAATGATCGTTCTAGGGGTCAAGTTGAAGCTTTTCCCGTTTGTAGGATTATCTACACCTGCTAATTATGTTTTACCAGTAATGGCTTTAGCGTTCTATCCGATTTCAATGATATGTCGTTTAACACGGAGCAGTATGCTGGAGGTCATGAAACAAGACTATATTATTTTAGCTCGTTCAAAAGGAACATCATATAAAAAAGTTGTAATTAAACATGCACTTAAAAACGCAATGATTCCGGTCATTACATATGCGGGACCAGCGTTTGCATACATGCTTACAGGAAGCTTTGTTATTGAATCGTTGTTTGCAATTCCGGGAATTGGTAGAGAGATGGTTTCTAGTATTCAAACTCGTGATTACCCAATGATTATGGGATTAACGATTTTCCTAGGCTTTCTAGTTATTACATTTAATATTATTACTGATATTTTATCAGCAGTAGTTGATCCAAGAATTAAATTAAAATAAGGAGGAGCAAGATGGAAGAAAATAGAGTTATGGACATCGAACTTACTCCTGATATGTTTGAGAAGTTAGATGATTCAAAAAAGAATAGTGAAAAAATTTCGTATGAAAGTAAGACTTATTTAGCAGATGCTTGGAATCGTTTTAAAGCTAATAAATTAGCTTTGATAGGGTTATGTTTCTTAGCATTAATGGCAATTTGCAGTATTTTAATACCAATATTTTCTCAATATACTTATGATGGACAAGATATGGCTAATACTTTTGCTGGTCCATCGATGGAACATCTTTTAGGAACAGATCGTTTTGGACGTGATGTATTAGTTAGAATTATGTATGGTGGTAGAATTTCTCTTTCAGTAGGGTTTTCAGCAGCTATCATTTCTTTATTGGTTGGAGTTACTTATGGGGCGGTTGCTGGATATATCGGTGGAAAAGTCGATATGGTCATGATGCGTATCGTCGATGCCTTGTATTCAATTCCTGACATGTTATATTTGATTATGATTACAGTTGTAATGGGATCAAATTTCTTATCAATAATTTTGGGGATTTGTATTTCTTCATGGATGGGGATGGCTAGACAGGTCAGAGCCCAAGTCATGACTTTAAAAGAACAGGAATTTTCTTTAGCAGCTTTTGTTTTAGGTGCTAGTAAATCACGTATTTTATTAAAACATTTGATCATTAATAGTATGGGACCGATCATCGTATCGTTTTCAATGTTAGTCCCTAGTTCAATTTTTTATGAAGCAACATTAGGTTTTTTAGGAATTGGACTTCTGCTCCAAAAGCAAGCTGGGGGACATTAGCTAATGATGCCAGAGCAATGATCAGTTCACAGCCTTTACAAGTTGTTTGGCCAATTTTGGCAATCTGTTTAACAATGTTAGCTTTAAACTTTATTGGTGATGGTTTAGGGGATGCCCTTGACCCTAAGAAGAAGTAGGAGGGGAGTTATAAAATGAAAATGTTAGAAGTTAATGACCTTACTACTGAATTTAGTACTGAAAATGGGACAGTAAAAGCTGTAAGAGATGTGTCATTTTATGTAGATAAGGGTGAAGTATTAGGAATTGTTGGAGAATCAGGTTCTGGAAAATCACAGACGATGTTCTCTATTATGGGATTACTTGCTGCTAATGGTAAAGTAACTAAAGGTTCAATTAAAATTGATGGTAAAGAAATTTCACCATTAAGTTTTGATTCTAATAAAAAGTACGAAGCTACGATGGATGATATTCGTGGAAATGATATGGCGATGATTTTTCAAGATCCAATGACTTTCTTAAATCCAACGCTTAAAATTGAAACTCAATTAATTGAGCCGATTATAAATCATAATCCAGGAATATCTAAAGCAGATGCTCGCAGTAAAGCAATCGACTTAATGAAAAAGGTAGGAATTCCTTCACCAGAAAGTCGTATTCGTCAATATCCTCATCAATTTTCAGGGGGGATGAGACAAAGAATAATTATTGCTATTGCTTTAGCTTGTGATCCAAAAATTATTATTGCTGACGAACCAACGACAGCATTAGACGTAACTATTCAGGCTCAGGTGTTAGACTTGATTAGTGGTTTAAAAGATGAAATCGATTCTGGGATCATCATGATTACTCATGATCTTGGAGTTGTTGCTAGTATATGTGATCGAATTGCAATTATGTATGGTGGTAAAATTGTTGAAATGGGGACTACAGATGAAATCTTCTATAGTCCAAAGCATCCTTATACAAAAGGATTATTATCATGTATCGCAAATCCAGAGGATACTGAAAGAAAAGAACTGCATCCGATTCCTGGGTCACCACCAGATTTATTGAATATTTCTGATGGATGTCCATTTGTGGATCGTTGTGAGGATGCGATGAATATCTGCCCGCTTAAAATGGATGAATATCGAGAATATTCTAAAACTCATATTTGTTCATGCTGGCTTGGAAATCCTATAGTTTTAAAGAAAGGGGAATAGAAAATGAGTGAACCAATTTTAAAAGTAAAAGGGCTTAAAGTACATTTCCCGGTTTCAGGTGGTTTCTTAGCTAAAAAGCAAATCGTTAAGGCCGTTGACGGCGTTGACTTTGAAATTGCTAAAGGTGAGACATTTGGTTTAGTAGGCGAATCAGGATGTGGGAAAAGTACAACGGGTAGAGCTTTAGTTAAAATTTATGAACCTACAGCTGGTAAAGTTATATTTGAAGGTGAAGATATCACAAAAATAAAGGGAGCAAAATTAAAAGAGTTCCGTCGTGATATGCAAATGATTTTTCAAGATCCTTATGCAAGTTTGAATCCAAGAATGACTGTTGGGGAAATTATTCGTGAACCAATGGATATTCATGGAATTTACGATACAAAAGAAGAGCGTGAAAAAAGAGTACGTGAATTGTTAGAAATCGTTGGATTAAAACCAGATCACATTCGACGTTATCCACATGAATTTTCTGGTGGACAAAGACAAAGAATTGGGATTGCAAGAACATTAGCTTTAAATCCTAAGTTTATTGTTTGTGATGAACCAATCTCAGCTCTTGACGTTTCGATTCAAGCTCAAGTTATAAACCTGCTTGAAAAAATTCAAGCAGAAATGGGAATTGCTTATTTGTTCATTGCTCATGATTTGAGTATGGTTAAACATATTTCAGATCGAATTGGAGTAATGTATTTAGGAAATATTGTTGAAGTTGGGAATGCTGATGATGTTTATCATGAGCCGTTACACCCATATACGCAGGCATTATTATCTTCGGTTCCAATTCCGGATCCAGATACTGCCCGTTCTAAAAAACGTATCGTATTGGAAGGTGAACTTCCAAGTCCGATAAATCCGCCTAGTGGATGCGTATTCAGGACACGCTGTCCAAAGGCAACTGAGAGATGTGCAAAAGAAAAACCAACATTGAAAAATATTGGTGATCGTCAAGTAGCATGTTTCTTATATGAAAAATAGTTGAAAGGGGAAAAAACATGAAAAAACTATTAACTTATGGTCTTTGTTTCTTAATGGCTTTAACTTGTTTAACAGGTTGTGGTGGTGGAAACCAAGCTGATTTAAGAGTTGCTGTTGGTGGGGATACTGCAGATTTAGATCCTGCAATCGTAGATGATTCAATCACAGCTAACATCTTAACACAAGTTTATCAAGGGTTATATGCACTTGATACTGATGGTAATGTTATTCCAAATTTAGCTACTGATATGCCTGAAATCAGTGAAGATGGTTTAACTTACACAATTAAAATTAAAGAAGGCACTAAATGGAGCGACGGCGAAACTGTAAAAGCTTCAGACTTCGTATATGCTTGGAAACGTGCAGTTCCAACTCAAGGATATTACACACAATTTATCTGGCAATATATCGAAGGTACTTCTCACATGGTAGCAGATGAAAAGACTGGTGTAGAAATCGATACACCATATACTACTATGGATGAATTAAAAGATTTTGGTGCAAAAGCATTGGATGATACTACTATTGAAATTAAATTAAAAGCTAAATGTGCTTACTTTACTTCTTTATTAACTAACACAGTATTTTATCCAGTTAGAGAAGATTATTTAAAAGATAACGCTAAAGATGGTGATTTAACTGATTCATCTTGGGGAAATAAGAGCGACGTTCCTTATAATGGAGCATTTAAAGTTACTTCTGTAAACACTAAAGATGAAGTTATCTTAGAAAAGAATGAAGAATTCTATGATGCTGATAAAGTATCTATTAATTCTATTTCATTTAAAGTAATGGCTGATATGGATGCTCAAACTAGTGCATTCGAAGTGGGGAAATTGATTTTGCGACTTCTTGTAACATCGATACAATTAAGAGCAAAGAAGAATTAAGTGAACAATCATGGAAAATTGATCCATTTGTATGTAACTACTATATATTAATCAATGCTGGTGATGAAAATACAAATGAAGCATTAAAAGATAAAGATATCCGTAATGCAATCGGTTTATCTGTAAATCGTGATAACGTTTTACAAGCATTAGGTTATGGTGACAATGCATATGAATTAAGCGGGTTAGTTCCTAAAGGAATTCCAGGAGCAACTGGTGACTTCCGTGAAGAACAAGATGAAGTTAAAAAATTAGCTGAATACAATTTAGATGAAGCTAAAGCAATTATGGAATCTAAAGGATATAGTAAAGATAATATGTTAGATCTAACATATAAATATAACGACAATACGATGCATAAAAATGTTGCTCAAGCATTACAAGCATCTATGAAAGAAGCTTATATTAATCTTGAATTAGTTGCAACTGAAAAAGAAGCTTTCTTTGATGAACGTGATAAAGGTGATTTTGAACTTTGTCGCCATGCTATGACTGCTGATTTCATTGATCCAATGGCTTATTTATCAATGTATGTTGGTAAGACTACTTTAGGAAATACTGTTGATGATGCTACATTTGAAAGTATGGTAAATGCTGCTAATGCACTTGATGATGTAACTGAACGTATGAATGGTTTACACGAAGCTGAAAACTATTTAGTTGGTGAACAACATTATATCGTTCCATTACTTGGATATACTGAACCATATTTATTATCATCTAAAGTAACTGGAGTTACTCATTCACCTGAAGGTCATTATCAATTAGCTTACGCTAAAATTGCAGAATAACATTTAACAAATAAGGTACATCTAAAATGTACCTTATTTTAATAGGAGGAAAATAATGATTAAAATAAGATCGATAAAAGAACAATATGAGATTAAAGATGTTTGTTTAAAAGAACGTTTAGATATTATTTTACCACAAGTAATGAAAGAAAATAATGTTGATATGTGGATCAGTGCTTCAAAAGAGTATAATGAGGATCCCTTGTTTCATGCAATTACTCCTGCTAATTATCCCACAGCTAGACGAATTTCACTATTTGCATTTGTAAAAGATAATGATGATATTCATTGTTTTTCATTATGTATGCCTAGTGTAGAGTTAGCACCTTATTATGTAAGTTATTGGACAGATTTTAATCATGAAGATCAAATGGCCTGTTTAAATCGTTTATGCAAAGAATTTGACCCACAAAGTATTGCTGTTAATGTCTCTGATAATTTTTCATTTAGTGATGGATTAACACAGGGATTATATGAAATGATAACAAGTAAAATGGATAAAAAGTATGTTGAGCGGATCGTTCGCAATGACATGTTGGCAATTAAATTAATGGAATTAAGAACTCCGACAGAATTAAAGCTTCATCCTGAGGTAATGGAAGTAGCATTTTCAATTATTGAGACAGCTTTTAGTAAAGATAATATTATTCCTGGTATTACGACTTGTGAAGATTTACAATGGCTAATGATGCAAATGGTTAAAGATTTGGGATTGGATTATTGGTTTGAGCCTACTGTTGATTTGCAAAGACCTGGTTTAAATGATCCTAGATATTTTGGCGTTATTGAAAAGGGCGACTTGCTTCATTGTGATTTTGGAATTAAATATTTAAATATTTGTACTGACACGCAAAGGTTAGCTTATATTGCTAGAGATGATGAAGATCGTTTACCTGATGATATAGTGAAGGGAATGAAAATTAATAATCGTTTTCAAGATATTGTAGCTGATTGTATGGCTGAAAATAAAAGTGGTAATGAGGTTTTAAAAGAGGCTTTAAAGCAGGCTGAGATTGAAGGAATTGTGGCTACTTTATATTCACATCCATGTAATATTTACGGTCATGGACCTGGACCAACTATTGGTTTATGGAATAATCAAAATGAGATTCCTGTAAAAGGTGACGTTTTAATATCATATGATACAACATATGCTTTGGAATTGAATACAAAGGCAACAGTATTTGGACAGGAATATTATTTCTATACTGAAGAAACTGTAGCATTTACTAAAGAAGGATTGATTTATTTATATCCCGGTCGAAAGAATATATATTTTATAAAGTAGGTAGAATATGAAAAGTAAAATGAAAAAAGAGTTTTTAAACTTTGAAGGCGGATTATTTAGTGAAGTAGAAAAAGCGGATGTTGGTGATAGTTATGCTAAGATGGCTGAAAATGGGGTGGCATTAATGGGATGGGCAGATCCTTTTATGCCTGATTTTTCTATTCCTGAGCCAATAATGAGAAAAACAATCGAAGCTATACATTCGCCTGTTTCTAGTCATTATACAGCTCCTACGGGAAATATGGAGCTTAGAGAGATAATTTGTAAAAGGATGAAAGAAAAATATGGGGTGGAATTGAAGCCTGATCGTAATATAATCATCACTCCAGGAAGTGATAGTGGATTGTTTTTTTCGATGTTTCCATTTTTACAAAGAGATGATGAAGTTATCATTCCATGTCCTAGTTATCCTAATAATTTGCAAAATATTAAGATGATGCAAGCAACACCGATGATTTTAGAATTAAAAGATGAAAATAATTATCAGATTGATTTAGAGATTTTAGAAGCATTGATAACTGATAAAACAAAAATGATTGTATTAACTCATCCTAATAATCCTACTACAACTATTTACAATCGTGAAAGTTTAGAAGCCATTAGGACTGTCGTTTTAAAATATAATTTAATTCTTGTATGTGATCAGGCATTTGAAGATTTTACTTTTGAAAATGAATTTATTGCCCCAATGAGTCTACCAGATATGTTTGAACATACAATTACAGTTTGTTCTATTTCAAAAGGTATGGGACTAAGTGGTTATCGTGTTGGATATATTATTGCAAGTGATGAAATTATGGATGTAATGTATGGTTGTGCTGTAAGTGTTATTGGAGCGACAAATACAGTTAGTCAAATAGCAGCGATTGAGGCTTTTAAACATCCAGAATTTATGGAGGAGTTTGAAAAGGCTTATGATTTTAGGCGACATGCTGCTTATGAAATATTAAATGATATTCCAGGAGTTAAAATGAAATTGCCAGAATCTGGTTTTTTGGCTTGGATAGATGTTAGTAAATTAGGTGATAGTACGCTTATTTGTAAAAGGTTAGTAAGTGAAGCAAAAGTTGCAGTAAATGATGGGATAAATTATGGTCCTGGTGGTATGGGGCATATAAGAATTGTTTTGGGTGTATATCGAGATAATAATTTGGTTGTTGATGCTTTAAAGCGAATGGCCAAAACACTTAGACAGATTAGTTTAGAAAAAGGATAAAATAAAAACATGAATTAAATTCATGTTTTTATTTTGATTTTTTCTTTGATTTTTTTGCTTTTTTTGCTGCAGATGTATGCAATTAAAATAGTTATTACTGCTACAATTGGTAAGATCCATAAAAAGTTAGAGTTAATATACTTATAATCTCCAGACCAAATAGAAGTCCATTCACCAATTTTTTTGATTAGAATAGCTATTGCATATGAGGTAGTAATAACTTGAACTGCTCCAATTAATAATTTAATCCATTTAGGAAAAACTTCAGTAAATAGTATTAATGAAACAATGCATACTGCACTAATAAAACAATTTATTACAAAATACATACCCATTCTCCTTTAATGTTTACCATAATAAAATAACATAAATTTGTCTTAAATGCAATATCAACTATTTAAATAAGCTAAGTTATAAAGTTATATTAATAAAATTAATTTTAGTAAAAATATGATTTTTGTAAAAATTAAATTTAATTGTATACAAATATGTTATTTTTTTTATAAACTTTAGCGATATACTAAAAATATGATAAAAAATTAGATTATTTCAATTATTTTATTGACATATAAAAATTAATGATTATAATCTACTTATAAATCATTTAATGATTTATAAGGGGAAGAAAGATACACACTATAACAAAATAGTATCTAATGTTTTTAAACAGAATCCAAAGGGGATGGGTTCTGTTTATTTTTATGATTAAATTTTATAAAAGTATGATATTTTGACCTATATAAAAGTTAAATATAATCATAAATTATTAATATATTAGTTGCAATATTTATAAATAATAGTTATATTAACTAGAAGGAGTGAAAATATGAGAGAGAAGAGTTTAATAAAAAAAGTTTTAGAAACTGATCCAGCTGCAAGATATGCTTTAAATGTAATCATTAATTATCCTGGGGTTCATGCAATGTTTTGTTATCGAATCAATAGTTTTTTGTGGAAAAAACTGCATTTAAAATTTCTGGCACGACTTTTAAGTCAAATTGCAAGATTTTTTACAGGAATTGAAATTCATCCGGGAGCTACAATTGGTAAAAGGTTATTTATTGATCATGGTATGGGAGTAGTCATTGGTGAAACAACTATTATTGGCGATGATTGTGTTTTATATCAAGGGGTAACATTAGGTGGAGTTGGAACTGGTGAACATAAAGTTAAGCGGCATCCTACTTTGTTGAATAATGTTATGGTTTCTGCAGGTGCTAAAGTTATTGGAGATGTAACTATTGGTAATAACAGCATTGTAGGAGCACAGACAGTTGTACTTGCTGATGTACCTGATAATTGTACAGTTGTAGGAGTACCGGCATTTATTGTTAAAGAAAATGGTATTAGAGTTAATAAAGAATTATAAGAGATGGCTGTATTGGGTACCATTATTAATATTTGTAATTGATTGTTTTTTGATGCAAACGGGTTTTATTGCTCCTTTAGACTTGTTGATATATGAGGGACTTCATAGTTTTGAGAGTTTAGAAATTACTAAAATAGTTATTGTAATTACTTATTTAGGGAGTTTTTTGGGGATTATTGGTGTAATTGTATTAATTTTCTTTTTTAATAAAAAGATTGCTTTTAATTGTTTGATTCTTTCATTATTGCAACAATTGATAAATAGGGGATTAAAATTTATTTTTAAAAGACCTAGACCTGATGTTATTCATTTAGTGGTAGAGACAAATTATAGTTTTCCAAGTGGACATGCGATGGCAGTTAGTTGCTTATATGGGATGGTTATATATTATTTATATCATAGTAATTATTCTTTTCGTCATGTTTTAATCGTAATATCAGTATTAATTATTGTTGCAGTTGATTTAAGCCGCATTTATCTTGGGGTACATTATTTTAGTGATGTACTTGGCGGAACGATGTTATCGATGAGTTTAGTTTTATATTTTTGTAATAAACCCTTCTTTGCTGCATAAAATGCTATAAGAAGGGTTTGTTTTAGAAATATAATGATAAATGTGGTTTAGATAAATGCTGGATGTTTAAGCATGATTTGGCCTTTATAAAGTTATGGAATAAAAAAGGGTAATACAGTGATAATTGTGGTATAATTATTGTAGTTATTTAAGGAGATTTATTATGCAGGGAAATAGATTGAAACAATATAGTGGATTATTAATAATTGGTATTATTCTGATAGTAATTTATAAGATGTTTGATACATCATGGTTTTCTATTTTATTAAATGCTTTCTTTCCAATTATAATTGGTGGAATTCTAGCTTATTTTTTGGAACCTTTAGTACAAATGGTATCAAAATTGTTTATTAATAGTAAAAATAGATTTCTTGTTAAATATCAACGAATTATTAGTGTTTTATTAGTAAGTTTAATTGTAATATTATTAGTAGTATTACTTCTTACCTGGTTGATTCCGATGGTAATGGAATATGCAGTTGAATTTATTAAAAATATAGATACATATGTAAAAGGATTCGAAAGTTCTATCAATAAAACTTTCGATGATCCTAATACATCGCAGACAATTATTCAATTTGAGCGTACTTTTGTAAATTCTTTAAAAAGTTTTAGTAGTAGTGATTATATGGAAATAATTATTTTTGCAGGTAAAACTGGAAGTACGTTATTAACAATTTTAATGGGCTTAATATTTTGTCCCTATATTTTAATTGAAGCGGATAAATTAGCAAATATATTTGATCGTTTTATGTTATCTTTTATTAAAAAAGACAATCTTGATTTAATTCATGAATATGCATTTAAATCACATAATATTTTTGGAAAGTTTATCTATGGTAAGTTTATAGACTCGGTGATTATTGGATTAATTGCTTTAGTTGGTTTTGGGTTAATGGGATTACCGTTTTTTCCATTGTTAGCTTTTGTTGTTTTTATTACAAATATGATTCCTTATTTTGGGCCTTTTATTGGCGGAATACCAGTTGTTTTTATTGTTTTATTAATTGAAGGGTTTATGCCGGCTTTAACATCAGCAATATTTATCTTTGCTTTACAGCAATTTGACGGCTTGATTTTGGGACCGCGAATTTTAGGAGATAGTGTAGGTATTTCACCGTTTTGGATTATTTGTTCAATTACAGTGTTTGGTAGTTTATTTGGATTTATTGGAATGTTTTTAGGAGTGCCTCTAATTTGCGTAATAAGAATGTTTTTTAATGATTTTCTTAAATATCGAAAAAACAGAATAAAAAATAAATAATTTTATCTATGTTTTATGGATTTGTTAAAATGAGTGTTTACAATGGGAAATTTTGTCTTCTTAAATTAATTTAAAGATGAAAAAGGTATCTAAAAAAATTTGATACCTTTTTATAATAAATATTACTATAAACAAGATAAATTCTATTAGAAGCAATGATTGATATCACTATTTTTAATAATATTTAAATAGAGTATTAACAGATATATTAGATAAAGATTGTATAAAACCAATGACAAAAGATTAGGAATTATAAATCTATAAACATAATGCTTTATACATGATGTTATGAAGAGAACAAAAACTTTTATTTGATTTTATTGAAAAAATAAAAAATTAAATTAATTATTATTTTTTAAA
>BAHP02000113.1 GCA_000508865.1 Clostridiales bacterium VE202-01
TTGATATTTTTATAATATCAATCAGACTGTCATTTCTACTATATTTCTATATCAAATATTGTTTCAGATTTTTCTTCACATCCTGATAATATTTTTAAATATCCTGCTATATCACTAAGTCTTTCTTCTATACTGCTTAGTACCCTGTATAGTTCAATTTCAAAACACCCATCCTTAGGAACGTACTTTTCTTTTAGATATTCTGCCAGTTCTATAAAATCTTCTGCATTCATCTTATCTCTCTCCTCATTTAAAAAATTATCGATAATTTTAAGCCCATTGGCTATAGTTAGACCATCTATTATACTGCTGGTATGTTCTGCCAGCTTTTCACTGTTCCAGAAGATATCATCAAGACAGCTCAGTTCACTTGAGATCCCCATCTCTGGAATATCCAGCCATCTTGTTTTACCGAATTCTATCAGATACACACGATAAAGACTCCCTTTTCCACTTACTGTAAATCCCGTTATCTGCTTTGTTTGTTCGATATCTTTTATTCTGCATTTCCATCTCATATTTTTATAGCTGCATTCATATATCAGTTCTTTTTTATCCGATTTCATCTGCTGCCTCCATTACCGTATCATTATCGATCATCATCCTGTTTGCTGCTGCTCCAACTATCAAACAGTGTGTCATCAGATTGTTTAGTTTTCTTGATGAACCCTGACAGGCATTTGACAGCGCCGTCAATGCTTCCGGCATGACCAGCGGTTCATTCCTTCCGGCTTTTTTTAATTTTATCTTTATATAATTTTCAATATCTTTCTCATTAATCCCGGTTGTTTCATACTGAATCACGATCCTTTGCCTGAGTGCTTCATGAACTGCTCTATTGACCGTATGATTTAATACTGGTGTTCCTGTCAGAATCAGAATCACATAACTGCTCGAATCAAAATTAAAATTCAAAAGCATTATCAGATCGTTCAGAATCTCTGTTTTCAAAAATTGACCCTCATCTAATATTATGACCGGCACGATCCTTTTCTCATCGACCATCTTTTTTATATGTGCCTGGATATTTCTGAAATTATCTATTTTTTATGATATATTTCCAGTCCCAGCTGATGGCTCAGTTCACGATAGAATTCGATCGTGCTCAGTGTTGACATTGGCATATATATTACTTTATATAGACCAGGATTCAGTGTTTCACTGAATTTCTTCATTATAAACGATTTGCCTGTCCCGCTTCGGCCGGTAAACAATCCTATCCCTCTGACACCTTTTAGATAATCGAGCC
>BAHP02000112.1 GCA_000508865.1 Clostridiales bacterium VE202-01
TAATGCAACACAAGAAGAAGTAAATGCCGCAGCAGAGGCATTAAGCAGTGCAATCGAAGGATTAGTAGAAGCTGAAGTATCAAGTGCATCAGTAAACGAAGGTGTAACAAACACAGCAGTAAAAGCAGGAGATACAACAGCAAGTATCAAGACAGGAGATAGTGCAAGCTTAGGATACTCAGTAGCAGGATTAGCATTAGCAACAGTAGTATTAGCAGCAAACAAAAAAAGAAGAGCACATAAATAAAAAAGTGCAATAAGAAAAAGCATGAAATTTAAATTCATGCTTTTTCTATGTATTAATCAAGCTAATTTGATCAGCTTATTTAACTATCATGTTATTTGTTTAAAGCAGTAACCATATCTTCTGTGATCGAATCAACCATTTGTAATGGAGTTACAATTAATTCAATATCAATTTTTTCACAAATATCTACCACTGCCGCCCAAATAATTGGATTTCGAACAAAAAGACGACTAGGCTTTCCAGTTTTTAAAATATAGTCTACTAAAAACGATAAGACTAAACTAATTTCATCATCTTCAGGATCAAGTAAATGAGTTCCGAGAATCATTTGCGATTCTTCATCAAGAACGATAAACAACAATGAATTAATTGGTCGCGGATAACTCTTATCAGAGATAGAAATATTTAAATATGTTAAATCCATAATAAGACCATGATTATTGTCAGATGCCGAATGGATTTGTTGTAAAATCTCTTCATCATCTATTTCAATTGGAGTGAATTTATCAAATGCCTCAGGTAAACATAAAGGCTCATAGAACCATTGACCATTACTTTGGTAAGCGTTAATAATTTCTTCTTCATTAAATTTAATATCAATTTCATGATTAGCATAGGCTGTTACGATTTCGATTAACTTTTTGATTACTTTAATGAAAATCTGCGCTTGTTCATCATTGATATGATATGGAAAATATCTTTTCTTATAAGATATAAAATATGGCCAATTACCACGGCCGCGAAATTTTAATCCCAATTCTTTAATGATCTTTTTTTGTTGAGTAGGAACTTCTTCACGATCTCCCATATAGAAAGTTAAACACGTTTGATCATACATTAAATATTTTGTTACTGATTTGTCGATAGGCTCAGCAGTAATAGACATCAAGTCACTATAACCTTCATCACCTGTGTAGATTGAAATACCAATACAGTCATTCATTTGTCCCATAATAGAGCAGTAAAAACTATCTTCATTTTCAAAACTTATTTTGATCCAGTCATTACTTCCAATATACGTCCATGGTTTTATTTCGTTCCACTGTTGGATAACTGTATATAATTCTTGCCAAACATTTAAATTACTTTTCATTTATATTACCTCGCTATAATTCTATTGTACCTCATATTATTATAAAATAGCTACAAAAATAGCAATTAAAATTGCACAAATTACATCACTTATATAATGAACACCACATAAGATTCTAGAAAAACTAACGATAAACGCTAAAATAAGCATTATGATGCCTAAAGGCAGATACACATTTATACAGGCTAAAGCAATAGCAAATGCACTAACAGTATGGCGACTAGGAAAAGATTCACCAGCTTTATGCATTAATAGGGGCTTGATATTCATAGCTTCATAAGGACGTTTACGATTTATGATCTTTCTAAAAATAGTAACAATAATAAAAGAGACTAAAGGTTTTATTATTGTTGCAAGTAATAGTGTGCTTTTTGTTATAAATAAATAAATTAAAATACTAGGATAAATGATAAAAGTAATGATTGGAATATATTTAGTAAAGTTAATAATTGTATTTTTTAAAATTGAATGGTTACGAATTTGTTGTAACATATTTTGATAAAATAGTTCCATGATAACTCCTTATCTTTTTAAGATTAAAATAGTTGTGCCATCATTCATAGTTAGAATTTTACGAAGTATTTTTTTATGTTTATATTGTTTTCTTACATAGTTTTGTAAAATCTTACTTGAATAGCCATGAATGACTGTGACTTCATTGATCAAAGGATTAAGACTGTTTAAATAATTATCTAATTTAACTTTTGCTTCATTAGTTGTACAACCATGAATATCAATTTGATTAAACATTATTTTCCTCTTTTCTTATTTGATATAACGGTAATCGTTATATCAAGTATATATTAAAAAATAGGAAATAAAAAGAAAAATAATTATAATAAATTATTTTAGACATTGCAGGAAAGATGATGAAATTTTATAATAAAATAAACAAACTTGCTTTTTTACAATAGATTAAGTAGAATATAAGAGCATATGAATGGAGTGATATAGATGGCATTAACAGCAGGAATTGTTGGATTACCAAACGTTGGTAAATCTACATTATTTAATGCAATAACAAATGCACAAGTAGAAGCTGCAAATTATCCGTTTGCAACAATTGATCCTAATGTAGGAGTAGTTGAGGTACCTGATTATCGATTAGATAAATTAACAGAAATGATCAATCCTAAAAAAACAGTTCCCACAACATTTGGATTTACAGATATTGCTGGTCTTGTAAAAGGGGCTAGTAGAGGTGAAGGTTTAGGAAATAAGTTTTTAGGGAATATCAGAGAAACTGACGCTATCTGCGAGGTAGTAAGATGTTTTAGAGATAAAGATGTAACCCATGTAGATGGTGATGTGGATCCTATCAGAGATATTGAAACTATTAATTTAGAACTTATTTTTGCAGATTTGGAAACGGTTGAAAGAAGAATTGGCCGTTTAGGTAAAAAAGCTCAGTCAGGAGATAAAGATGCAAAATTGAAATTGCGATTTTAGAAAAATTAAAAGCAGCGCTTGAAGCTAATAAATCAGCTAGAACAATTGATTTTTCAAAAGAAGAAATGGCAATTGTAAAACAATATACTTTGCTTACGATGAAACCAATTATCTATGTAGCAAATCTAGGAGAAGAAGATTTAGAGGATCCAAAGAGTAATCCGCACTACAATAAAGTAGTTGAATTTGCATCTAGTGAAGGTGCAGATGTAGTACCGATTTGTGCTAAGATTGAAAGTGAATTGGTAGGAATGGAAAAGGAAGATAAAGATCTGTTTTTACAAGATTTAGGAATAGAAGAAAGTGGTTTAGATAAACTAATTAAAGAAGCTTATAAGTTATTAGGTCTAAGAACATTTTTTACAGCAGGAGTACAAGAAGTAAGAGCATGGACTTTTAAAGAAGGAATGTGTGCTCCAGAGATGGCAGGAATCATTCATAGTGATTTCCAAAGAGGATTTATAAAAGCAGAAACTTATAGTTTTGAAGATTTGGTTGAATATGGCAGTGAACATGCATTAAAAGAAGCTGGTAAGATTCGACAGGAAGGAAAACAATATGTTGGTCAAGATGGCGATATCATGTTGTTTAAGTTTAATGTATAATGGCTAGAGAAAAAAAGAGCTTTGTTGAAAGAATAAAGCCAACCGGATTTAAGGATTTAATTAGAAAAATCATTTTATTAGTATGTGTTTGTGTATTTTGTTATAGTGCTTATAATTTGGCATCAATTTTACTAGAATATAAACAGATGGATGATAGTAATAAAAAAATCGAAGAGACATATGTAACAGAAGAAACAACAGAACAAGGATCATATAAAAAAATTGATTTCGATGCTCTTTTAAAAAGAAATCCTGATGTTAAAGGGTGGATCGATATCCCTGATACGAAAGTTAGTTATCCAATTTTACAAGGAGAGACTAATGATACTTATATTCATAGTGATATTGATAAAAAAGAATTTAGAGCTGGTTCTATTTTTATTGCAAGTGAAAATGAAAATCCGTTTGCAGATTTAAACACAGTTATTTATGGTCATAATATGAAAAATGGTTCGATGTTTAATAATATCAAGTCATATACCGACCAAGATTTTGCAAATGAACATCCATATATATACATTTATTTACCAGATGGTACTGTAAGCAGATATAAGGTAGTGGCAGCACATATTATTCCTGAAAAAAGTGTTCTATATAATACTTCGGTAACTGATATTCAGTCTTTTTATCAGGAAATGTTAAAAACGAGCAGTATTAATGTTGATTTTGATCAATCTTTATCAAATCCAGTAATTACTTTATCAACTTGTACTTCTCAAGGTAGTGAAAGTGGTAAAAGAAATGTTGTTCATGCTGTATTAGATAAAGCAGGAATTGATCCAACAGTTGAAAAGATGGATGAGTAAAAGCATAGACGGGTTACGCCTATGCTTTTTTAGATGCGTTTTATTTGAAAATTATATAAGGAATGAAGTAGTAAAAAGAATTTGTGATTAAAAAGTTTAGCTAAATAAGGATTATTTTGTTATTATTTGACGAATTTGGATATTTTAGGTATCATAGGGTAAACTAATAAGGAGTTGAGGTAGACAAATGAGAAATAATAAGTTTTTAAGATTTTTAACATCAAAGTATTTTATTTTAGGGATTCAGTTAATTATTTCAATAACTGTTGTTTATTTTATCTTTAAACTTAATTTAGTTCCGACAAAGTATCTAATTGGAATTATAGCTGGATTATTGATATTATTGTGCGGTTTTTTTGGAATTATTTATAGTGGGGAAAAAAAGGATCCTGTAAGTAAAAGAAGTGGGATTACGAAAGTTATTAGTTTATTAATTAGTATCATTTTAGTAATTGGCTGTACGATGATTTCACGTGGTGATAGATTCATCGATAAAGTAAGTGATGCTACAGGACAACAATATGTAATTTCTGTAATTGCTTTAAAAGATAGTGATATTACTAAAAAGACTTTAAGTGGAAAAAAATTTGGTGTAACTTATGAAAAGGATTCAACAACTCTAACAACTGCTCTGACCGACATGGAAGATGAAATAGGTGAACAAGAATATCAAAAGTATGATAATTATATAGAATTAGCGGATGCTTTATACAGTGGAGAAGTCGACTGTATCGTTGCTGGTGAGCAATATCGAAGTATGTTACAAGTTAATCATGAAGCTTTTAATGATGAAACTAAAGTTATTACTTCATATACCTATGATGCCAAATTAGAAGTAACTACAAAGAAAACAGATGTAACAGAAAAGCCATTTTCAGTTTATGTTACTGGAATTGATGTTTATGGCAGCTTAAAAACTGTATCTCGTAGCGATGTTAATCTAATCGTTACTGTCAACCCTAAAACTAAGCAGATCTTAATGACAAGTATACCTCGTGATTGTGAAATAGAGTTACATTCAAATGGGAAATTGGATAAACTGACACATACTGGTAATTTTGGGACAAGCGAAACGATTAATACAATTCAAGATTTGTTGGATATGGATATCAATTATTTTGTCCGAACGAATTTCAGTGGAATGACTAATATAGTTGATGCTCTAGGCGGTATAACGGTGGAATCGGATGAAGATTTTATCACATTACATGGTAATTATCATATTACTGAAGGTTTAAATGAAATGGATGGAGATAAAGCATTATGCTTTGTAAGAGAGCGTAAACATTTGAAATTAGGTGATTTTGCAAGAGGACGAAATCAACAGAAAGTTTTGAAAGCATTGATGGATAAGGCCTTATCACCAAAGATCATTACTAATTTTGATAATGTATTAAGTGCTCTTGAAGGTACTTTTGAAACTGACATGTCAAGTGATGAAATTCGCTCATTATTGAATATGCAGCTTAATGATATGGCTGATTGGAATATTATAAATGTTCAAATTGAGGGTGAATACTATGACTGCTATGAGACATATTCAATGTATGGAACTAAATCTGATGTTATGAAGCCTTTTGAAAGCCATATCGAAAGAGTTCGTGAATTGATTAATAAAGTTGAAGAGGGCAAAGAAATTAAAGATAGTGAATTGAAGGGATTAACACATTAGGGGCTTAATATTCGAGCTCCTTTTTTATTTTATTTTTTTATAATAATGGTATAATAAGATTAATAAATTGGAGAGAAAAGAAAATGGTTTTTAATCGCAAGTACTATAAATTATGTTTTATTATATATATGTTTATCAATACTCTGGCTTTAGGTTATTTTGGTATTGAAATTAATTATTTGTTTTTACCATTATTATTGTGGGCAGTTATAATTGTTATCCATGATATTTATAAAAAAGAATTTGGAATAAAAAATAATTACAGTATCTTGATGATGATTCAAGGAATTGTATTGTTGATTGCAACATTAAAAAACAGTTATAGTGATTTAAATTCATATGTAATTGCAATCATGCAGTTAGTTATATATTTCTTAGTTTTTAATAATCCTCGGTCAATGACCAAAAAAAATATTGTTGATGAAGTAAAAGCGATTATTCCTCTTGTTAATGTTTTGGTTGGATTAGCATCAATAATTTCAATTGGAATGTATATAGTTCATTTTTCTAGCCTAGCTAATGGCTGGACCCTAGGAATGGTTGGAAGTCGTTTGTTTGGTATTTATTTTAATTGTAATCCAGCAGCTTTTTTAGCGTGCATTACAATTGTATTGGCGCTAATTGCTGTGAGAGAGAAATTTCGAGGTAAATTCTGGTATTTAATCAACATAGGGATACAAATTGTTTATATTCTTTTGACAAAATGTCGTGTAGCATTAATAATTTTAGTTGTTATAATTATCATGGTCGGCTATTATTTTTTAATTCGACGAAGACCATATACTCTGTTTAAAAGATTGATGTTAGTATCTGGTTTAGTAGCAGTAATTGTATCAGCAAGTTTACTTGGTCAACAGCTTGTAGAGATCGTACCGCAGGTGCAAGGAATTGCTTCAAAAGAGACAAGTCGTTTTCAAATGGATAAAATCAAAGAAGCAGGGCGCTTATTAATATCTGGTAATATTGATGATTTTAATAAAGGGTTGACAATAATTGATGAGGTTTCTAATGGACGGATTTCATTGACTAAAACAGCGTTAGAAATATGGCATGATGAGCCTTTGATTGGGATTGGCGCTAATAATTTTAAAAAAATTGGAAGCCAGGAAACAGATGTTATTGAATATTGGGCAGTTCAGGTTGTTCATAGTCATAATGTTTTTCTTGAGGCGTTAGTAACGACAGGATTAATAGGGTTTATTTTGTTTGTAATATTTTTTATTAAATGTGTTTTAATGTGTTTTAATGTTTTGAAAAAAAGTCATGGTAAAGAAATATATTTCATTATTCAGATGTTTGTAATGATTGTTTTAAGTGAATTTATAGGTGGATTGTCTGATTATGGAGTGTTCTATATATATTCTTTATCAGCAACATTAGCCTGGTGTTTTTTAGGATACCTATTTACATATCAAAATATTATAGAAAATAAAAATGAGTCATTGGAAAAGTTTAGTAATGATTAGGGAGAAAAGAATGCGAGTAGAAAATATTTTATTTCAATTAGATATTAGCTGGAAGCTATTTATAGATCATGTTAAAGATTTAACGGATGATGAAGCTTTATGGTGTAAAGAACAAAATGGTTTACAGATTCGATTTTTAGATGGAAAATGGCAAGTAGATCATTCGCAAAATGATAAATATCATGAATCAGCTAGTGCAGCATGGATGATATGGTATACTATTTATTGGTGGCGGAAGGTTCTAGATCATTCGTTTGGTGAGGGTAAGTTAAATATAGAAGATGTTCAGTGGTCAGGAAGTGTAAAGCAGAGTATTGAAGAAGTCGATTATCTACATGATCAGTGGATCAAAAAATTATCTGGTTTGACCCTTGAACAATTACAATCAAAGCAATATACTAAATGGCCTTTTTCAAATCGAAGTTTTTATGATTTGGCGCTATGGGTAAATACTGAATTGATGAAAAGTGCAGTCATGATAGGCACTTGTCGATATTTTTATAAAATTTCAAATAATGATTAAAATGAATTCAAATCTATTTAAAAGATTTGAATTTTTTTTAATTGATCTTGTTTAAAACATTTACATTTTTCTTTATATTATGAAAGCATAAAAGTTGACATCTTTCGACATTAGTATATAATGTTAGCAAACTAACAAAGTTGGAGAAAAATGATGGATGAAAAACATATCGGAATGGAAATAAGAATTTTAGCAAATATGATCAGTCGTTGTTTAAATGAGATTGGCTTTAGTAAAGAACATAACAATTTAACTGGGCCGCAAGGACTGGTTTTGGGATATCTTTGTGAACATCAAAATAAAGATATTTTTCAAAAAGATATTGAAATTACATTTAATATTCGTCGTTCAAGTGCAACAAGATTGTTACAATGTTTGGAAAGTAATGGATATATTGAAAGAGTCAACGTTGGTTATGATGCTAGATTAAAACAAATTGTATTAACTAATAAAGCTTATGAATTTAGTAATACTTTAGAAGCACATATTCAAAAGCTTGAGAAAATATTAGTTAAAGATTTAGATGAACAGGAAATCAATGATTTTATAAGATTAATGAGTAAGATAAAAAAGAATTTAGAGTAGGAGAACAAAATGGAAAAGAATTATTACATGGGAATTGACGTTGGGTCAACTACGATAAAAATTTATATTACAGATCAAGATGATAAATGTATTTATTCAAAGTATGAGCGGCATTATTCAGATATACAGGCTACAATTAAAACATTAATAAATGAAGTATTAGCAAAATTTGGTAATCTTAAAATAACTGCTGTAATGACCGGATCTGGAGGATTGTCACTTTCTGAATATTTAGATATTAAATTTGTTCAAGAAGTAATAGCATGTACTAAAACAATCGAAACATATATACCTGAATGCGATGTGGCTATTGAGTTAGGTGGAGAAGATGCTAAGATTACTTATTTCCAAGGTTCTTTGGAACAGAGAATGAATGGTACTTGTGCAGGCGGGACAGGAGCTTTTATCGATCAGATGGCATCGTTATTACAAACTGATGCTAAGGGACTTAATGAATTAGCAAAAAATTATCAGATGATTTATCCGATCGCTTCACGTTGTGGAGTGTTTGCCAAAACAGATGTACAGCCTTTGATCAATGAAGGTGCCAACAAAGAAGATATCGCTATTTCTATTTTTCAAGCTGTAGTTAATCAAACGATTAGTGGTTTGGCTTGTGGAAAACCAATAAGGGGTAAAGTTGCGTTTTTAGGTGGACCATTATTTTTCTTGGATCAGCTAAGACAGCGTTTTATAGAAACTTTAAATCTTAAAGATGAAGATATCATTTTTCCTGATAATTCACAATTATTTGTTGCGATGGGAGCAACGTTATTAGCTAAGGAAGAAACAAGTATAACGGATATTGAAACGCTGATTAATAAATTAGAAAATATTGATGATAGTATGTTAGCTAATGAAAATACATTACCAGCATTATTTGTAGATGATGATGATAGGAATGAATTTAGACATCGTCATTATATTGATAAAGTTAGAAAAAATGATCTTAAAAGTTATATTGGTAATGTATATTTAGGACTTGATGTTGGATCAACGACAACTAAAGCGGTATTGATCGATGATAACGATTCATTATTATATTCATTTTATGATTCTAATGAAGGAAATCCATTAAACGTTGTTGTTAAGATTATAAAAGAAATATATGATCTTTTGCCTCCAAAAGTAAAATTAGTATATAGTGGTGTAACAGGATATGGTGAGGCTTTGATTAAAGCAGCGATGAAAATTGATATGAGTGAAGTTGAAACTATGGCTCACTACAAAGCTGCTACATATTTTAAAAAAGATGTTAGCTTTATCTTAGATATTGGTGGACAAGATATGAAAGCCATTAAAATCAAAGATGGAATCATTCAAGATATTTTATTAAATGAAGCATGTTCAAGTGGATGTGGATCTTTTATTGAAACATTTGCAAAATCATTAGGTTATGAAGTAAGTGAGTTTGCTGCTTTAGCATTGAATTCTAAAGCACCGATCGATCTTGGAAGCCGTTGTACTGTTTTTATGAACTCTAAAGTAAAACAGGCTCAAAAAGAAGGAGCTAAAGTTGAAGATATTAGTGCTGGTTTATCATATTCTGTAATAAAAAATGCTTTATACAAGGTAATCAAGCTTAGAAGTAAAGATGATTTAGGTGATAGTATTCTAGTTCAGGGAGGAACTTTTTATAACGAAGCAGTTTTAAGAGCTTTTGAAAAAGAATCTGGAGTCAATGCAATTCGTCCGGATATCGCTGGTTTAATGGGAGCGTTTGGAATCGCTCGATTAGCTCGAGAAAGTTATCAAGGACAACCAACAACATTACTAACTAAAGAGGAATTAGAACAGTTTTGCTGTCATAGTGAAATAAGATATTGTCAAAAATGTACAAATCACTGTATGTTAACAGTATCTACATTTAATGATAATAGTGAATATATTAGCGGTAATCGTTGTGAACGAGGTGCTAATATACCTGTATCTACAAAGAAATTGCCAAATCTATTTGATTATAAATATCGTCGGGTCTTCAATTATCGTTCTTTAAATAAAGAACAGGCAATTAGAGGGAAAGTTGGGATTCCTCGTGTCTTAAATATGTATGAAAATTATCCTTTCTGGCATACTTTTTTCACTAAATTAGGTTTTAGTGTAGTTTTATCACCACGTTCTAGTAAAGCAATATATGAAAAAGGAATTGAATCGATTCCTTCTGAAAGTGTCTGCTATCCAGCAAAATTAGCTCACGGTCATATTGAAGCGTTAATTGAAAAAGGTGTAAAATATATTTTTTATCCTAGTTTAGCATATGAACGAAAAGAATTTGATAATGCTAATAATCATTATAACTGTCCTGTTGTAACATCATATCCAGAAGTTATTCGAAATAATGTTGATAACTTAGCTGATAGTTCAGTAATCTTCCGTAATCCATTTATGGATTTAAGTAATCCAAAAACATTATTTAATAACTTAAAAAATGAATTAAAAGCATTTTGTATTGATGATAAAGAATTAAAGGCAGCAATTAATGCAGCATATGATGAATTAGCAAAATGCCGTAAAGATATCCAAGAACAAGGAGAGACAGTTTTAAAATATATCAAAGAAAATAATTTAACAGGAATTGTTTTATCAGGAAGACCATACCATGTTGATCCAGAAATTAATCATGGTTTAGCTGATTTGATTACTGCTGAAGGAATGGCGGTATTAACAGAAGATAGTATTTGTCATTTAGATAAGGATCTAGATCAGTTGCGGGTAGTGGATCAATGGACTTATCATTCAAGACTATATCGGGCAGCGTCATTTGTCGCAACTCAGCCTAATCTTGAATTGATTCAGCTTACTTCATTTGGTTGTGGTTTAGATGCTGTAACAAGTGATCAAGTAGCTGATATTTTAAAAGCACGTCATAAAATATATACATTAATAAAAATAGATGAAGGTAGTAATTTAGGGGCAATTAGAATTAGAATTCGTTCACTTAAAGCAACGATTGAAAAACAAGCTAAAAATAAAAAACAAATTTATCCTAAATATCAACCATTAAAAGTTCCATTTACAAAAGAAATGAAAGAATCAGGATATACGATCCTATGTCCACAAATGTCACCTATACATTTTCAGTTTGTTGAAACAGCTATGCAAGAATCAGGTTATAACTTAGTAGTCTTGCCTTCGGTTGATAAGGGAGCTGTTGATGCAGGATTGAAATATGTAAATAATGATGCTTGCTACCCAAGTATTTTAGTAACGGGTCAAATTATGGAAGCATTATTGAGTGGTAAGTATGATTTGGATAAAACGGCAGTAATTATTTCACAAACAGGTGGGGGATGTCGAGCAACTAACTATATCGCTTTTATTAGAAAAGCCTTACAAGATGCAGGAATGCCGCAAGTACCGGTAATTTCAGCTAACTTACAAGGACTTGAAAATAATCCAGGTTTCAAAATAACCTTACCATTAGCTAAAAAAGTTATTATTGGGGCAATGTATGGTGATTTGTTTATGAGAATTTTATATCGTGTTCGACCATATGAAGCAGTTGCTAATAGTGCTAATGAATTATATGAATCTTGGGTAACACGTTGTCAGGAAGATGTAAAAAATGGTAATATTTCTACTTTTAGAAAAAATGTTTATCAAATCGTTAAAGAATTTGATGAATTACCAATATTAGACATAAAAAAACCACGAGTTGGTTTAGTTGGTGAGATTTTGGTTAAATTCCATCCTACTGCAAATAATGAAATTGTTGAAATTATTGAGCGTGAAGGTGGCGAAGCTGTAATGCCAGATCTAATTGATTTCTTCCAATACTGTTTTTATAGTACGGATTTTGAAAATAAGCATTTTCATGCATCTAAAAATGCAGTTAGACTTTGCAATCTTGCCATGAAGTTTGTGGATCTATTGCGTCATGATATGATTAAAGCATTAAAGAAATCTAAACGTTTTGATCCACCAGCTGCAATCAAACATTTAGCTGATAAAGCAAGTACGATTGTTTCAATTGGAAATCAAACAGGTGAAGGCTGGTTTTTGACTGGTGAAATGATTGAATTAATAGAATCAGGAGCTCCAAATATTGTTTGTATGCAGCCATTTGCTTGTTTACCAAATCACGTTACTGGTAAAGGAGCAATCAAGGCTTTACGTAAGGCTTATCCTGAAAGTAATATTGTTGCAATTGATTATGATCCAGGAGCGAGTGAAGTTAATCAGTTAAATCGAATTAAATTAATGTTGTCAACAGCATTTAAAAATATGAAAAATAATGAAAATCAATAAAATTATTTATTTAAGAGCATAGATCATCCTATGCTCTTATTATTTTTCTTGAATATTAAAAAAGTTTGGATTGATCATATATTTTTGTGTTATATTTTTAATAAGAAATATAAAAATAAAGTAGGAGATAATATGATACAGTATGAGAAAATAGAGCTTGATTATGATTTACCGATCAAACTAATTGATTTATATTTTGAAGATCATCTTACTAAGACTGCAAAACATTGGCATAATAGTATTGAGATTTTAATACCGATATTAGGTGAATTGAGGCTGTATATAGATACAAGAGAAATTATTGTTAAAGAGGGGACCTTTTATATTGTTAATACGCAAGAAATTCATGGTATAGCGCATACAGAGGAAACAGAAATATATAAAGGATATGCATTGCAAATAAATTATGATTTTATTAAACAGAATTTTAGTGAGATCGATAATTATTATTTTATGCAACCAGATCGTCAAACACAACATGAGGTTTTAAAAGATATTTATCATATAATTCTTGCTTATGAACATGAAAATAATTTTAAAGATATAGAAATAAAAAGTTATATTTTACATCTTCTTTACATTCTTTTTGCTCAAACCTTATGTAAACGCAAAGACTATCCTTTTATGGTTCAATCAGAACATGACAAAAGAATTATTAGAATAACAAAATATATTGATGAGCATTATAATGAAGATTTATCAATTGGTCAAATTGCAGATCATTTTCACATATCTCCAGGATATTTATCAAAGTATTTTAAAACAAGTTTAAATATGACTGTTAAAGAATATATCAATTCAGTACGTTTAAAAAATGCTCGTAAAGATCTATTATTTTCTGAATATTCAATTATTGAAATTTCATATCTACATGGTTTTCCCAATTTAAAATCATTTACTCAAATTTTCAAAAAAAATATAATTATACACCCGCTAAATATAGGGATAAGATGAGAAAATAACCTCAATTAGGTGAAGATTTAACATTTATTAAAACTTTTTAAATGTTAAAATAACACCGAAAAATAAGGAGGAAGAGAAAATGATAAAGAAAATTTTAAGTTGTTTTGTATGTGCCTTTATGTTCATTTCAACAATTTCTATCGTTCATGCTGATGAAGAAGTGTTGATTAGCGAATTATATTAGATAACTTTTTTCAGATTAAATTAGTTATTTTTGAAATGCTTTTTTATAAATTAATTATAATGATCAAATTATTTTATTATAAATATTATAAAAACAGTCTAA
>BAHP02000111.1 GCA_000508865.1 Clostridiales bacterium VE202-01
GGAGTCTTTGTATGCCTTTGATGAAACAATTTAATAAAAATATTATGAATTGTATATTTTTGTCTTGACAAAGGTCACTTCATAACAGGTGATTATAGTGAAAAAATTATTAGGGGTAACAACAAGTTTAGTAATCAGTGTAATAAATGTTAAAAGTTTATTGGCTTACAATGGTAGCGAAAGTACTAATCTATCAGGAGGAAGAGTTTTATTATTGATACCGATAATGTTAGGAATTGTTTATCTCGCAAATAAAAGCGAGGTAAAATAATCATAGCGATTTTTTAAATATATAATAATCCTGATATTTAACATTTTTTTAACAAATTAGTGATATTATTTAATTTGTAAAATATGTATAATAAAGGTAAGGATAAACATATATTTAATAAGGAGGCGGTTGTGATGAACAAATTTGCTTTAATTGCGGTGAGCTTATTTGTGATTGTGGAAATCCTGATTGGAGATTGCGTTATCCAGGGGATCCCGTTATGGTTGATAGCACTAATTTTATTTAGTTTTATTTGGATGGGAATAATTTGTGTGAAGGAAAAAGTTCAAATCAAAGATTCATATTAAAAGAGATCTTACGATCTCTTTTAATTATGGTTGAACATGTCAAATGATGAAGCAATCATTAAAAATAACAAGCCAGTATGAACCCAAAAGATTGTATAATCTAAAAGTCCATGTAATAAAATAGCAACAATGCAGGCGGTTACCAAAGCAACATAGCGAAGATTAAGCCTTTTTTTATATACTTCAAATAATCTTTTACAATTATCAACTATATAAGGAACAAGGGTAGCAATACCAATGATCCCAAATGATAATACAGGATCAAGATAAACGCTATGTGCATGTTGAGTAACATGACCATTATATTTTTCAAAAATCATCATATAAGTCATTGGTCCTTGACCAAATAATGGATGTGCTTTAATTCCTTCAATAGCAGCATGCCATATTTTTTTTCTTACAGTAAAATTATCAATTAATTTTTCAACTCTTGGAAATTGTTGCGGATTAATAGCAAAATAAATACAACCTATAATGCAAATAATAGCAATCAGCATACAAATTCGATAATTCTTATTAATTATCAAAAATACTAATACAGCTACTGCTGTAGCAATAAAAGCGGTTCGACAACCAGTCATATATAATAAGAAAAAATTGATTCCCGCAACAATAAAATAATATATTTGTTTTTTTATGTTTTTAGTTCCAAAAAGTTTATAACCAATCATCATAATAATAAATTCAATCATCATAGCATAATAATTAGCATTGAAAAAAACAGAATTAAGTCGATTTTCACGCCGACTAAAAACCTTTAATGTAAAATGATCATAACCAAGGCGCTGTAAGATCTGCATTTGTTCATACAAACCATAGATAGCCCATAAAATAGATAAAGCTATCAGCATATCCAAAATAAATTCAAATACTTCAACATTAATATATTTTCGATAATAAAGCATCAATGAAACAAAAATAAAAATTAATACAACACATCCCACCCCGATCCAATTTTGATAAAACAAAGAAACAATCAGAGTTAAAGACATAAAAATAACTAAATACTTAGATTTTGGGGTGCTTTTAAAAGCACTAATGATTTTTTTAGTGTACAATAAGTACAATGTTTCAAGTAATAAAAATGGAACACAAATATAGAACGGAGTAGATAAGCTAAGAGCGGTGGCAATAATCATCAACTGCTCTTTAGAAAAGCGTTCTTTTAATGAATGAATAAATTGCATAGTTGACCTCCAAGTACTGTTACTATATCATAATTAAAGGATCGATACAAATAAGAGGAGTTATATGAAAAAGTATTTATATGTTTTTAATTATCCCCCTGAGGATAAAGAGTTATGTGCTCTAGAGTTTAGAGCTTTATTTAAAGATAAGTTCAAAAGTAAATATTATTTGAGTAATTTAAACTATAGTGTTGATAAAAGTGTCTTTATGAAAGCTAAAATCGATATTTGGCAGATCAATGATGATTTTAATCAACTTATTAAACAAATAAAAAGTTTACATAAAGAATATCAAAATTTTAAAGTGATTTATTTGAAAAATCAAATCACACATGTTGATTATCAAGAAAGTTTACAAAAATGTAAAGATATCTCATGGGCAATTGAAGGTAGTGTCAATATGTCCAAACCTGATCATACGATTGCAATTACAAAATTAACAAACAACTGGATATGTGGTTATTATCATCATGGTGTGCCCTCATGGAAAAAACATGATGATAAGCCAAATACTTTTTCAAATTCACTAGATATTCGTTTAGCGAGAACGTTAGTTAATATTGCTGCTGGCAATCAAGACCAGGTGAGAATCGTTGATCCATGTTGTGGCATGGGAACCGTAGTTCTAGAGGGATTAGCTTTAGGCTTAGATATTGAAGGTTTTGATATTTCTCGGGAAATATCTTGGCTGGCAAGAAAAAATTTAAAATATTTTGGGTATGATGAATATTTGATAAATAAAGTAAGCATACATGATTTAGATAAACATTATGATGTAGCTATAATGGATATTCCTTACAACTTATATACCCCGATCACGTATGAAGAACAATGCAAACTGATTCAATCTGCCCGAAAAATCTGTGATAAGATGGTTATTGTAACTTACGAAGATATGAGTCAGGAAATTAATCAAGCTGGTTTTTTAATTATTGATGGCTGTATTAGAAAAAAGACTGAGTATGTAAAATTTGGACGCTATATTTATATTTGTATTTAATATTAGATAAATTATAATTCTTTTTGTATTTATAAAGAGATAGGGTATAATAAATCAAGATTAGGGGGTTAGATAATGAAATTAATGAGATATGTAAAAGAATATCGACTTCCAGCTATTATCGGGTTTGTTTTTAAAATTGCCGAAGCAGCACTAGAATTAATGGTACCTTTAGTAATGGCAGATATCATTGATGTCGGAATTAAAAATAATGATAAAAATTATATTTTAATAAGAGGTCTAATCTTAGTAGGATTGGCAGTGGCTGGTTATTTATTTGCATTAGTATGTCAATATTATGCATCAGTCACATCTCAAAGTGTGGGAACTAAATTACGTGAAGATATGTATCATCAGATAAATTGTTATGATCATCATAATCTTGATAAATTAAATGCGCCAACTTTAGTAACTCGTTTAGTCAATGATGTCGTCCAGATACAGTTAGCGATAGCAATGACAATAAGATTAACGTCACGTGCGCCATTTATTATGTTTGGTTCATTAGTTTTAGCTTTTTTAATTAGCGGACCATTAGCCTCTATTTTTATTGTAGGAGCAGTTATTTTAGCGTTAGTAATGTTGATGATAACTATAATTTCAATGCCTTATTTTAACCGTGTCCAACAAAAATTAGATCAAATAAGCTTAATAGTTAGAGAAAATCTAGATGGAATTAGAGTTATTCGTGCATTTACCTGTCAAAATAAAGAAATTCATAAATTTAATTATGAGACTAAGAATCAAAAAGACATTCAAGTAAAAGTAGGAAGGATTCAGGCTTTATTAAATCCTTTTACATATTTGATTGTTAATATTGCAATTGTATTAATAGTATACTTTGGTGGTGTTGAAGTAAACATTGGTGATCTATCACAAGGTGAAATTATTGCACTGGTAAATTATATGAATTCAATATTATTAGCGTTGATCGTTTTTGCAAACGTATTATCAATTTATAATAAAGCTGGAGCGAGCTATACTAGAATTTTTGAAGTTCTTGAAACTAAACCAGAAGTTAGCAGTGACGGTCAAGAAAAAAACTGGATAAAGAATGATAATTGTATTGAGTTTAAAGATGTCAGTTTTGCTTATGATAAAAAGAATGTTTTAGATAATTTGAACTTTACCATTAAAGCTGGAGAAACAATTGGGATTATTGGCGGAACAGGAGCTGGTAAAAGTTCATTGGTGAATTTAATGGCACGTTTTTATGATCCTTCTAAGGGAGAAATTTTACTTAATGGAAGATCGATAAAAGACTATGACCTTCAAGCGTTACGTGGTTTTATCGGTTTTGTGCCACAATACGCTGCCTTGATTTCTGGAACGATAAGAGATAATCTTCGTTTAGGAAATCATGAAGCAACGGATGATGAATTGGTTCGTGCTTTAACGATTGCTCAGGGTAAAGAGATGATTGAAGATAAAATTGATGGTTTAGATACAATGATTGAACAAGGGGGAAAAAATCTCTCGGGAGGACAAAAGCAGCGATTGACTATCGCTCGAGCCTTAGTCAAAAATCCGCAAATTTTAATTTTAGATGATAGCTCAAGTGCTCTTGATTATGCTACTGATTTTAAATTGCGACAAGAGTTAAAAAAATTGGATATGACAAAAATAATTATTTCGCAACGAACCGCCTCAGTAGAACAGGCTGATAAAATAATTGTTTTATATCACGGAGAATTGGTTGGTTTCGACAATCATGAAAAATTATTGCAAAATTGTAAAATATATCAAGAAATTTATGATTCGCAGCATAGTAGGGATGGTGGTAATCGTGGATAAAAAAACAATTAAAAGATTATTAACATATTGCCAACCATACCGTTTGATTTTGATAGGGATTCTTGTTTTATCATTTTTAAGTGTCTGTTTATCATTGATTACACCCGTATTATTAGGGTGGGCAATCGATTTATTAATAGGAATAAATCAGGTGGATTTTAATGCTTTATTAAAGCAATTAATGATTATTGTACTTGTAATCGTAGCTGGAGCTTTAGTGCAATGGATTTTAGGGCAGTTGACAAATAAGATCACATATAGTATCACAAATGATCTTCGAGATCGTGTATTTGAAAAAATTCACTTGTTGCCTTTAAAATATATTGACAGTCATCCTCACGGTGATATTATGGGGCGAGTAATCAATGATATTGATTTAATTGGAACCGGACTGTTACAAAGTTTTACTAGTTTATTTACTGGTATTGCGACGATTATTGGTACAATCATAATCATGTGTTTGATTAATATATCGATTGCTGCTGTCGTGATTATTTTAACTCCATTGTCATTATTAGTAGCTTCATTAATTGTAAAAAGGACACACATATATTTTAAAGAACAATTAGAACTTCGGGGTGAAATGAATGGTTATATTGAAGAAATGATAGGGAATCAGCGAATTATCAAAGCTTTTAATTACGAGAAAACAAATGAAGAAAGATTTAAAGAAATAAATCAGCGGATGCATATTAGTGGTGTTAAGTCACAGTTTTATGGGGCATTGATCAACCCAACGACACGTTTCGTAAATAGTCTAGTATATGGAGCAGTTGGGGTGTTTGGGGCAATAAGTGTTTTAAATGGTCATTTTAGTGTTGGTTTATTATCAAGTTTTTTAACGTATGCTAACCAATACACTAAACCATTTAATGAGATTTCTTCAGTTATGACAGAGATGCAAACAGCTTTGGCCGCTAGTCAAAGAGTATTTAGTTTGTTGGATGAGGCAATAGAAACTCCTGTAACTGATCCTCAAGTAATAAATAGTGTTCAAGGTAATGTGACTTTAAAAAATGTCTCTTTTAGCTATGACCCAAATGTAACATTGATTGAAAATCTAAATCTAGAAGCTAAACCGGGACAAACGATTGCTATTGTAGGAAAGACAGGCTGTGGTAAGACAACATTGATAAATTTATTAATGCGCTTTTATGATTTAAATAGTGGTTCAATTAGTATTGATGGTATAAATACGATAGATATGGAAAGAGACTATTTTCGAAGATTATATGGGATGGTATTACAGGAATCATGGATTTTTAAAGGAAGTATAAAAGCAAACATAACTTATGGTAAAAATGATGCTACTGATGATGAAATTATTGCTGCCGCTAAAAAGGCTCGAGTGCATAAGTTTATCATGAATTTACCAGATGGTTATGATACATTAATTGATGAAAATGGGGGCAATCTTTCTCAAGGGCAAAAGCAATTAATTTGCATTGCTCGAATCATGTTGACAAAACCACCGATGTTAATACTTGATGAGGCTACGAGTTCGATTGATACTAGAACTGAATTACAGATTCAGGAAGCTTTTGATACTATGATGGAAGGACGAACAACTTTTATTGTTGCGCATCGTTTATCAACGATTAAAAATGCAGATATTATTTTAGTTATGGATAAAGGAAGAATCTTAGAACAAGGAACACATCAAGAGTTATTAAGAAAAAAAGGATATTATTATAATTTATATAATAGTCAGTTTAATTTAGGAAAGTGATAAGATGTCTATTTTATCACTTTTTAAGTTCAAAAATAATTTATTTTAGTAATAAATTATTATGTTGACAAACAAAAATTATGAGCGTATTCTAGTAAATGTTATAAAATAGTATGAAGGGGGAATATTGATGAATGGATTACTATTATTAATAATTTCTATGATAGCGCTGTTAGTAGCCTATTTTGGATATGGACGTTATCTTGAAAAAACCTGGGGTGTAGATTCTAAAGCAAAAACACCAGCTGTAAAAAATGATGATGGAGTAGACTTTGTCCCTAGTAGTAAGTGGGAAGTATTTGCCCATCAATTTTCATCGATTGCTGGAGCGGGACCTGTAACAGGACCAGTCATGGCATTAATGTTTGGTTGGGTACCAACAGTATTATGGATTCTTGTTGGGGGAATTTTCTTTGGTGCTGTTCAGGATTTTGGAGCATTATATGCATCTGTTAAGTCTAATGGAAAGTCAATGGGTGGAATAATTGAAGAATATATTGGAAAAACAGGTAAGAAATTATTCTTTTTGTTTTGCTGGTTATTTACATTATTAGTTATCGCTGCTTTTGCAGATATGGTAGCAGGAACATTTAATGGTTTTTCAGCAGTTGATGGATCAAAATTACAACCTAATGCAGCAGCTGCATCAATTTCAATGTTATATATCGTTGTGGCAATTGTTTTTGGATTCTTTTTAAAGAAATATCATGTAAGTGGTAAAGTACAAGCATTGATTGGAATTGGATTGATTATTTTAATGTTGATTGGTGGAATCGTATGTCCAATTTATTTAAGCAAAAATACTTGGATCTATATTGTCTTTATTTATATTTTCTTTGCATCAGTTACACCAATGTGGTTATTAAAACAACCACGAGATTATTTAACTACATTTTTATTTGTAGGGATGATTGCTGCTGCAGTAATTGGTGTTATTTTTTATAATCCAACTATTTCACTTCCTGCATTTACAGGATTTAAGAGTGAATCAGGCAGTTATTTATTTCCAACATTATTTATTACAATAGCATGTGGAGCAGTTTCTGGTTTTCACTCATTAGTATCATCTGAAACAAGCAGTAAACAAATAAAGAATGAAAAAGATATGTTACAAGTAGGTTATGGTTCAATGTTATTAGAATCATTACTTGCTATTTTGGTAGTAGTGGTTGTTGGATCTTTGACTCAATTAGTAAGTGATGGGGTATTAACAGATCAATTAGCTTCGTTGGTTACTGCTGAAGGAGCAACACCTTTTACTAAATTTTCAGTAGGGGTCACAGCTTTTGTTTCAAAACTTGGGTTACCTCAAGAATGGGGTATTTGTATTATGACAATGTTTGTATCAGCTTTAGCACTTACATCATTAGATGCGGTTGCAAGAATTGGACGTTTGTCATTTCAAGAATTATTTGAAGTTTCTAATTCACAAGAAGCTTCAAGTATAAATAAGTTACTTACAAATAAGTATTTTGCTACGATTTTAACACTTTTCTGTGGCTATTTATTATCACTTGGTGGCTACAATAATATTTGGCCATTATTTGGTTCTGCAAACCAATTATTAGCAGCAATGGTATTAATTTCGTTATCAGTATTCTTAAAGGTTACTGGTCGTAAAGGATTTATGTTATACATTCCAATGTGTATAATGTTAGTTGTTACATTGAGTTCATTAGGTATTTCAGTATACAATATTGTTAATACATGGATGACTACAGGAACACTTGATTTCTTGACATCAGGATTACAATTGATCTTTGCAATTTTATTGATTGCATTAGGTGTTTTAGTAGCATTCTTTGATTTTAAAAAATTATTTAAAACGAAGAAAGGTGCTTAATTGTTTTTAAAAGTTTATAAATAACAAATAATGATGAACATTATTTGTTATTTTTTTAAAAATTGACGTAAGCGCTTACAAATGATATCATGATTAAAGATGAAGTGTTTGCATAAAGGAGGGAAAACAATAGATAAAAAGCAATAAATCAGGGAAAATACGATAAAATTAATGCAAATAAAAGGAGGATATTTATGGGAAGAAAGATTTGGAAAAAAATAGGAGTTTGTTTATTAGTAATGGTAATGACAATTACTGGATTACAGACTTTTAAATTACCAGTTGCAGCGGTTGGAAAAACAAATCTTGAGCAATCTGATTATGTAGAGGGAACAATAAAGCGAGCTCCGGCTACTGCTGATTTAGAAGAAAATGGAAATCTTGGCTGGATTCATTGTAATGTAAAAACACAATCTCAATGGGCAGGATCAGCTATAAATCAGATTAGAGATGTTAAATTAGAAGGTAATCTTGCTCAAATTATGAATGATACGGATACAAATTTTGTTTATTCCGGTTCGCCAAGTGATAATCATAAAGGACAGGTTATCAATGGTCTAGGAGGAATGACATCTTTTATTTTGCCAGCCAGTCTTGAAAAAAGATATGTATCGGTATTTACTGGATCATGGGCATCACAAGTCGAATTGACTGTTTATATCAATGATAAAATACAATATTCTAATATTCATGGTAAAACAGCGACAACGAGTGGTGCTGAAAGTTATTTAACGCAATTTTCTTATTATACAGATAATGAATCTGATGAAGTAAAAGTAGTGATCAAGACAATAGAAGTATTTGATACTACATATGGTAACCAAAGTATTCAGGGAATCGCTTTATCAGATAAAGAACAGAATTATGGATCTTCTTTAAGTGAGGGATTAGTACAAGGTGAATTGATAAAAGCACCGGAATATGTGAATTTATCAAAGCAGGGAGATATTGATTGGATTCATATGGATTCAGCACAATTTGGCAGTTTTAATCGCAAAAATGTATTAGATGCAGGGATTACAGAAATGACTTTAATTGGTAATTGCGATTATGTTACTACTAATGTAGAGACAAATTTTGTTTATAGTGATGGAATGTCTAATTTAATGTCTCCTGAAGTAAATAAAAAAGGACTGGTATTTACAGGAGCAAATAATGGCTTTTCTTTTAAAGTCCCAGGAAGTGTTGAAAATAGATGTTTAGATATTTATACAGGAGCATGGGCGGCGGATATTAAAGTCACTGTAGAAATCAATGGTGAAGAAGCTTATGCAGAAATCTTTGGAAGTAATGATACTACAGCAGGAAGTCCTGCTAAATATCAAACTCTGAAAATTGATTATCATACTGACAGTGTTGATGATACAGTAAAAGTTATTATAAAAGTAAATCATACATACGATAATAACTGGGGTAATATGAACATTGGCGGTATTACATTGGGAACTCGCCGCATAGAAGATGATGGTAGTATTATTGGTGGCATAATGAAAACTGTACCTTCAGCAGTAAATCTTAGTGAAGAAGGAAGTGTTGATTGGTTATATCTTAATGATCCTGTATTAAGTGAGTATAATCGTAAAGATGTAGAAACTCATTTAATAAGTGATGTTACTTTGATTGGGAAAGCTCAAGGAACACCAATTAGCGAAAAAACAAAAACAGCTTTTTCATATAATGACGGGATAAGTCCTGTAGAAGAAAATAATGGTCATAAAGCTTATGTGTTTCAAGGTGAAGGAAGTGGAATAGAATTTAAACTTCCTGGAAGTAAAGAAATGAAATATATTAATTTTTACGCTGGAGCATGGGCTGCTGATGTAAAATTAGAAGTTTTGGTAAATGATACTATACAATATAGTAGTTCTTTTGGAAGCTCTAGTACTATACCTGATACAACTAATTATCAAGTAGCTAGAATTCAATATAGAACATCTCAAGTAAACGATGAAGTAAAGATACGGGCTATTGTTACAAAAGGATATGACTCTACTTGGGCAAATATGAATGTTAGTGCGATAACAGTATCTAATGAAGCACCAGTAAACATAGATGAGACAATTAAAACAGATAATTGGATAATTAATCATAGTGGTGGTGAGATTTCTGAATTAAAAACTAAAATTGCTGATGAAATGTATAATATTCCAGTTCGTCAAGATCAGTATAGCGGTTTTGTATGGACACTTAATGGCGAAAAAGTTATTCTTTCGTCTGTTGATGAAGATGATCAGGGAAATAAGATTTACACTGGGACTTATAAAAATAATGGGAAGAATCTAACGTTTACAATAGGTTATAGTGTAAATGAACTTGATCAGATGGTAGTTAGTGCTGCAATAAAAAACAATTTAGATGAAGAATCTAAAATAGATCAGGCAAGTATTCAACTAGGATTTAATACGTATCTTGAAAAATATCCAGATTATAACGATCAATTATTCCCTACTTTGATAAGATGTGAAAAAATACATGCCTGGGGATATTTATCAACGCCATCAGGTAGATTGATGACAATTGCAACTGATAGTCCTGTTGCTTCTTATACTTTGGATTATCAAAGTGGTGCTCATCGTATTTATTCGGCATCTTTAGATGTTCTTCAATCTGGTAAGCTTCCTGAAAGACATCCTCAAGGTTTAGATAAATTAGCACCTGGTGAAGAGAAAACATGGAATATTTATTTAAAGCCTGTAACAACATTAAATGCAATTGAGGATGTAAAAGAAGTAATAGCCAAAAACACTGATTTACCAATGTTTGATGCTGATCGGTATACATTAGCTCAAGGAGAACAAAGTCAAATTACGATTTTATCAAAATCAGCAATTAAAGATAATAAACTGACGATAGAAGATCCAGAAGGCAATATTTCAAAATTAGATATTGAAAAGGAATCTGATGGTAATTATAAAGCTGTTTTTGAAGCTGCTGATAAGTTAGAAGGTGTTTATAAAATAACAGCTGAAAATGCTGAGGGTTATATAGCTGAAATGAATCTGAGCATTCGTAAAGATTGGTCATGGTATATAAAAAAAGCAAGAGAAGCGGCTGTAGAAGCACCGCAAAAAGGTACTTCACACGGTGAATCTTATTATGGACTATATTCAGCTTATATAGCTAAAAAATATTTTCCAGATGCATTATGGGACGATCAGATTGATGAAAAATTTGAAGAAATATATCCTTTAATGTATGATGTTGATACTGGTTTACCAACTTCATGGCAAGATCGAATTCAAAATCATTCGACAACATTAGGGATATTTGTAGATCAATATCAAAGTTCTGGAAATATCGAATCATTGAAAAAAGCTGAAGTATTGGCAGATTTTTTGATGACAAAACAAAAAGCAGATGGTGGTTATTATAATGGCAGCACTGATTATACCTCAGTTATTTATCCGGCTAAATCAATTATGGAATTAGTTTATGTTGAAAAAGACTTAATGGAGGATAATACTCTTAGTGAAAGTGATAGAGAATATTATAGAGAACGTTATGATTTACATATGGCTTCTCTTACAAAGGCAATGGATAAGTTGGTGCGGGTAGATGGTAATTTTGATACTGAAGGACAAGCGACTTTTGAAGATGGTGCTAATTCATGTTCTATTACACAACTAAGTGAATTTGCTCTTATGTTCCCAGCTGGTAGTAAAGAGAGACAAAAATATGCTGAAGCAGCAGAAAAATATATGGAGCGTCATACATCACATCAACAAAGTATTATTCCAGACTCAAGAATGAATGGTGGAACATTAAGATTTTGGGAAGCGCAATATGATGTGGAAATGGGATTAACATCTACAGCACCAAATATGATGAACTCACCTCATGGCTGGAGTGCATGGAGTATATATGGCTTGTTTAACCTTTATGAATTAACTGGGAATGTAGAATATTTAGAACGGGGTATGAATGCCATGGGGTCATGTGCACAGTTGATGGGTTATGATGGAATATTGAACTGGGCATTTATTGCTGACCCTCAAAGAGATACAAACTTCTTTGTAAAAGATGAAGAAGCATCTATCGATGATAAGATCGTAGGAAAACATGTTAGAAAAACAATTGGCGAAGAATATGTACCAATGATCAGTTATTGGTGGAGAGCACCAAAAAATACATGGGTACCAGGTTACACAGCTATGGGAGGAAGCGTTGTTCAAGGAGCTGCCTGCGATAACGATGTCCATGAAGTGTTTAAAGCAATGGGTGAAGTAGCTTTAACAAAAGCATATATTGTAGAAAAAGCAGACGGAACTTTTGAAGCTTATAATGCAGTAGTTGATGTAACAGATGATTTAATTACTATCACTCCTTTTGAAGATGTGGTTTCAAACGTAAGTGTAAAACTTTTAAATGATAAAAAGGTAACTGTTAATTTTTATAATGGTACTATAGAAGAAAAGGTTTTAGCTGGTAATCCAGTCTGGATCGTAACTGAAGAAAATGCAGTTGATACAAGTACTCTTGATAAAGATAGCAGTTTGAAAGATTTAGAGGTAACTAGTGGCAAATTAGATAAAGAATTTGATAAGACAGTCTATGATTATTCTGTGGATATTGGAGCACAAGCTGGACAAATTGGCATTAAACCAGTATCATCTAGTTCAAAAGCTATAGTATATGTTGATGGTAATAAAGTAGAAAATGGGGATACTTATATAGTAAAATTAGATAGTGCATTGATGGAGAAAAACGTTAAAATTGTTGTAAAATCAGAAATGCAAGCTAATTCTACAACTTATACAGTTAAAGTAACAAGTATGGGTAATTGTAAGATACTTTCAACAGAAGGACAAAAAGCAATTGCTAAAAGTCAGCATTCGACAAGTGGAAGTGAAGGGCCGGCAGCGAATGTGTTAGATAATAATATAAGTAGTATTTGGCATACAAATTATAGTGGTGGAATAGTTGATATAAAAGATCGCTGGATCGAAATTCAACTAGCTAATGAAGAAACAGTATGTGGAGTACGTTATTTACCGCGACAAAGTGGTGACAATGGAAAATTCTTAAAATATGAGATCTACATTAGTAATGATGATGGAGAGACTTATGAAAAAGTTCTACAAGGAGAGTGGGATAAATCAAATGATTGGAAAGTAGCTGTTTTTGATAAAGTAAAAGCAACAAATGTAAGAATTGTTCCGATAGAGACTTCAGGAGAGTTTGGAAGTGCAGCCGAAATACGAATAGTTGGTATTAATGAGGAAATAAATAAAGCACTTTTAATTGAAACGATTGAAACAGCAAAAACAATTAATTTGGATTATTACCAAGATGGTGTTGAAAAAGCTGATTTCATAACAATTTTAGCTAATGCTGATATATTGTTAGAAACAGCAAGTACACAATCAGAAATTGATGAAGCAGTAGCTGCACTAAATGATGCTATTAAGGCACTGATTCCTAAGACTGTTGATAAAACAGCATTATCAATTGCAGTAGAAGTAGCAAACAATGTAAGTGAAGAAGAATTAGCAAAAGTAGTACCAGCAGTAGCAAATGAATTCAATGTAGCATTAGAAGAAGCAAAAGCATTATTAGCAGATGCTACAGCA
>BAHP02000110.1 GCA_000508865.1 Clostridiales bacterium VE202-01
TTCAAAAATTTCATTAAATATTAAGAAATTTTTCCGTCTTTTATTATAACACAGTCATAAAATTGATTCACTAATTTTGTTTGATGGGCAACGATGATCACAATTATTTCCTTTCTACAATTACGAAGATAATTTAAAATCTTTTCAACCCGATAATCATCTACATTACTCAAAGCTTCATCTAACACCAAAACATCTGGATTTAATATTAAAGCTCTAATGATCATCATGATTTGTTGTTGTCCTGATGATAACGGTCTACCCTCTACATCAATTGTCATTTCTAATTGATCAATAAATTGATCAACTGCAAACTCTCTTAATAATTCTTCTAATAAATAATTTTTTTTACTTTTTAAAAGGAGATTAAAACGTAAAGATTCTTGATAAAAAATTGGTTCCTTATCTAAATAAATAATTTTTTGATACAGCGAATTAGGATCAATATTAACCAGTGGTATCCCGTTGATCAATATCCGGCCTTTAATTAAATCATCATGTTTCATCAACAGTCTTAATAATGTCGACTTACCAGCACCAGTGTTGCCTTTTAACCATATCGAATCTTTTATAACTAGATCCAGATGATCAATGATCGGTTTACTATAGCCATAGCTATATGTAATATGATCAAACTTAATTTCCTTTATCTTACCTTTTATTTTCAACTTTCGTTCCTTTTTATCTGGTACGATTTCTTTATAACGCTCATATAAGATCATAATTTCATCTTTTTCAATAATGAATGCAATTACATTGAATAATGGCTCGATCAAATATGTTGTCAACATATAGAAAAAGACAATATCACCAATATTAATATACCCGTTTTTATAATAATAAGCAGCTATCATAACAACTAAAAAAGCTAATCCTTGAATCAATAACTCACTAATAATATTTAGATCATTTAAACTTTTATCTCGCCAATAAACATTATAATTATACTCATCAAATAAGTAATTTATCTTTTCTTTAGTAAATTGTTTTAAAAAAAACTGATGACTGTTATAAAAATTTTTTAAATATTCTAAATATCCTTGATTCATCTGCTCTTGACTAGTAACAATTTTCTTATTTAATCTATTTAATCTTTTCATTCCTTTTGTTATAACGATTGCAATCATAATTAAAACAATTATTACCACTGATCCAATCTGTAAAGAAAAAAGTAGTATTGCAATAATAACCCCACTCATTAAAACCAGATCCATAAATATCGTAAGATAAAGATGAATAAAAAAATCACTTAAAGAATACAAGTTTTGAACTTTAGTTAACAATACTCCCTCTTGATTACAATTAAAATACTTAAAAGGCAGTTCCAGCATATTAATAACCGTTTTATTTACATACTCATAATTCAGTTTCTTTTGGATCTCAATCTCCAAATTTTTACGCTGATAACACATGATGATCCTAATTCCAGCTACAAATATAAAAACTGCACTAAAGCCCATAATAAAATAAAAATCCACTTCATCAAGCATATTAATCAATCCTTGAAAATAAAATGAACCAATTATACTACAAAGTGATATCGCTACCGCTTTCATTAATAACTTAAAAATATTATAATAACTATCCTTTAAATGCTTGATTATAAATTCTTTAAATCCTACTTCTTTTTGATTTTTCTTAATAATATATCTTCCTACATGTTCAATACAAATGCAAACTCCAGTAAATACTTTTTCAACTTCTTTTTCAGTTAATTTAACTAATCCTTGAGCCGGGTCTCCAATTAAAAGATATTTTTTAGTTATTTGATACAAAACTACAAAATGTGTCATATTTTCATTAATAATATGTATTATACAAGGCAGCTTAGCTTCACTTAATAATGTTTTCAAATCACATTCATACGCTTTAGCATCAAAATGATACGACTTCAAACAACATATTAGTCCATATACACTAATTCCTTCACTCGTTAAACGACAGCGCTCTTTTATTTCCTTTGTCTTTATATCATAATGATAATATTTTAAAATCATTTTAATACAATATGCTCCACAGCTATAATTATTATCTTGTCTATATATTGGATATCTACGCATATTAAAACCTCCTATTATCATTTACTACTAAAAAAGATAAATTACTTCTTTTTAGCTTGAAAATGTTAATAAAAGATATAATATTCTACATCTTAAATCTATTTCTTATTATTTTTTCACGACGCATAGCTTCCTTGGCGGCCTTTAATATCTCCACTAACAATCTAATCTCATATTCATCACAATCTCTAAATATTTCTTTTGCTTCGCCTTCAAATATTATTTTTGTATTCAATACATTATCACATAAAAGTGTATCTACAGAAATAGAAAGCGCATTTGCAATTGCAATCAATGTTGGCAAGCTAACTTTTGTTTTTCCTGTTTCAATATTACTCATATGCGCAGGGGTCACATCAATTAGATATGAAAGAAATTCCTGAGTCATCCCCATTTTGATTCTTGCACTTTTCACCCTTCGTCCAATTGCTTTATAATCTATCTCCACAAATACTACTCCCTTCTTATTTTATATTTTAACCATTCAAAGGCAGTAATATAACAGGCTGTGTAAATGATTATTGCATACAGTATAATTTTTGAAATTTTAAAATCAACAATTTTTATTTTAAGATATCATTTAAATTTTGATATCAAAAAAGATTCTTATCAAATAAGAATCTCATTTAACTATTCACTTCTTCAATTACTTCCGTAAAGATTTTTATCATTGCATCAACATCTTTTTCTTCGATAATAAATGGTGGCAGCATTCTGATCACATTACTACCTGCTGTAATTAAAATCAAACCTTTATCCAAAGCTTTTTGAATATATGGCTTGATAGGATGAACAAATTCCAATCCAATCATCAAACCTAACCCACGACGTTCTTTGATACAATCATACTTTTCTACTAGTTCATCCAATTTAGCAATTAAATACTCACTAATATCCTGGACATGTTCCAACATTTTTTTCTCTTCAATAATTTTAAAAACAGTTTTACAAGCACATCCGGCCATCGGATTACCACCATAAGTAGAACCATGATCACCAGGTTTTAAAGCCGAACCAACTTTTTCATTGGCAACAAAGGCTCCCATTGGAAAACCAGCTCCGATTCCTTTAGCTAAACAAACAACATCCGGCATGATTCCGTATTGGAAATAAGTCATGATCGTTCCTGTTCTCCCCATACCACATTGAACTTCATCAAGAATCATGACAATGTCATGCTCATCACAAAGATTTCTAATTCCCTGCATGAATTCTTGAGAACAAACATGAATTCCCCCTTCACCTTGAACTGGTTCTAAGATGATTGCTGCGGTCCGTGGTGTAATTAATTTTTTAACTGATTCTAAATCATTGATTTCACCATATTTAACACCTTCGATCAAAGGTCCAAAAGCTGTTTGATAGGCTGGGGTTCCTGTTAAAGTAACAGAACCTGTAGAACGACCGTGAAAAGAATGTTTCAAACTGATGATTTCACTATCGCTTTGCCATGTTTTTCATAATAATATTTACGTGCTAATTTCAAAGCTCCCTCTGTCGCTTCTGTTCCACTATTAGTAAAAAATACTTGATCTAATTTAGTTGCTTTAATTACCGCTTCGGCTGCTTCAATTGCTTCTACACTATTAAAATAATTAGAAATATGCATCAAACGATGTACCTGCTTAGCTAAAGCATCAGTATAAGGCTGATAATCATAACCAAATGAATTAACCCCTATTCCAGAATAAAAATCTAAATATTTTTTCCCATTAACATCATAAAGATAAACACCTTTACCATGATCAAAAGTAACATCGAATCTGCCATAAGCTTTCATTAAAGCATTATTAGCTCTATCATAATAATTCATTTCTAATCCCCCAATTTAATCTTTGACGCTAGACAGTAATATAATTCCACTGCCTGCATCAAGACTTCTTCATTAAAATTAAATGTCTCTGTATGCAAACCACTTGAATATTTGGCTGTTTTAGTTCCTACATAAAAGAAAATTCCCGGAACTTCCCTTTGGTAGAAAGCAAAATCTTCAGCCAGCATCAATGGTTCTTTTAATTCTTCATAATTCTTACCAGCCAGAGCAACAAACTGTCGATACAAATCATAATCATTTAAAACGGGTGGATACATCGGTGGACAGCTAAATTCAATTTTACAGCCATAACTTTCTTCCATTCCATGATTGATAGCTTGCATCGTATCTACGATCTTTTTAAAGACCGCTTCGCTATAGGTTCTAACAGTTCCTTTAAATGTTGTTTTATCAGCGACAATATTTCTTACTGTCCCGCCATTAATTTCACCAATATTGATAACACAGCTTTCAACTGGTGAAATAACTCGAGAAATAATATTTTGATACTGACAAATAATTGAACTAGCGATCACAATTGCATCTACCCCTAAATGATATAATCCCGCATGAGCACTTTTACCAACAACTGTAACATCAAGTTCACCATTTTGAGCCATTAAAGGTCCTGGACGACAAGCAATTTTACCTTCATCGATCGTCGGCATTAAATGAAGTCCAAAAATAGCTTTTACCTGATATTTATCTAATATCCCTTCTTCAACCAGCAGCTTAGCCCCTCCAGGAGCTTCTTCAGCTGGCTGAAAAATCAATAAGATATTATGGTTAAAAGAACTAGGCTGATCTTTTAACTTTTTAGCCAGTCCTAAAAGGGCCGCCATATGTCCATCATGACCACAGGCATGCATATAACCCTCATGTTTAGAAGCAAAACAACAATTTGTTTGTTCTTTTATTTTTAAAGCATCAATATCACTACGGAAAGCTAAAGTCTGATCATAACCGTTATCAATATATACTAAAACACCTGTTTCTAATATTGAGATTGGCTGATAACCCATTTTGAGCAGTTCCGTTTTAAGATAATTAGAAGTTTTATACTCTTGTAAACCCAGCTCAGGGATCTGATGTAATTCCTGACGCCATTTCTTTATTTGTTCTAAAGCGTCCATATCTATCTCCTAAAGTTTTCTTAAATCATCCATTAATTGAGTTTTACCCTCAGTTTTTTCATCTTTTTTCTCTTTAATGATTCTAGCCGGATTTCCTACCACAACAGCACCAGCAGGAACATCTTCAGTTACGATCGATCCCGCTCCAACAACAGCACCTTTACCAATATGAACCCCTTCAATAACTACGGCATTAGCACCAATTAAAACATCATCTTCTAAAATTACTGGGGTTGCACTAGGTGGTTCAATAACTCCAGCTAAAACTGCTCCTGCCCCAACGTGACAATGCTTTCCGACTTCAACTCGGCCACCAAGAACGGCACCCATATCGATCATTGTTCCTTCACCAATTTTAACACCAATATTAATTACTGCTCCCATCATAATAACGGCATTATCACCAATCGTTACATGTTCTCTAATAAAAGCCCCTGGTTCAATACGCGCATTGATATTTGTCATATCTAATAGTGGAATGGCACTATTACGACGATCTTGTTCTAAATATGAATCTGTGATCATTTCTTTATTTGCTTCCATATAAGCTTTAATAGCATCTAAATCACCAATACAAACTTTACTTTCATTACCACCAAACATTTTAAACTCTGTTGCTTCCGGTAAATTTTTACCTTTCAAATACACTTTTACTGGTGTTTGCTTTTTAGCATCGCCAATAAATTTAATAATTTCTTCTGCACTATTTAACATATTTTCTCTCCTTTTCTATATTTCAATTGTTCCTTCAAATACATTAACAGCTGATCCTGACATCATGATCGTACCATTAATATATTCAATTTCTAAACAACCGCCTAATAATTCGACTGTAACTTTATCTTTAGTATAGTTATTTAAATAACTAGCATACATCACAGCACAAGCTCCTGTACCACAGGCCATTGTTTCACCAGAACCACGTTCCCAAACACGCATTTTTACATAGTGATCATTAACTACTTTCACAAATTCAGTATTAACACTTTCAGGAAATAATTCATGATGTTCAAAAACAGGACCAATTTTCTCTAAATCCAAAGTCTCTAAATCATCTACAAATGTTACTGTATGCGGATTCCCCATGGAAATCGTTGTTAAAGGGTAATCATGATCACCGATCGTTACTACCTCATTGATCATTGTTTCACTATCATAAGTACATGGAATATCTTTACATGTCAATATTGGTTTACCCATATCAACTTTGGCACCCACACATTTATCATCTTTAAACAACAATTCTACCACTCTTAGTCCTGATTTAGTTTCCACTTTCAATACACGTTTATCACTTAATTGATGATCATAAATAAATTTCGCAAAACAGCGGATACCATTACCACACATCATTGCTTCACTGCCATCAAGATTAAACATTCTCATCTTAAAATCATATTTATCTGATGGCAAGATCACGATCATACCATCACTGCCAATTCCAAAATGACGATCACTGATCTTAGTGATAAATTCTTTGTCCATGGGAATTTCCTGGTTTATCCCATCAAAATATATGTAATCATTACCAAGGCCTTCCATTTTTGTAAAATGTAACTGCATAATTCCCCTCCTTTTCATGTATTTACAAGATTTTATCAAAACAATGACTTTTTTTCAATTCTTAGATAACATTTTAGTTAAATAAAATATGGGGAATTATTGATCAATGTCATTAAGTTAAGGATTTGATGACACGTGAGGAGTTCATGAAAACATGAGCCCCTCTTTTTTGTGTTTTTTCATATAAAAGTATTGACTTTCATATGAAATTGTGTGGGCTATTATCAATACTGAATTGATAATAGCCCAATGTTTATAGGTATACATCGGAGGTACTACATTATGAATAGCTATAAACATCTTAAAAACGTATTGAATTATTATCTCGATAAATTGGCTCAGTCTTGTTCACTTTTTTGCGAAAATCCTGAAACTGATTTTACTCGTGAAAGAATGCTTAATTTCAAAACAACTATGAAAAATGTCATTTGCTTGGAAACAGGTTCCTTGAATGATGAACTTCTTAAACTCAATGATTTCTCTATTGATACTCCTACTGTTTCTGCCTTTGTCCAGGCTAGAAGTAAAATCAAAGTTGATGCTTTTAAAACTTTATTTGATAATTTCAATAAGAAAACACATGTCAATAAATTATGGAAAGGTTATAGACTTATCGCTATTGATGGCAGTGAACTGCCTATTGATAATACTGTCTTTGATAAAGATACGACCTTATTTGGTAAAGGAGATTTCAAACCTTATTCTGCTTTTCACTTAAATCCTTCTTATGATTTATTGGAATGTACTTTTGATGATCTTATTATTCAGGGACAAGCAAAAATGAATGAAAATGATGCTTTCTGTCAGCTTGTAGATAGATATAATGGTCCAAAAGCTATTTTCATAGCTGATAGAAATTATGAATCATATAATAGCTTTGAACACGTTGTAAAGTCCGGTAATTTTTATCTGATACGTGTTAGAGATATTACTTCATGTGCATGTATTACTCAATCATTAGGTCCTTATCCTGAGGGTGAATTTGATATTGATGTGTTTAGAATGTTGACTTTAAAACAAACAAAAATGACAAAAGCTTGTCCTCAACTCTATAGATTTTTACCAAACAAATCTCGTTTTGATTTTATGTCAAAAGAAAATCCCTGGTATGAATTTAACTGTAGAATCGTAAGATTCAAAATAACTGATGATGTTTATGAAACAGTCATCACTAATCTTGATAGAAAAGAGTTTTCTATGGATGATATCAAAGACCTGTATAACAAACGCTGGGGCATTGAAACATCATTTAGACAAGTTAAATATGCTCTTGGGTTGAATGCATTACACGCGAAGAAAAGAAAACTGATTCAGCAGGAAATATATGCACGCTTACTGCTCTATAATTTCAGTCAGCGTATCGTTCAAGATATAAAAATACCAAAGAAAGATAAAAGAAAATATAAATATCAGGTGAATTTTACCAGATCATTTCATATAATAAGACATTTTCTAAGAAAAAAAGGTGGAAAAATCCCACCTGTAGATCATCTGATAGCTAAAGAAATTTTGCCAATTCGACCCGGCAGAACAGACCCACGACACGTCAAGCCAAAAACTGTCGTGTGCTTTAACTATAGATATGACTAGTCTTTACTATTATACACCTTGTCAAATGCAGTATCAATACTGTACTTTTTTAGCTTAAAAAAATAGAAAACCAGAAGATAAATCTTTATTTGATGTATCTTCTGGTTGGAATACTATTTTCTTAACTTAATGACATTGAATTATTGATCCCCATATCAAAATCATTTATTTACCACAAATCATTAAAACTATAAACAACTCATCAACTATCCTAATAAGCACCAATAATCTTTTTATTTCCTTTTATATAATCAGATTTTAAAATAAAGCCATGTTTCATTTCATCATCTTCTAAATATGCTATATAATAATAATCCTTCGCATCTCCAAATATGACTACATTTTCGATTTTATTCATGCTTATTTTTTTAGATTCTGCTGTTTTTAGATCCAGTGCATAATATTGATCAGTTCCTTCTTCTTGATATATCCATTCATCTTCACTTAAAATTGGATATTCTTTTGTTGTTGCTATGATTTCAGTTTTATAGTCTGGTAAAGTATATTTTGAAATTGTATAGATTTTTTCACTATTAAAATCATCTGCTATTAAATTTTGAGCTTCTAGTGCTAAGAAGACATCTTCATTTAGTTGTCCTTTAATAATATATTTATCCTTCAAAACAGCTGTTAATTCTCTTGTTTTTAGATCATATACATAGTTTTCCTTATTTTCATTAACATCTTTAAAATTTGTTCCATCAAAATAGTTGTCAAAATAAGTATAATTTAAATAAATCTTATTTTCATCAGCGGCAATAATTTTTAAGGAATTATTAAAATCATTTTTAGACTCCGTTAATTTTTCCTCTTTACCACTTTTTAAATCAATCGCTAAAAGATAACAATTATGTTTTGGTTCTTCAACTATTGCACCACTCTCCGATTCGCTAAAAACAACTTCATCAATCGCAAAATAAGCTATCTCTTTAATCACTGCAAATGATAAGATCATAGTACTATTTATTTTAACGATTTCTTTTTGATTACTTCGATCCAAATTTGATTCAATCAACGAATATCTTTTTTCTATATCATCATTTTTAATAATCACATATAATTTATTATTACAAACAAAACCAGTACCTGAGCCAATATAAGCTTCTGAATCTTCTTTTAATTCTGTTTCCATTTTACAATTAGCTTTACTGCATACAAGAACATCTTTTTTACTTTCATAATCAAAAAAATATAAATATCCACTATTATTAGTATGATAAAAGCCATCATCCGTCGAAAATTCTAATGTTCCAAACTGTTCATATACTTGCACATTATCATCATTTGAATTTTCCGTATTTGTACTACAGCCACTTATAAAGAAAACAAATAAAAGTATTATAATCGTAATTTTTTTAACCGAATCAAGCATTTTATTTACCTTCCTTTAACCATTTTTGATATTGGCGATTGGCTTCATCAACTATTTTTTGCATTCCGGCATCATCAAGCTCTTCATTTAAACCTTTTAAAAAAGTATCTAAATCATCTATATCTAAATCATATATTTTATTTGTCCATTCACTATCTGTCAAAGTATTAAAGTATGCTGATAGTATATCATTTGTTGTTGCAATTTCCGTAATTACAGGATCAGCATCAAACCTAAAACCTTTAGGAAAATTATCGCCATATGTTGAGTAAAACCAATTTGAGTAAGCAACTTTATCATCTTCTTCATAAATAGAAGAATAAGTAATTTTTGGATTTGTATACTGATATCCTGATATTCGTAAACCAAGACTTGATGTAGTTACTGTAATACGATTATTTTCATCAAGTTCATAATCCTGTCCTTCAGTTCCATATTGAATTAAATTAGCTATATCTTTATCTGTAAATAATTTTAAAAGAAAATCTTTTGCATTTTCGACATTTTCTGACCAAGATGCAATTGCTGTTTTATTATCGCCCCAATATAATTCCATATCTGGTATAGATCCATCTGGCACTACGATATAATCTTTTGATGATTCTGATAAATATGTAAATTTATCATATCTGCTGATACTTTTTTCAGGTAACTTAACAAATGGGACAACACTTTCATCATCGTCTAAATTTATTAGATCCTGCTGTTTTAAAGAAAGCCACTGATTCAATACATCTTTATACTCTTTTGATTTACTTAATGAAATAAATCCTTCATCTTTTTTCCATGCTAAATTATTTGTTGGAGGAACTGTCCATAATCCTGTCTTTCCAACACTGAAGCCCATCTCTTTAACAGGTTTTTCATTAGTTTCTTTTTTTACTTTATTCAATAAATCGATATTATCAAATAAATTACTTTCAATATTTTCGGGATTTATTCCATATTCATCTAAGATCTCTTTTTGATACATAATGCCAAATGTAGAAGGAACATTACTTGAGATTCCATATAATTTGTTATCTATTTTTGATAATTCAAAATCATAATCAGTTAAAAATTTTTCTAAAACCTTCCCATTTTCCTCTTTCCAATCATCTAAATCCATAAGTAATTCATTATCAACCGCACATCTATATGTATTATTCCATTCTGTTAATTTATCTTCTTCTACTTCTGGAAGTATTGTTATAACATCTGTTTGTTGTCTACTTTTTTTAAGTTCTGTTAACTCCACAATCTGATTATTCTCTCCTTTATTACTAAAAGGAATAATTTTTACTTGATACTGCACCCCTTTTTCTTTTAATAATTCATTAAGGGGCTTTTCCCAAATTTCAATCATTTCAGCTGTCATCTCTTTATAATTACCAATGGCAGCAATTCTCCAAACAACAGTTTTAGTATCAATATTTATCTTTTTTGTACATCCCATTATTTGAAAACATAATGCAAAACTTAAAAATATTAATATTTTCTTCATTCTATTTCTCTTTGTCATAATCGTATTTCCCTTTTTCAAATTATTTTTAAAAACTTAATTAATATTAAAGAGCTGACTTTTGATCAGCCCTTTATATTTCAAATCAAGCTAAACAACTCAATAACTATACCTATTGAACAAGCAATATATATCATGGCTATTAACGCATAAACTATCTTTTTAGTTTTAGAAAAATTATCTTTTATATACCACATATGTACTAGTCTTTCTATAAAAAACAGTAAACTGAAACAAATAAATATTATTCTATTTCTTTCTAGGAAGAAAAAGGGGATCAATACAATATAAACAAATGCTATTTTTGAAAAAAAACTATCAAACTTTAAAAAATTTTCTCTATTCATAATTTCCTCCTTTTCTGTCTATCTTCATTGATTAGACACATTCATTTCAATTTATGATATGACCAAGTAATTCATTATTCATGTTTCCCTCGGTTAATAACAAATCTTATTTTCACCCTCACTTTGCAAAAAATTCTTTTAATTCACTAGATAATTCTTCTCAATTCAATAAATGTCAACTTCATCATCATTTTATTATTGTCATATTAACTTTAATATTATATAAAAACATTTTTCTTCCTTAACTAAAGGATTTATTTTTAAGCATGATAAACGATCTGTCATTAAAAAAATACATATCTATTTACTATTTGTCACGTTTTGTTTGCTTGAATAAACCAGCAATTATTACCACCACCAATATCCCTTTTTTAATTTCAAATTATTTTCTTTTTTACTATCACTCATTCCCGTTGTCCCAAAATATAATAACTACACATTACTTACAATAGTAAGTAAAAAACATAACAAAAAGAAATTTTTTTGATGCCTCAAATTCATATTTGATTACTTTCTTATCATTTCTTTAATTTATTTTCCCTCCTTACCTATCTGATGAAATTAAAACTATTTAACGTTACCATAACTTATTTACATAATAAACAGAAGCATCATTCTTTTAGCTGCTTTTCTTACCTTTACTATAACATAAAAAATAAAGATATTGTTCATTTCCCCATTTAATGGTTTGATATCCAATCGAACGGTCGTAATTTTTAAAAATTATCTTATTAATATGATTTATATTGATTTAAAAATAACTGATAAAATGCTTAAAATAAAAACTAATTAGATATCTAGCATAATATTTGATACTAAATGAGAAACAATTAAAAATTTTATTTTATTAATCATAGTATGATTACTAATAAAAGCGGATCATATTCATTTTTTCATCTTTTAAATGACTTATATAATGATCTCTTGCGTTTTATTATCTAGATATATCCACTTTCCATTATTAAAAATTAATTATTACTTGGTTAAAGCTGTTTCTTTTGGTACATAACTGTGAAAATTTTTCACTATTTGCTTCTTTTTCATTTATATACTTTGTTTCAACTGTCAATAATGTATCTCTCACAAGTTGTCCTTATACAATATCTCTATCATCTAATACTGATGTGATTTTTAGATTTAAATATCATCCCCATAATTTTCATTAACATCTTTAAAATTTGTTTTATCAAAATAAATATAATTTAAATAAATCCTATTTTCATCAGCTGCAATGATCGTTCACCTCTAATTGATAAAAGATAATCTCAGTTAAAAAACTGTAAACAAATCGTTACAGCTTATAAGATTCTAAATACTTTTCGCACTTTTAAATTAAATTTTAATTTTATTTTTGATTTTAATAACTATTCTTTTTATTAAAGAGTAATTTAAAATTATAATTATTCCAATCGTTAAAATAAAAGCAAGCCAGTTATTGATAGCATTATTTTCATATAAATAACGTATAAGGATAATGAAAATAAAGGAGAATACTAGCAATAATATATTTAAAATATTATTTTTTTTCATTTACACAACCTCCTTTAATTAACTTCATCTTTAATAATATTATAATGGCATTACTTTATATTCCCAATATCCAGTATTACAAGGTCCTGAATGTCTTGGCTCACACCCTGGAATATAATCCTGAATAAATCTACCAGTCAGCTCATAACGTGCCTTTGGTTTTGCTGATGTTCCTAACATTTTTAAAACAACTCTACTTTGCAACAACATTAATAGGGGGTGTTAGTAATGATCAATGAACATCTAGTGAGTAAACAGCTAATACTTATTTCCATCTTTTCTATCTAACTTCATTAATTAGATCATAATGCAAAAAAGAAATTTTTTTGATACTTCAAATTCATATTTAATTACTTTCTTATCATTTCTTTTAGCTGCTTTTCTTACCTTTACTATAACATAATAAATAAAGATATTGTTCATTTCCCCATTTAACGGTTCGATATCCAATCGAACGGTCATAACTTTTAAAAATTATCTTATTAATATGATTTATATTGATTTAAAAATAACTGGTGAAATGCTTGAAATAAAAACTAATTAGATATCTAGCATAATATTTGATACTAAATGAGAAACAATTAAAAATTTTATTTTAATTCTGCTTCCATTTTATAATTAGCTTTACTGCATACAACTTTCATAATCAAAAAATATAAATAACCACATTCTTTGTATGATAAAAGCCATCTTTCATTGAAAATTCTAATGTTCCAAACTGTTCATATATATTTGTACTACAGCCACCTATAAAAACAATGCTCAAGACCATAAAAATGATGATTTTTTTAATTTATGCTACATCTTATTCAGCTTCTTTTAACCACTCCTGGTATTGGTGATTGGCTTCATCAACTATCTTTTGCATTCCGGCTTTATCTAATTCTCTATTCATATCTTTTAAGAATATATCTAGATCTTTTATTTCTAATTTAGCTATTTTATTCATCCATTCACTTTCTTGAAATTCATCAATGAAATCTCCTGTCATTATTTTATTAGTAGCATTAATTTCATTTAAAACTGGAATTGGATCAAATCTGAAGCCTTTAGGAAAATTATCACCATATGTTGAATAAAACCAGTTAGAGTAACTGACTTTATCATCTTCTTCAAAATCTGAAGAATAAGTGATTTTAGGGTTTGTAAACTGATATCCAAATATAGCTAATCCACTGTTTTTAGTAGTTACAGTAATATGATCGTCTTCATCAAGGGTGTAATCCTGATCCTTAATACCATATTGAATAAGATTTGCAATATCCTTATCTGTAAATAATTTCAAAAGAAAATCTTCGGCATTTTCAACATTTTCTGACCAAGATGCAATTGATGTTTTATTATCTCCCCAATACAATTCCATATTTGGTGTAGATTGATTAGGGATAACAACAAAATCATCTTTTGTCTCTGGCATAGAGCGAGAAGCCATATTGACTTCAAATGGATCTCGTTTACTCATTGTGGATGCTGTAACAAAAGGAACAACGCCGTTTTTAGAAAGATCCTGATCAAGCAAACCTTGCTGTTTTAGTGACGAATAATTAGCTAATAAATTTTATACTCCTTTGATTGACTCAAAGAAATAAAACCTTCACCTTTTTTCCATGCCAAATTATTTGTTGGGGGTACAACCCACAAACCTGTCACACTAGTATCAAATCCTATAAATTGAATTGGAATATTCCCATTATTTTTCTTTGCCTGTATCAACAATTCATTATTATCAAATATACCACTCTTAATATCTTTTATATTAATTCCATGTTCATCTAACATCTTTTTATTATACATAAAACCATTAGTAGTAGGAACATGACTTGAAATGCCATATAACTTATTATCGATTTTTGAGAGTTCAAAATCATAGGGTACTAATACTTTTTCTAATATTTCTTTATTTTTTTCTTTCCATTCATCTAAATTCATAAGCAGTTTATTATCAACTGCACATTTATATGTATTATTCCAAGGCTCCACTTCCGTATCGTTATAAGATGCAAAGATCATTGATACAAGATCAGTTTGATTACCATCTTTTTTTAATTCCTTTAATTCATTTATTTTATTATCTGTTTCTTGAGTATTAAAAGTCATGATCTTAACTTGATAAGTTGCTCCCTTTTCCTTTAATAATTCATTAAGAGGTTCCTCCCATGTTTCAATTAATCCATCGCCTAAAGAAGCCATACTACCAGGATCTTCAATTCTCCATACAACAGTTTTCTTATCTATATTATCTGTTCTTGTATTATTATTTTGTGTACAAGCTGTTATTTGCAGGCACAATAATAAAATTAAAATAAATAGTAATCGTTTCCTCATTATTTCATCCTCCCTTTCATCGTACGTTGCATGTTAATAAAACCAAAGATTAAATATTATCAAATTTTCTTGATAAACTAAAACTATTATCATAAAGCTAGTAATAAGCTTTTTGAATCCAAATACATAAATGATTATCCATATTAAAAATTTTTAAACACTACCTATTTCATATAATTAATATCGTTTAATTAAAATTATATTATCTAAATAAAACAAAAATATTATTTAAAAATAAAATCAGGTAGTGTCAAGAATTTTGTGTAAATTAATTTTTATTACTATCTCTTTTCTTATTTTTACTATAACACAATAAAAAAAGAACTTATTCATTTCCCTATTCAATGGTTAAATTTCCCATTAAATGGTAGTATTTTATATAAAACACATTATTTAAGTCCACTATAAAAATAAATCATTAAATATATAAATATTGATATTAATATAGTATTAATATTTTAAAAATAGCCGTATTATCATGATTTAATACATTAATTTTCTGATATTAAAAGTTATTTATTTAAAAATATTATCTTTTATTTTACTATTATTTGATTTAATGCTATTATATAAGAAGAACGGGATTTTAATAATATTAAGAGAGATTAAGGGATAGAGAAAAATGATTACAGTGGGAATAATAGATGATGAACAAATATTTTGTGATAAAATAAAAAATATATTGTTATTAGAGTTTGATTGTCTTAGAACATTTACATATAACTCAATAAATGAAATTAATCAAGATTTTGATTTTATGATCTTGAATATTGATATGCCTGATTATGATGGAATCGAGTATGCAAAAGCTAATGAAGATAAAAAAATAATTTTTGTAACTAGTCATAATCATCGCTATAAAGAAGCATTTGGACCTAATGTTTATGGTTTTGTTAGTAAAAATAATTTAGAAGATGAACTAGTTGAGAGTGTTTCAAAGATGCTTGTAAGAATCAAAAATCAACATAGTATTGATTTAAAAATAGATGGTGAAATACTTGAAATAAAACTGATAGTATTATATATTGTATGTATTTAGGCGATATGAATATCGCCGTAATATTTGATGATAGACAAGCAATAATCAAAAATAAAACTTTAAAAAGTTTATTAAGGATTTTGGGAAATGATTTTATTTGTATTAATCGTAGTGTGATTATTAATAAAAAGAAGATTTTAAAAATATTTAATAACCAGCTTTATTTAAAAGGTGTTAATTGTTTGTTTGAGATCAGTCGTCGCAAAAAGAGTTTAGTATTAAAAGCTTTCTATGAAAAAAACTTTTAATACCGTTTAATTAGATATCTAACCATTAAAAGGGGAAATTAATAATTTTTCCTTTTTTTATGCTATAGTGAAAATAAATTAGTTAGATATGGAGGTAGACTATGAAATTAGAAATCCAACAGCTGACAAAATCATATGGCAGTTTATTAGCTCTAAATGACATCAATCTCACTCTGACCCCAGGAATTTATGCTCTGCTAGGATCTAATGGTGCTGGTAAGTCAACCCTTATTAATTTATTAACTGGCAATTTAAAACCAAATAAAGGCAAGATCTTATATAATGGTAAAAATATTAATGATTTAAAGAAAGATTATCATGCTATATTAGGTTATATGCCTCAGCAGCAGGAATTATATGAACAATTTAATGCTTATCGATTTTTAAATTATATGGCTGCTTTAAAGGGAATGGATGCTAAAACAGCTAAGATGGAAATCGAAAATGTTTTAAAAATAGTAAATTTACAAGATGATGCTCATCGTCTTTTAGGACAATATTCAGGCGGGATGAAGCAAAGAATCCTTATTGCCAGGCAATCATGAATCAACCCAAAATCATCATTTTAGATGAACCTACAGCTGGGCTTGATCCTAAAGAACGGATTCGAATCAGAAATATTATTTCTAAAATAGCAAGAGAAAAGATCGTTTTATTTGCTACACATGTAGTATCTGATATTGAACATATTGCTAAAGAAGTCATTCTTATGAAAAATGGCAAACTGTTAGACCATCGCTCACCATTAGAATTTTGTAAAACTATCCAAGGAAAAGTCTTTGAGTTATCGATTCAGGAAGAGGAATTAAAAAAAGTACAAGGTGAATTTCTTATCAGCAATATTTCACAACAGGCAAATGGTTTATTAGTACGGATTTTAGCGAATCAAAAACCTCTTCAATATCAATATATTGAAGCTGTTGCAAATCTTGAAGATGTCTATTTATATTATTTCAGTGATGAAATGAAGGACTAATATAATGTCAATATTTTTGCAAGAATTCTATAAAATCTTTAAAAATAAAACATGTATCCTGGTACTTATTATTGCCCTTTTATTAAATATCGGTCTATTATTAGCAACTAATCCTAATAAATATTATAGTAGTGATGCTTATCAAAAAAGCTACAATAAAATCAGTAGTTTAAGTGATAACAAAAAAGGTGAATATATTGATGAATATTATCAAGCTGTGATGTCTAATAATATTGATAATTATAAATATACTAATAGCTTTATGGGAGAGATGGAACTATTTAATAACTATCGTAATCAATGGAATACCCTAACTTCTTATCCTGAACTGCGTATTGCAATAAAACAAAGTGCTCAAGAATCAAAAATAGCTATTTTAAAAATCAAAGTGATTTTCAAAAAAGAGATGCCAGCAAAACCATAAATGATTATCAGTCATTAGATAATGTAAAATTGACCTTTACTAATGTTAAAGCATTTGAAAATATTATCGATTTTATTCCTACTGATCTTTTAGCACTGATCTTTATTTTCTTTATTATTAGTACCCTTCTCATCTATGAAAAAGAACACCAGCTTTTCTTTTTATTAAAATCCACTAAAGAAGGTCGAACCGGCTTGATTCGTGCTAAAACTTCTGTAATTCTCTTTACAACGATTTTAACTACTATTTTATTTTGGGGCAGCAATATATTTATAAATTACTTAAAATATGGTTCTATCCCTTTATCAGTAAGCATTCAATCAATTACCAGTTTTACAACTTCTACATTAGCTATTTCATCTGGACAATACTTACTTATATTCTTTTTATCAAAAATATGTATTTACTCATTATTAGCAATGATATTTTTATTCATAACATTAATATCAAAAAGAACGATTGAAATATATATTTTAACTATTCTTTTATTAGGCTTAGCACTTACTTTCTATTTAGCAATACCCGCCAGTTCAAACTTCAGCCTTTTAAAACATATTAATATCATTCCTTATCTCCTTGTCAATCCCATCTATCAAAATTATTTAAATCTTAATATTCTTGGTTATCCTATTAATATCATAAATATCTTTTGGTTTATCACGATCATTTTATTATTACTTTTTATCTTTTTAAATATCTATTTATTTTCTAAAAATAAAACTGCCGATACTTTAAAATCATTTCATTTAAATAGAAAAAAAAGATTTAAAGCAAATGTAAGTATCTTTTACCATGAATGTTATAAATTATTTATCATCCAAAAAGGACTTATAATATTAGTAATATTTAGTATTGCTGTTTCATGGTTTACGATCAATCTAAACTATGATGTCACAACTGATGAATATTATTATCAAAATTATATGAAGATATTAGAAGGTCCCTATGATCAAGAAAAACAAAAAATCATCGAAAAAGAAACACTTCGTTTTGAAGAACTCCATCAACAAAGTCTGCAAGCTGAAAATGATTTTCAGTCTGGTAAAATCTCAGAAAACGAAAAAAATGCAATTACCAACTACATTTCCAGTCAGTTAATCAGTGAACACGCTTTTCAAAAAGTTTTAGAACAAATTGATCATATAGCAAAACATCCAAATTACCCAATTATCTATGAAACTGGATACTTAGAATTATTCGGAAAAAGCTATGTCGGTTATAAAACAGATTTTACTTTAAGTTTATTTTTAACTCTAACTATCATTATTCTATTTGCCCCATTTATTGCAAATGAATATTCCTCAGGCATGATACAACTGATCAACGTCCAAAAAAACAGCCAAAAAGAAGTATTTAAACAAAAATGGAAAATATGTTTTATCATTACGACCTTATGCACTTTTATTACCTATCTTCCACAATTATTTATCCTCTTACAACGTTACGGTTTAACTTATCTATTTACCTCTAATCATGCAATTCTAGAATTAGCCAAGATAAGCTTTTCTATGCCACTGATCATTCAAATCATTTTACTTTATATCCTTAGATTATCTATGGCTTATATCACAGCAGGATTTACTTTTATAATTTCTCAAATACTAAAAAACACTTATCTTGCTTTATTATTACTTTGTAGTATCTTTGTTTTACCTTTAGGAATCGGAATTATTGATATTTCGTTTATAAATTATATATCTTTAAATAGTTTATTTTCTGGAAATCTTATTATCAATGAATTTTCTTTCTTCTATATAGTTATCTTATTTATGATGGTATTTATTATTTTATATAAAGGCAAAAAACGAAATCTATTTTAAAAGATTTCGTTTTTTATAATAAGATCACTTAGTTCAATGTTATGACTAATATCATTATTACATTCATATAATATAGTGGTGATAGCATGAAATATATGTTTAAAAAAATAAATCAAGTTCTTTCGATCATTCTTTCAATGATCATCTTTATGATTATTTGTTATTGGCTGTAATGATGCATTTTAGATGTTAAATAAATTTTAAACTGCTATAATATTTTT
>BAHP02000109.1 GCA_000508865.1 Clostridiales bacterium VE202-01
CTAAAGCAGTCTTATCACCTTTTACAAATTCCAACATATGAATCGCATTAGTTAAACGATAGAATGAAGTATCAACTGTTGTTTGACTAACACTCTTATCAGCTAAAACCTCCGCTGCTTCTTTTAAAGCAGCTTCAAATTCATTAACGACAGCTGGTACGACATTGTCTAAAGCTCCTTGAGCTTTCAATGTATTAGCTGTATCTACAGCCATTTGTAATGCAATTTTATTTGTCTCTACTTCTAAATCAGCATCTATTAAATTATCAATAGCTTCTAATAAAGCATTTTTAGCATTTTCTACTTCTGATAATGAACTGTTTTCTTCATTAACTTTATTAGCCATTTGTAATGCTTCATCAACTTTTTGCCATGATTCTTTTGTGTAATCATCTTCATTAAGTTTATTTGTTTTGTCGATTGCTTCTTGTAAAGCTGTTTTATCTACAATGATCTTATTGTTTTCAAATAATTCAATAGCATTGATCAAATCGCTAATAATTATATTTAAATCACCTGCAGTATTTACATTAACATAATCATTTTCAGCTTTATTAACAGCATTTATTAAACTATCCATCGTTTCTTTAGAAACATTACCATTATATTCACCAATTCCAGTATCTTCAATCAACTTATTAGCTACAGCTAATTTTTCTTGATATATTTCTTGATTAGATAATAACGATAACGCCTCTTCTTTAGCTGCTTGTAAAGTTTCTTTACATGCATCTAATTCATTTTGAGTTACTTTGTATGTATTGTAAATGGCTTTAGCACTATCATAAGCATCATTTAAATTTTCATTATCTTTTAGACTTTCTAATTTTAATAACTTGTTTACTTCATCTAATTCTACTAATAAAGGTGTTCTATCAATGCTTATATAAGATCTTAAAAATTCATTATATGCTTTTTCTAACTTTTCTTGTTCCTCTAACACTTCTAAAGAATTAATATTACTATCAAGTTTACTTTCAGCATCACCAATAATATTTTCTAATACTTGTTTAGCAGCTGCTGCATAATCTCCCGCATATTCTCCAATCGTGAACTTAGCTAAATTATTCTTTAACGTAGTGATATAAGAAGCCAATTCGATCGTTGCATCATGACGATAAACATTAAATCCGGAAATTTCAGCACTATCATTATAAATTGTTAAACGTATTTTGCTAGCTAATACAGCATTAAATTCTTCAACATATTTCTTACTGTCTTTTAAATTATTGCTTTCATCAATTAAAACAGACCATTCACTGTCATCTACTGATAAATATTCGATTTTATATTGTAGAGCTTCATTACTTAATTTATATAATTCATAAGCATAAATATCAACTGGTTTTTCAAAAGCAAAAACAATTTCTTTTTCATCATTACTATCAAATTCGACACTTGTAGTGTTATCATTGTCAACTAATGCCTTTTTTTGTTCATCACTTAAAGAAATATTAGCACTAATTTCACTATCACTAATAACATTACTTGGTTTAGCGAATACTTCAATCTCTGTCATTGCTGGTGAAGCCAAATAGAAACTACCACCTGGCGCTCTTCCTTCAATAACTACATTAACTTTAGAACCACTTACCTTAGCAGGAATCGTATATTCTGACTGCATATCATCAAGATTATCTGTCATATCCATAATTACCGTCTTATTACCAGACGTATCTTCAACCTCGACCTTATATTTAAATCTGATTCCTGGCTTTTCAAAATAAATTTTTACTTCTTCAATAAACTGATCACTGCCTAGATCAACTTGGAAAGTAGTTGGAAAATCATCATGTCCAACATTTTCTAAACCGCTAATTGAACCATCCGTCAATTTGCTAGTATCATAAGAATTCTTATTAATTACATGTCCTGGTTTACCATAAGCAATATTTTGGTATTCAAATTCAAGTTCCGTTTCTTGTAATAACTTGATTTCCGCTAATGCTGGCCAGGCTAAATAAAATTCACCACCTTGAGCTCTAGCTTTTAAGTTAACATAAACTTTTTGAACCATTTGATTAACTGGTAATTTATACATACCTGCTAAATCTTCTGTGTTATCAGATTTATCTTGAATAACTGTTTGATTACCACTAGCATCTTCAATCACAACATCATATTGATATCTTAAACCTGGTTTTTCAAAATATAATTCTAAAACATCTACGTATGCTTCTTCACCTAGATCAAGTGTTAATAAAGCAGGGTATTTATCACCATTTCTTACCCATAGTGAACTTGTATTCTCATCAGTAATTTTATCAGTAACTCCTTCAGGTGTTGTTACTGGAATACCTGCAGCAAGATTTTTATAATTAACCTTTTGGGCTACTTTACCATAAATAAGTAATTCTGTTACTTCAGGGATAATAGTTGTATCAGTTGTTGTAAAAGTAAATTTAACTTTACTTGCTATTCCTTTATAATCAATTAAAGTTTGACTTGTTATTTGTCCATCATTATTTTCGGCTACAACTTTCCATTCACCTTTTTCAAATACTTCTACTTTATAACTATAAGGGAAACCTCCGGCAACCTGTTTTAAAGCAATTTCCATACCATCAATACTTGATTCTTCTTCTAAATCAACAGTTAAATCAAATTGTGCTACATTGCTTTCACCAACCCAGGCTGTTTCTTTGTTACCATCTGTCAAATTAGTAGTTGGATTAGAAACAAGGCTATTAATTGAAGCACTGACATTCTTTCCTAATGCAATATTTTCTTTTTCCTCTACATTACCAACTAATTGTTTTAGGCTTGAAATTGAATAATCATTATAGGCTTTCATTGCTAATTGACTTAAATCTAAATTAGCTGGAGTTGTGCTATAATCATTGCCTTCATCAGATTTTTCATTAGCCCACTGCCATTCCATTAAAAACCAATTTGTGGTAGCGACAGCACTACCTGTTTCCATAGCTGTTTTTACATCCTCGATCCATTTTTGCCATCTTGGATAATAATAATCTTTTGTGATTCCAGCCCATTGACGATTTGAATAATCACGAAGACCACCACCATTGGCATTTTTCAAACCACCCCAAGTAGTGATTAGATCACGAGCATTAAATTCAAATAAGTCTTTTGTCCAGTCATCACTATCATCTAACATCGTTCTTGCTTTTTCAATCCAGTTTCCAACTAAAAAGTCTGAATTCGTTGATAAGATCTGGTCTTGTAATAAAATCATTTCTAAGAACTTATCTGATAGTATTTCAAATTCTGCTAAATTATCATTTTGATAAGCACTGACCATTGCTGCGTGATATTCTTGAGCTGAATTTGAAATTAATTGTCTAGTAATATCTGATAGATCATAAATAAATGCTGGACTATCTTTAAATTCATCATAATTTTTTGCTAATAAATATACTGCGCGTTCTAATTTTTCTTTATCATAGTTAATAGTACTATGTCCCCATGAAGATGCAGAAGTAAAATTAGTTGTTGGTCGCGCATTGATTACTGATTCTGGTGCTCCTTGATAGTAGCTATCCTTACGATTATAACCTGTTTCTAATAGAATATTCCAAACCTCTTCGATATCTTCATTAGTTCCACCATAGATTCTTTTTGCATAATCCTGACTCCATTGTCTAAAATCAATTGGATCTTTGCTCCAAGTCATATCCCAAAGCAATTCATAAGCCATTGGTGAATTCTCAATTGCTTCAGGTGTCATTCCAATTCCCACCATATAATTACTATTTTGATATGTATTAGGAATATTTTGAGATACTTTTTCAGGATTAGCATCTAACCCCATCCGTCCTCCAAAATTATGAAGCATATTCCAGATCCAAGGTGTACTTGCCCCTTCTAATGCTGAATTTCTAGGACTAACTTCAGAAAATAAATCTAAAACAATAACATGATTTTTATCTAGATTTGTTAATTTACTAGTATTTCCGGCAATACTTCCTGACCACTCTTGAATCAGCCAAATTGCATTTTCATCATTTTCCATCATTTTCTTTTGGACAGTTTCATATACTTTAGTATAATTCATATCCCCAATTTTGCCACCTTCATGGAAAGGATCAACTGCATAAATATCAGTTATATCCCCAAAAGTATCGCGTTGTGCTTGATAGAAAATATCAGCCATTTCTGAAAAATAATCTTTTCCGCCATTATCTACATAAGTTCTAAGCATGTCTGGTCTTTCATAACCACACCAGTTTCCTTGAGCTACATATTGGACATCAGAATATTTATTTTTGAAATTAGTTGGTACTTGTCCTGAAAAGCCACTTAATACTGGGGTAATGCCATATGTTTGCATTCTATCATGCATTTTACGTCCCAACTCAACACGATTTTCAAACCAGTTATTTGGTAACTTCCCACCATAACTAGTCATGTTTTGCATATAAAACCAGGCAAAATATCCAGGTCCGCAAATATATTCTTTTATTTCATCATCACTATATCCATAAGCACTTAAAGTACGACGAATCACCTCTTCTTGACCAACAATATCTAACATTGTATTGATTCCTGACATTGCTGCCCAATCTAAAAAGACTTCATAATCATCCCAATCCCAAAAGGCCATTGTATATGAATAAGTACAGAAATTTAAGGCATATCGATAATCATACTGCGTTTCTTTTACAATTTTACTATCTAATTGTGGTAATGTCTCTGGCATCTTTAATTGTGAAACAAAAACTGGATTGTAATCAACATTACAATAATATCTTAAATAATGATTAAATCCTGAAGCCATGGCAATACCGTTATTTCCGCGAATAATGATCTTTCCATTAGCGTCATTTTCTATCTCAAAAATATCTTTGTCATCATTAGAATCTCTCATTTCAAAAATAAAAGAATCTTGCCACTCATCACCAATAACCCGACCAACTAATGCTGACATTTCTTTAATTGTTTTATTATTAGCATATTCTTGATCGTTAGCAACTTTTTGATACTCATCGGCCCACTCAGTATCTTCAAAATTGGCAACTTCATTGATTTTATCTTCTATATCAACTGCTTCACCGATTCTATCGCCAAATAATTCAACTTCAGCTAAGTTTCCTTCCATTTGGTTAGAATTATAACTTAAATTGATTCTAATATGGCTTGCCTCAACATCTACTATATACTCATCACCATTGGCATTTGCCATCGCATCATCATTTTTATAAGCAATTTTATCATAATTAACACCATCTGTAGATGCATAAATTTGATAATGATTATAAGAACCTTCATTATTATAGATTTTAATTTTAGAAAGTTCATATAACCCATCTAGTGTTAAATCAATATTTCGATAATGGTCATCCATCGAACTAGAAGATGGTGTCATATAATAAGTATTTATATCTCCATCGATTGCTAACGCAGGTTCATGACCACTACTACTTTTCCCCTCAGCTGTAATGTTTGTGATCTTACTATCTTCTTGGGCCCAGATTCTACAATTAGAAGATACTGCAGTACTTAAACATAAGATTCCAGCTAAGCATAATTTTACAAATTTTTTCATTCATTTTCCCCTTTCTTTAATTATTATATAAGAAAATTCTTATATAATAATATTATAACATCTATAAAGTAGTAAAATCATACACAGAGTAGTAAAATTTTTAACTAAAAAGACGATCATGACGATCGTCTAGTATATATAGTAATCATTAATATTTGCTGTTAATACTTCAATATTTTTATTTTTCAATAATTCTTTAAGCTTTTTTTCCATTATTACTTCAATATGATGAGGAACATCAATCAAAACAATATCATGATCTATCGCATATTTAGCATGACGATGTTTAGTATCCCCCGTAATATAGGCATCAACTTTACCTGCCAGCTGCTCAATGTCTTCCGCACCACTGCCACCACATATTGCAATACTAGAAATCATTTTTTCTTTACCAGCATATTTTACTGGTAAATTAAATTTATCTTTAATTTTAGATACTAATTGGCTTGTTGAACAAGGGACATTTAAAATTGCCTGTTTACCAACTTTAATATCATCATAACATTTTACATCATGAACATCTAATTCATTGATCAACCAGTCATTCATGGAAATACCATCTTTTCCTTGATCTAAACAAGTGTGCAGGCTATAAACAATAATATTATTAATTATCGCTAATTGTACAAATTTACCATGATGATTATCAAAACTTAAATTATTAATTTTTTCTAAGAAAAACGGATGATGAGTAATCAACATTTGACAATCATTATCAATAGCTAATTGCAAACTTTGTAGATCCGCATTTAACGAAATCATAACTTTATTAATATCTTGATGGATATCACCTATTTGTACTCCACATTTATCCCATGGCTGCTGTAAATTTAATGGAAAATAATTTTCTAAGTAATTAATTATTTCATAAGCAATCATGTAATACCTCTCTTATCATTTTCATCTTATTATCTATCTCATGATAACGGGGATGATCTTGAGACAATGTATTTTGAATTCTTTTATATACCTGATACTGTTTTTGCCATTTTTCTTTAAATAATGGTGTTTGGTTATTGATCAGGATAGGTCCAAACTCTTCATCTTTTTGATTATAAGTAATTGCTTTATTCTTTCTTGCTGTTACTACCATAACTTCGTAAATATGTCCAGCATCTTTTACCATCTGTTCATCAATGATGATCCAGTCATTTGCAAATAAATATTTTCTTAGATGATCGTTATTAGCATTGGATTGTAAAAATAATACTTTTACATCTCTTAAATATTCACGATGTTCATCTAGTATCTCACAAATTAAATAGGCACCCATTCCGGCAATACTGATCATATCAACTTACGATTTAAAATCGGATTCAAACCACTTCCAAGCATTGGAAAAACGCGATCTTCTAACGCATACTGCTTGATTGTTTCTTTAGAGGACTCAAGCGGTCCTTTAGCCACATCACAAGCATAAGCACTTGCAATAATTTTATTTTCTACTAAATAACAAGGCAAATACCCATGATCCGTTCCAATATCAGCTAAAACACTTCCTTGTTTATATTTGATGATTACATCGGCAATTAATTGTAATCTTTTTGATAACTTCATCTTAACGGTCTAGAAAATCCTTTAATCTTTTAGAACGCGAAGGGTGTTTTAACTTACGTAATGCCTTAGCTTCAATTTGACGAATTCTTTCCCTAGTTACACTAAATTCTTTACCTACTTCTTCCAATGTTCTCGTTCGTCCATCATCTAGACCAAATCTCAAACGTAATACTTTTTCTTCACGATCTGTAAGTTCTAGTAAAACTTCATTTAACTCATCTTTAAGTAATTCATTTGCTGCATAATCATCTGGTGACATAGCTCCCTCATCTTCGATAAAATCACCTAAATGAGAATCATCTTCTTCACCTATAGGTGTTTCTAAAGAAACTGGTTCTAATGAAATCTTTTGAATTTCGCGAACTTTTTCAGGTGTCATTCCGTCCATCTTTTCAGCAATTTCTTCAGCACTTGGTTCACGCCCCAATTCTTGAATCAATTGACGCTGAATTCGCGTTAATTTATTGATTGTTTCAACCATATGAACTGGTATACGAATCGTTCTTGCCTGATCTGCAATCGCTCTTGTAATTGCCTGACGGATCCACCAGGTTGCATATGTCGAGAATTTGAATCCTTTTGTATAATCAAATTTTTCAACAGCCTTAATCAACCCCATGTTACCTTCTTGAATCAAGTCTAAAAATAACATTCCTCGACCAACATATCTTTTAGCAATAGAAACAACTAAACGTAAATTAGCTGCAGCTAATTCTTTTTTGGCAGTTTCATCACCCTCTAAAATCTTTTTCGCCAAATCGATTTCTTCATCATGTGATAACAATTCAACGCGACCAATTTCCTTTAAATACATCTTTACCGGATCATTGATCTTAACATTACTTCCTAATTGATTTTGATCCATTTCAGCATCAGCATCAGCAACTTGATACATATGAAGTGTATCTCCTGTCATCATATCGAAATCACCAGCAAAATCTAAATCAGGAGTATCATCATCTAAACCTAGATCATCATCTATATCAAGATCTACATCTAAATTTCCTGGTACACCAGCCAATAATAAATCATCTTCAACATCTATATCGTCTAATCCATCATCAGAAATAATAATATCATTTTCGCCAATAAATTCTAATAATTCTTCTGCAAGATCATCATTTAAATCATAAGTAGATAAATAATTATCAATTTGATCTTGTGTTAAAATCCCATCTCCACTTTTTGCATCATCCAAAACAATTTTCTTTAAATCATCAAATGATACAGCTGCTACATTTTTTTTCTTCATACACTACTCCTTATCTTTTAATGCTATGATTTCCTTTAAGATCTGAGCTTTTTGCTTAGGATCAAAAGTATCTTTTAAAGCTTTTTTCAATTCTTCTATTTTAACTTTTACAGTATTTTCTTTAATTATCTCAATATAATCATCAATTGCCTTTGTATCCTCTAATTTAGGCAATTCTAATTGCGATATTTCCACTATATTTTTAACAAGATTCTCATCTTCAATACTACTAATTAAATCAGCAACTTCTAAAACAACTTCCTGACGATAATAATCAACTATATAAGAAGCAATGATTCGATAAGTATCATTAAACATGAATCCCGCTTTTGCTTCATACATAATTGCGACATTTTTATCATTCATCATATAATATAATAAATCTCGTTCCGCTCTTGCATATTTATCAATTAAGCGAACACTTTTTTGATAGGGAATATAATCATTTGTTTGTTTGATCTTGGTACTCGTTTTACTATTTACAAGTTTTAAGATCGTTTCTTTTGAAAAACCAGATTTTTTTTTCTAATTGCTGGATATAATAATCTTGATCGATCATATCATCAAGATCACTAATTTCTTTAGTAATCATTTCTAAATATTTTTTTCGATCTTCATAATTATCCATGTTCGTCATCTCATAATAATAATTCATTTTAAAATCCAATGACGTTATCGGTTTTTTTAATAAAGCGTTCAATTCTTCTTTTCCCTTTTTATCTAAAAATTCATCAGGATCTAAACTATCAGGTAAATCAATAACTTTTATATTAAAATCTGCCTGTAACAAAATATCAATACTTTTAATCGTTGCGTTTTTTCCCGCTTGATCACCGTCTAAACAAAGATATACAGTTTTACAAAGGCGTTTTAATAGTTTTATCTGTCCTTTTGTCAAAGCTGTTCCCATGATTGCTACTGCATTTTTTATTCCCGCTTTATACAAAGCAATTACATCCATAAAACCTTCTGTAACAATTACAAAACCAGCTTGTCTCGTTTCTTCAATCACTCGGTGATAATTATATAGTGTTTCACCTTTGATAAAAATATCTGACTCGGGTGAATTCATATATTTAGATTCATTTTGACTCGTCTGATAAATACGACCGCTAAATCCTACTACTCGGCCACCAGGATCATATAATGGAAACATGATTCGATTAGTGAAACGGTCATATCCTTTACCAGATTCAATGATCAAACCAGATTCAAACATCGCTACTTTATCAAAATTCATTTTTTCAAATGCCTTTAATAAAACATCATTACTAGGTGCATATCCAATTTCAAAAGTATTAATAATTTCATCTGTTATGCCGCGATTAGTCAAATATTCTTTAGCTTCCAAAGCTAATTTAGTATTTAAATAATGGTTATAGATCTTATTAGCTTCATCATGCATTTTATACAACGGCTCTAATCGTTGATCAACAGGCTGAACTCTTTTTTCAAGATGATATTCACTAATATCGACATTCCCCATCGAAGCAACCATTTTTACAGCTTCGATGTAAGAAATCTTCAAATAATTTTTTAAAAAAGTAAAAACATTCCCGCCATTATGACAGACAAAACACATATAAATTTGTTTTTCTGGTGAAATTGACATCGAAGGATGACTATCATCGTGAAACGGGCATAAAGCTACATAATTACGTCCTTTTTTTTGTAAAGAGAGATAGTTACCAATGACATCAACGATATCGACACTTTGTCTGATCTCATTAATTTTTTCTGCTGATAATCTTGGCATCTATGCTCCTCCTTATTAGAATATAACTTTTTTACTAATATGATCCACTAATTCATCAATTGATAAACGAATTTGTTCCATCGTATCACGATCACGTACCGTAACACTATTATCTTCCATCGTATCAAAATCAACAGTTACACAATATGGTGTACCGATCGCATCTTGACGACGATAACGTTTACCAATTTGTCCAGCAACATCATATTCACAACTGAAATGTTTACTCAACATACTATACACTTCAACAGCTTTATCACTTTGTTTTTTAGTTAATGGTAAAACTGCTACCTTATATGGAGCTACAGCTGGATGTAACTTCATTACGATTCTTGTTTCACCGTCTTCTAACGTTTCTTCTTCATAACTATCACATAACACTGATAAGAATAAACGATCCGCTCCAACTGAGGGTTCAATTACATAAGGAATATATTTTTCGTTAGTAGTTGGATCTAAATATTCTAAAGATTTTTTAGAATGATTTTGATGCTGTGTTAAATCATAATTAGTACGATCAGCAATGCCCCATAATTCTCCCCAGCCAAATGGGAAATTATATTCAACATCACAAGTACCTTTAGAATAGAAAGATAACTCTTCTTTATCATGATCTCTAAAACGTAAGTTTTCTTCTTTTAAACCTAGATCCTTTAAGAATTGTTTACAATAACTTTTCCAATATTCAAACCATTCTAGATCAGTATCTGGTTTGCAGAAAAATTCTAATTCCATTTGTTCAAATTCACGCATTCTAAAAATAAAGTTACCTGGTGTAATTTCATTTCTAAAAGCTTTACCAATTTGTCCAATTCCAAAAGGAACTTTTTTACGAGTCGTTCTTTGAATATTTTTAAAGTTCACAAAAATACCTTGAGCTGTTTCAGGACGTAGATACACTGTTGATTTGGCATCTTCTACAACCCCCATTCTTGTTTCAAACATCAATTTAAATTGTCTAACATCAGTAAAATTACTTTTTCCACAGTTAGGACAAACAATTTTATGATCTTTAATATATTTCACTGTTTCTTCACTTGACCAGCCTTCACTGTGAACTGTTGGATCGAATGATTCAATTAATTTATCAGCTCGATGTCTTGTTTTACACTCTTTACAATCAATCAATGGATCAGAAAATCCTCCAACATGTCCACTTGCTTCCCAAACTTTAGGATTCATGAATATTGCAGAATCTAAACCAACATTATATGGCGATTCTTGAATGAATCTTTTCCACCATAATTGTTTAATGTTGTTTTTCATCTCTACCCCTAAAGGTCCATAATCCCAAGTATTTGCTAAACCATCATAAATTTCAGATCCTTGATAAACAAATCCTGAAGTTTTAGCATGATTCACTAATTTATCCATATCTTTATTTGCCATAATTTACTCCTTCATCCACCGAATTTTAAATATATAAACAACGAAAGACTTGAACATAGTCAAGCCTATTTTATTATTATATATCTATATTTTATTTTTATGCACATATAAAATACCCTTATAGTGGTTTTTTGTCAACCAACTATAAGGGTTCTAAACATACGTTCGATCATTAAACCACTCTAAAATATCCTTGTACACTTCTCGACGCTGCTGATCATGTAAAATATCATGATAACTATCCTCATATAACTTGATTGAAAGATCTCTTACACCATTATTTAAAAGCGTATCATAAAACCACTTAGGTCCTTTTCCTAATTTACCAAAAACATCTTTTGATCCCGAAACAATCAAAACAGACAAATAATTAGGTATTTTTTTTATTGTCTCATATGCAGTTACTTCTTTAATTAACTTTAAAATATCATTATAGGCCTGATTAGTATAAATAAAATCAGTAAAAGGATCCTGCAAATACTGCTCTAATTCATTTGTATCAGCACTTATGTACGATTCTATTTTAATAATTTTTTTCTTAACAATTTTTGAACGATGCATATTTCCCTTCAATAATATATCACCTTTCAATAATATTTTGCTAAGATTTATGTTACTGAATTTTCCGCAAGTCCCCATAAATATACAGCCTTGTACATAATCGCCATAAATCGACACATATTTACGCAAAACAATAGAACCTAATTCATTTCCAATCATAAAATATGGTAGATCAGGATATCTAGCAGCCATGATATTTCTAAGACGCTGCATATCCTCAACTAAATTTTTAGTCGCATCCCCAAAACCAAAATACCCCTGTTCATAATTATATAATGACATCCCATGACCTGGAAAATCACTAACCACTACAACAAAACCATCATGTGCCAAGTACTCAGCAAAACGCTGATAACGTCCCAAATGTTCCCCCATCGCATGATGAATTTGAATTATTGCTTTATAACGAATCATTACAGTAGGAAGATAAATATCAAAATTCACATGCGTCTTAGTCGTCGATGTAAAAGTTTCACTATATTTCATGATTATCTCCTCCGTTTTTGATAGCTGTTATTTTTTATTGGATAATTTTGTTGATGACTATTTTTTCTAGGTCTGATTAGACATTTTTTACCAAAACCAATTAGATCTCGACGATTTGCTTTGATCAAGGCTTCATATACTAAATCATAATTTTTAGGATTTCGATATTGAATCAACGCTCTTTGCATTGCTTTTTCTTTAGCTGATTTAGGTACATATACTTTTGACATATCACGAGGATCTAAACCAGTATAATACATTGTTGTTGAAAGAGTTCCTGGAGTTGGATAAAAATCCTGAACTTGTTCTGGTTGATGATGAATATCTCGTAAATATTCCGCTAATTCAATAGCATCTTCTAAAGTACAGCCTGGATGCGATGACATTAAATACGGTACTAAAAATTGTTTTTTATGATACTCCTCATTTAAACGATAATATTTATCAACAAATTTTTCATATAGACCGCGACGTGGTTTACCCATTTTATCTAAGACCTGATCACTAATATGTTCAGGAGCTACTTTTAGCTGACCACTAATATGATTTTGAACTAATTCTCGAAAAAAACTATCATCTTTATCATACATTAAATAATCATAACGAATCCCAGAACGAACAAAAACTTTTTTTACATTAGGCAGCATCTTCAACTTATTTAATAATTCTTTATAATCCTGATGACTTACTTCTAAGTTATTACAAGGTTTGGGCCATAAACACTGTTTTGTCGGACAGGCTCCAAACTTATTTTGTTTCTTACATGCCGGCTGTCTAAAATTAGCAGTTGGTCCGCCTACATCATGAATATATCCCTTAAACTCTGGATCCCAAACCATTTTACTTGCTTCAGCAAGTATTGACTCATGTGAACGAGTTTGCACGATTCGTCCCTGATGAAAAGCTAGAGCACAAAAATTACAAGAGCCAAAACAGCCACGGTTACTTATCAATGAAAATTTAACCTCATCAATAGCTGGAATATGTTTATAATCAGGGTGTCCCATTCGATTATAATCCAATGAATAAGCGCGATCAAATTCCCGTTGCGTTAATGGTCGATTAGGTCTATTTTGCACCACATACCAGCCTTGATATGGCTCTACTAATGTTTTAGCACTATAATGATCAGTATTTAAATACTGAATCTGAAATGATTTTGCATAAGCAGTTTTATCTTTACAGATTTCTTCAAAACTTGGCAACATGATTGGTTCATGAGCATCTTCAAGATTTTTAGTTTTAAATACTGTTCCATCTAAATAAGTTAAATATTTGATTTCTAAACCACTATCCAAAGCTTCAGCCACTTCAATAATACTATTTTCACCCATCCCATATAATAGTAGATCAGCATTAGCATCGATAATAATTGATTTACGAACCTTATCATCCCAGTAATCATAATGTCCCAAGCGTCTTAAGCTAGCTTCAATACCACCGATTATAATATTAGCATCTTTATAAGCTTGACGTGCCATCTGACTATAAACGATCACTGCTCGATCAGGCGCTTAAACCCTTCACTGCCCGGTGTATATAAATCTTTATGACGACGTTTTTTAGCAACAGTATAGTGATTAACCATTGAATCAATATTTCCTGATGATATCAAAAATCCTAGTCGTGGTTTACCAAACTGACGAAACTCTTCAACGTTGTGCCAATCAGGCTGAGCCAAAAAACAAACCTTAAACCCATGACTTTCTAAAGTTCGACAAATAATAGCTGCCCCAAATGATGGATGATCAACATATCCATCTCCACATATATATACAAAATCAGGCTGTTTCCAGCCTCTTGCTTCCATTTCTTGACGATTTACTGGTAAAAATTCACTCACGATTATCCCTCTTTCTATATTTATTAATTATATACGTAAAATCACAAAAAATAAACAAAATAGACAAAAGTTATACCAACTTTTGTCTATTTTTCATATTTAGTTAATATTTTTAGTTTATAATGTGTAGCTCTCATTTACAAATTATTGATTTGACGAATAAATTTACGACTTTGAAAAGTCAATCCTGTAAATTCATCTATATATGTATCCATGATCTCTATCAATTGATAAATCACATCTTCTTCTAAGTGCAATTTATCAATATTTTCTAATTTACAAATATTAATATAACGAAAACCTTTTAAAACATCTACTGATAACTTTCGATCATATAAACCAATACAATTTTGACAAACAAATCCACCGCCATGTATAGAAATACCAGCAATATGATCTTGTCTATTACAGTGTACGCATTGTTCAACTTCTAATCCTGATCCTGTTATTTCTAAAATAAAAGCATTAAATAATAAATATACTAATTTTGGATCATAGCCATTTTCCAAATATTTCAAAGCTAACGATAGATTATGATAACATTCATAATCAGGATCATTATCCTTAGTATATTTATAAACAAACTCCACACAATAACTTGCATATGCTTCTAATTCAATGTCTTCTTTAATATGACGAAAATATTCTATCGGTGAAGCCTTTATTAATGTCGATAAACCCGTTCTAGGTATAAAGATAAAATCAGATAATGTTATCGTTTGACAAGCTGGGGCATTTTTACTCTTTAATTTCTTAACCCCTCGCGCAATTAAAGCCATTTTTCCATAATCTTTAGTATATATCCATACCAGCATATCATTTTCTTTATAAGATTTATTTTTTAATACAAATCCAATAACACTTTCTTCTCCATTAGTAGTCATCTTCGTTATAACCAAATTCTTTTAAATATTTTTGTTTATTACGCCAATTATTTTCAACTTTTACAAATAATTCTAAATGCACCGGTACTTGTAAAAAACGCTTCATCTCACGTTGAGCATTTAAGCGAATCTTTTTGATCATCGAACCTTGTTTACCAACAATAATTCCCTTTTGACTTTTACGATCACAAACGATCGTTGCAATTATTTCAACTCCATCTTCATCTTCAAGCATTCTCTCAACTACAATAGCAACACTATGAGGTACTTCTTCTCTAGTAAAATATAAAATTTTCTCTCTAATAAATTCGGCCATTACAAAACGCTCCGGATGATCTGTCAAATGATCTTTAGGATAATACATATTACCCTCAGGTAAATATTTTTTTATCGTATTCAATAATAAATCAATATTATCATTATCTTTTGCACTAACCGGAACAATCTCTTTAAAATCAAATAATGTCTGCCATTCTTGAAGTTTTAAGACTAATTCCTCTTTACTAACGGTATCGATCTTACTTAAAACCAAAAATACCGGACCATCTGCTTCTTTTAATCTTTCAACAATAAACTTATCGCCACGACCAATCTTTTCATTGGCCGGAGCCAAAAACAATACTATGTCAACTCCAAAAATACTATTTAAAGCAGTTGAATTCATAAAAGTTCCTAAACGATCCTGGGGTTTATGAATTCCTGGGGTGTCCATAAAAATAATTTGTGCATCATCATCAGTATGAATTCCTTGAATCGTATTTCTTGTTGTTTGAGCAACATCTGACATAATTGCCAGCTTAGTTTCTAATATACAATTTAATAATGTTGATTTTCCAACATTAGGACGACCAACTATACTTACAAATCCTGATTTAAACATTATAAATTCTCCTCTGTAAAGGCCATTGGTAATAGCTCTTTAATTGTCATTATTTTATATCCCTGACGATTAGCCAAGATAATTTGACACTCATCAGGAATTAGTTCTTTTAATACTTGACGACATGCTCCACACGGTGAAACGATCGTCGCACTATCAGCTGCGATTGCTAATAACTTAATATCTTTTTTAGTATATCCATTGCAATATGCTCCATACACAGCATTTCGTTCCGCGCACATCGTTGAACCATAGGCAGCATTTTCAATATTAGCACCCATGAAATACTTTCCATCATTCATTTCAACACAGGCTCCTACTTTAAATTTTGAATATGGAGAATACGAATTTTCACTTGCCACAAAAGCTTTTTCAATAATTGTTTGATGATCCATATTTATCTTCCTATCGCCAAAGCTTCTAAAATAGCTTTTTGCATAGCAATCATTTCCTTTTCATCTTCAGCTTCCATATGATCAAATCCTAATAAATGTAGTAAACCATGGGTAAATAAAAAACACATTTCCCTTTTTAAACTATGACCATATTCTTCAGCCTGCATTTTTGCATGATCAATTGAAATAAAAATATCACCAAGGCTTCTTGGCATCCCTGACACATAATACTGCTCGTTGTCTTCCAATGCAAAACTAATTACATCTGTGGAACGATCAATATTACGATATTCTTTATTAATTTCATGAATCTTTTGATCATCAACTAAAATACACGATAATTCTAAATCCTCATCAATTTCTAACTGATTAACTGTTTCTTTAATAATTTCTAAATAAATTTGTTGATAATCTTCATCAAATCCTTCTACTTCATTTACCAATGCAAAATCTATTTCCATTACTTTACCTCACTTCAAAAAATATTCCTCTTCTATTTTTTTCTTAAACATTGCAAAATCATCTTCTTCAAATATATGCCGATAGATTAAATCTATTTGTTTTTCACTCAATCCTTCTACCCATTTACTACAATCTTTTTGATATCTTCCCTTAAGTAATTCAATACAATTATTCTTGTTTCTTTTAATTTCCTCTTCTTTTTCCTGTTTACGGCCAATTCCGATTCCTTCTTCACGGCCAATTTCAATACCCTGCTCAACTCCTTGAGCAA
>BAHP02000108.1 GCA_000508865.1 Clostridiales bacterium VE202-01
AAAATAATTCACCGAATAACATCTAAAAAGGAACTGAATAATCTTACTTTTATTTAATATAATACAGTTCTATTTATTTTATTTATGCATATTATTAATTATGGAGGCAAAATAATGAGTAATAATAATTATGATAATCTATTTGATTTAGATTTTAAAACATTTGAAAAACTTGTTTATGATCAGGATATCGAAATTGATGAAGATCAATTATTAATAATTTATAATTTGATTCAGAATAATCGTTATGCCTTAGTTGATAGTCATTACAATGAAGTACTTTATAATTATATAATTGAAAAGACAAGTATTGCTACTTGCCTTAAAATTAAATCTTTTTTAGCTAATTGTCCTAATTATTTTAAATTAGGATTAAAAGTTTGAGTTTTAAACATTTCTATTTCATCTTTATATGGTGCTCTTTTATCGATGTACGGTGTTTCTAAAATTTTAGGGACATCTTTTAATTTATCATGATGAACGATCTTATTTAAAATATCGAAACCAATGTGACCATAGCCAATATTTTCATGGCGATCTTTTCCAGCCCCACATACATTTTTAGAATCATTAACGTGAACAACTAATAATCGATCTAAACCAATTTTTTGATCAAATTCCGCTAAAATTTCATCAAATTTACTTAAATCATAACCTGCATCATGCATATGACAAGTATCTAAACATACTCCTAAACATTCATTATTATCAACATGTTCAATAATATATTTTATTTCATCAAATGAACGACCACACTCAGAACCTTTTCCTGCCATCGTTTCTAAAGCAATTTTAACATTGCCACAATTTTTAGTAGCTTCATTTAGTCCGGCAACAATTTTATCTAAACCTGCCTGTGCCCCAGCTTTTACATGACTTCCAGGATGTAAAACTAATCTTGTCATTTCTAAGGCTTTACAGCGTTCAATTTCCTGCTTTAAAAAGTTTACAGCCAATTCAAAAGTTTCTGGTTTGATCGTATTAGCTAAATTAATAATATATGGTGCATGAACAACAACATTATTAATATCAATGCCATTTTCTTCCATTAATTTTTTAGCTTCATCAAATCTTAACTGATCTACTGGTTTACGTGCTGTATTTTGTGGAGCTCCTGTGTAAAACATAAAAGTATTAGCATTGTACAAAAGAGCTTCTTTGACTGAACCTGACAGCATTTCTTTACCTGACATTGAGACATGACTTCCAATTATCATTAATATTCTTCTCCATTTCTTTTAGCAATTTGTGCAGCTTTTGCACGTTCTTTTTTCTGACGTTTAATATCGTTTTGAATCATTTGCCGTTTTTGTTTACGGACTACTTTTTCAATTTCTCTTTTACGTTTCTTCTTATAACCTGGTTTTACTTTTCTTGGTTTACGAATAATACTTTGAACTTTTTTTTCTAGTTCTGTTTGTTGTTTAGGGCGCTTAGTTCTTTTTAAACGTTCCCCTAGATCAACAAATTGACCATTTTTAATTGTCATATTTTTAAAAACAATGCCTTTTCTCTCTAAGATTCTTAGATTTTCTTCATCACTAGTATCATACATACTGTAACAAATACCTGTATATTTACCTCTTCCACTACGACCACTACGATGAATGTAAAAATCTGCTTCTTTAGGTAACTCCATATTAATTACGTGTGATACCCCATCAATATCTATTCCTCTAGCTGCAATATCAGTAGCAACAATATATTGATAATCATTGTTACGAATTCTTCGCATCATTTGTTTACGTTCCCGTGGCTCTAAATCACCATGAATTTCTCCTACCTTGAAACCATCTTCACGTAATTTTTTTGTTATCATTGCTACTTCATCACGCTTATTTGCAAAAATAATACATATATAAGGGTCAATAGCCTTCATTATTTTCTTTAAAACATCATATCGATCCTGATGTTTTGTCGCAATTAAAATATGTTCAACATTATCAGTAGTAACTTTATCATCATCGATTTCAATCGTTACTGGTGTTTTCATATATTTCTTTAAAAACGGTCTTAACATTTGGGGAATAGTTGCTGAAAAAACCATCATTTTCAAATCATCTTTCATTTTACCTGCAACAGCATCGATATCTTCTAAATAACCAAATTCCAAAGTCATATCCGCTTCGTCAATTACAAGGATAGAAGCTGTCGTTATTTTTAATGCTTGTTCATCTAATGATAGATCTTTAATTCTTCCTGGTGTTCCTATAACGATATGAGGCTGGACTAATAATTTATTAACCGCTTTTTGGCGATCACTTCCACCAATTATTAAAGATACCCGAATATCCTGATTATATTTAACAAATAACCTGGCATTATTGTATATTTGCGTTGCTAATTCACGTGTCGGTGCAGTAATCACGGCTTGAACATGATCTTTACTTGTATCTATTTGATCCATAATCGGTAATAAAAAGGCATGTGTTTTTCCTGTTCCGGTTTGTGAAATACCGATTATATCATTATTTTTATATCCTAAAGGAATCACTTGTTCTTGAATTGGCGTTGGTTTAATAAAACCTAATTCATTAATTGTTTGATAGCAAAATTCCTGTAATTTATATTTTTCGAATGTACTCATCTTTTCCTCCTTTTCTTTGAGAAATTCAATTAATTTTATCATAACATAAATAAAAAGCAAATAAATTTATCTTCTCTTTAAAACTATCTTATATAATTGACATCACTACACATCAAATCTATCTGCTTTCTTAAATCTTTTCATTCATTATAATCATATATTTTCTTTTTATTGAATTTCACACTTTTACTTAGACATTGATTATATATTCATTTTAACATATGGGTAAATAAAGCAAAAGAATACACATAAATTATTATTGGTAAGAGAGCTTTAAAACTATTTTGATGTACTTATTAAAAAAAATACTTATTTATCTTTTGTTTCTGGCACACATACAAAAAAAACACATAAACTATAATAAAAGGAGGGATAGTATGAACCCATTTTATGATGAGAATTTCTACTATGATAACTTTAATCCACAAATCTATCCTATGAATCAAGTATATCCAATTAATCGTAAAATGAAAACCCGAGCTAATATCCAAAAATCATTACATTATGCTACTAAAACAATATATACGATCAACCAAATAATTCCATTAATATATCAAATCCGACCAATAATTAATAATACTAAAAATGCCTTTCGCGTTATTCAAGCAGTAAATCATATTAATGATATTGACTTTGATGAAGTAGAACAAAATATCACTCCGCTCAACGAAGAAAAAATAAAAAACTCTACTGATAATGACGTACAGTTTGAAAATATGATACAATAACTTTGAGGTGATATAATGAAAGTCTATCAAATTGTTCCTCGTGGATATTGTAAAGGTGTTATCAGAGCAATAGAAACAGCAAAAAAACAGGCACATCATGAAGATACTTATATATTAGGAATGATTGTTCATAATCAATATATTGTTGATGCCCTTGAAAATTTAGGGATTAAAACAATCGATAAAAAAGGTGCCTCAAGAGAAGAATTGTTAGAAGAAGTTAATAAAGGAACCGTAATTATTACAGCTCATGGAGCTAGTGATAATGTCATAAAAAAAGCGCTTGAAAAAAATCTAAACGTAATCGATGCAACTTGTCCCGATGTGATCAAGACTCATGATTTAATAAAAGACTATCTTAATAAAGGGTTTGAAATTCTTTATATTGGTAAAAATGGACATCCTGAATCAGAAGGTGCCCTATCTATTAATTATGAACATATTCATTTAATTGAAACTAAAACAGATTTAGATAAGTTAGACAAAAATTTAAAATATGTTATTACCAACCAAACAACCATGTCTTTATATGATGTCTATGATTTATGTGAATATGCTAAAACACAGATTCCTAATTTAATTATTGCTAAAGAAACATGCCAGGCAACTACAATCAGGCAAGAAGCCATTGCTAAAATTAACGATGATGTTGATGTTGTTTTTATTGTTGGTGATCCACATTCAAATAATACCAAAAAATTAGCTAGTATTGCTTGTAATAAAGCTAATAAAACTACTTATATGATTGAAAGTGTTAATGATATTACATTAGAAATGTTAAAGAATAAAAAAGCTGCTGCCGTAAGTTCAGGCGCTTCTACCCCTACTTATTTAACTAATCAAGTCATTAATTATTTAAAACAATTTAATTATAATGATTCATCAACGCATCTAAAACCAAAGATCAATCTAAATAAAATACTCTAAAAAGCTCCTAGATTTAGGAGCTTTTCCAATACTAATTATTATTTATTAAATAAAAGTTAGAATTAATTTTTCTTTTTCTTAACATGCATTATTAAACTATATATAATCACAACTGCGCAGGGAAAACCTAAAATTTCATTTAAAACTATTGCAGTTGTACTATTAATAATAGCTTGATCATAACAATATCTAACTATCAGCATACCAATTATACAAACGATTAAAAAAAGTGCTATAAATAAATTTTTATTATTTTTCATAATTATAATGATCCGATCTTATATTCCCAATATTCAGTAATACATGGACCTGAATGTCTTGGTTCACATTCTAGAATAAACTTGCCAGTAAGTTCATAACGAGCTCTTGGTTTTGCTGATGTTTTTAATTTACTTAAAACAATTCGACAAATATCATGTCCTGATACATATTGAATTCTCTGACAATCATCAATAGGAGTGATAGCAATAATCAATGAACATCCAGTGAATAAACAGCTAATATGTTTTAACATAATTTCCTCCTTTTCTGTCTAACTTCATTAATAGACGCAAATATTTTAATAAAGCAGAAAAGAAATTTTTCTAATACTTCAAATTCATATTTGATTACTTTCTTATCATTTCTTTAATTTATTTTCCCTTACCTATTTAACGTTACCATAACTTATTTACATAATAAACAGAAGCATCATTTCTTTTAGCTGTTTTACTTACCTTTACTATAACATAATAAATAATGATATTGTTCATTTCCCCATTTAATGGTTTGATATTCAATTAAACGGTCGTAACTTTTAAAAATTATCTTATTAATATGATTTATATTGATTTAAAAATGACTGGTGAAATGCTTTAAATAAAAACTAATCGATATTTATCATATATTAAAAAAATATATTAAATAATATTTGCATGTATTCAAACTAATTTCCAATCTTAAATTTCATCATACAGATATATACTCATAAAATATCAATTTATGCTGTATAACATTAGTTTTTATATAATGACATACTATTTTTATCTATGATTCCTTCATCAGATAATAAATATTTATATTCATTATCAACTACAGTTTTTAATATTTTTGGTAATATATTCATTAAATCTATAATTTAAAATTATCATAAAACTAATTATCTATGATTAATATTTTAATTGATCAAAGCATAATGTAAATATAAAAGAGACTTTTTCCATAATATGAGTCACAGTACCTCATATTATGAAATAGTCTCTTTTAATCAAAATCTTAGATTGTTTTGTAAAGCTTCTATTTTTATAGCTACTTTTTAATAGTATTTGTATCAAATAATAACTTCTATAATTAAAACTATTTTCTAGCCATACTGTTATTAGAAAACTTTAATTTTTATATTATTAAAATTTTCCTTTAATCATTATCGATACGCATATTAGCTACCCTAATCATTATATTCTTAATCTAACATCATTTTTTAATTTATCCTATTAATTAACAATCTATCAAGAAATTTATTTTGAGATTGTAATTTTATTTATGATACTGTTACTTTTTTCTTTTTTACTAAAGAAATTACAGCTGTCAATAATGTTAATGCTAAAGTACCACTATGAATTGCAATCGACGTATCATCACTTGTATTTACAGCTACATGAGTATCATTTTGAGCTGTTTCTCTTTTGATGATTTCGATTTCAAATGATGTTTTATATTTTCCATCTGAAAGATTGATCTTTTGTTTTCCAACTTTATTCATATCTGGTTTAGAAATAATTAATTTTTCTAATGGAATTATTTCTACTGTATCATTATCATAAACGATTGCAGCTACTAAACCATCGATTTTAAATTCTTCACCCATTTCATAAACAGTTTTAGTTGGTAATGTTTGGATCACTAAACCTATAGATGTTTTAGGTAATATTTCAAATGTTTGATTAACTGAAACATTAGTTCCTTTACAAACAATATCAATCACTTGCTGACCAACTTTACTGTTGTCATATCCTTTAATGATAAAATCATCACTATTAGCATTAATAATTTCTACACTACCATTATTATATGTTAATTCTAATTTACCACTAAATATAAATGGTTTTCCTTCTTTAAATTGTAAAATATCTGGTTCTTCGATCCATTTCATTGCAGTAACAGTCTTAGCATCAATTTTAATTGAATAAGATGTTTTTAATTCATTATATGATACCTCAACATCAACTTTTTCACCAATTTGATTCATATCAACATTACACATCGTAGAATCTAAATCAATTATTTCTTTAGAATTATCATCATAGATCAACGATAATTTACCACCTGTTATATCCAATTGCTGACCTTCAATATATTCTACTCTATCAGGTGCTTTAAAGATTTCAATTGCTGTTAATGCCTTATTTCTAACGATAATATTAAAACTTGTTTCAAAGCCATCATAAACAACTTTAACTGTTTTACTTCCTGATGATGATAAAGCAGGAATCGTAACCATTTCATTAGTTACAGTAATAATTTCTGTTTCATCATTATTATAAGTTACTTTAAGTGTTGCCCCAGTAATATCAAATGTTTGATTGACAATATAATTAACTTTATTTGGTAAAGAATTCATTTCAATATTAGTAATTGCTTTTTTTATTACATTTACTTCAAATGTTGCAGATTGATTTTGATATGTTACATTAACAACTTGTTTACCAATCTTGCTATTATCATAACCACTGATCATATCCTTAGTAATTGAAATAGTTTTCGAACTACTATCATTATATGTCAAAAGTATTGATGCCCCAGTTAAATCTAGTTCCTGACCTTCAACATATTCCAATTTTGATGGTGCCGTTATTTCCATCTTAGTTATTTCTTTAGCTAACACTTCAACTTCAAATGTTGCTGTTTTTCCTTCAAAAGTAATTACAACTGTTTGTTTTCCAACCTTATTAGCATCATATCCACTAACCATTTCATTTTCAACACTGATTGGATTACTTGTTCCATCATTATATTTAGCAATAATCGTTACTCCTGTTAAATCAAGAGCCTGCCCTTGAATGTATTCCGTTTTTGCAGGAGTACTTATAGAAATTTCTGTTACTACTTTTTCAATCACATTTACTTCAAATACAGCAATTTTATCCTGATAAATAACACTAACTATTTGCTTACCAGTCTTATTTTTATCATAACCAACAATTCCAACATCAGCAATATTTAGATTAGCTTTTTCACCATTGTTATATGTTACTGTAATTGTCATTCCATCAAGATTTAATTCTTGCCCTTTTACATATTCTAATTTTAACGGTGAAGTTATTTCAATTTTTTCTGCTGTTTTATTTATCACTTCAACTTCAAAACTTTTATTTAAAGTTTCATACGTAACTGTAATCAATTGTTTACCAATTTTATTAGCATCATATCCTGTAATCACAACATCATTCAAATCAAGTAAAACTTCACTATCATCATTATAAACTGCTTGTACTTTTAATCCTGATAAATCAATTTCCTGTCCTTCAATATAAGTAGTTTTATTTGGTGCTGTTATTTTCAAATCTACCAGTTTCTTTTCTTCAACATTAACATTAAATGCAATTGACCCTTCTTCATACTTAACATTAACTGTTTTAGTTCCTAAACTTGAACTATCAAAGCCACTGCACATATCATTAGTTACAACAATATTATCTTTAACTTCACCATCATTATATTCTGCCTGCAACATTGCTCCTTCGACATTCAACTCTTGACCTATTACATAACTCAATTTATTAGGTAAAGAAATCAATTCTAATTTTGTAACAACTTTTTCAATTACATTAACTGTAAATTGAGTAGTAAACTCACCATAAGAAACACTAATATTTTGGTTTCCTAATTTATTATTTTCATAGCCGCTTATCATCGATAATTTAATTGTTACTTCATCATATGAACCATTATCATAAATTACTTTTATTTTTCCATCTGTTAAATCTAACTCTTGTCCTTCAATATATTCTAATTTAGCTGGATTATTAAGCATTTCAATTCCAACTACCGATTTAGCTTTTACATTTACATTAAATACTGAAATTTGATTTTGATAAGTTACTGTTATCGTTTGATTACCAAAAATCGCACTATCATAACCACTTATCATATCTTTAGTAACAGCTATTCCCTCTTGAATACTTCCATCGTTATAGGTTGCAGTTATCGTTGCACCTGTTAAATCTATTTCTTGACCCTCGATATATTGAACTTTAGTTGGTGCTGTTGCAAAAATACTTGTAACAACTTTTTCAACTACTTCAATCGTCATTGACGTTGTCTTTCCGCCATAACGCACTGTTAAATTCTGATTACCAATTTTATTTTTTTGATAACCAGTTACTGTAATTCGAGAATCAAGCAAATCTATCTCTTCACTCGTTCCATTATTATATCTTACTAATATTTTTCCACCAGCTAATTCTAGATCTTGCCCCTTAACATATTGCACTTTATCCGGTAAACTGCTCATGCTGATATCTGTAATTTCTTTAGCTTTTACATTAACTGTAAAAGTAGCTGACGCATTTTTATATATAACTGTAACTTGCTGGCTACCAATTTTATTTTTATCATAACCAGTAATTTCAATTCCTTCATTTGTTAAATCTATTATTTCACTGCTGCCATCACTATAGAAAACTGTTATCTTTCCACCTGTTAAATCTAATTCCTGACCTTCAAGATATTGCACTTTTGCAGGTGGTGTAACTTTAATACTAGTTACTTCTTTTTCAATTACATCAATTTCAAATGTTGCTGTTTTATTTTGATAAGTAACCGTGATTGTCTTTTTACCAGGAATGGTTGTATCAAAACCGCTAATTTGAACTTGCGAATTGTCGACCACTTCACTACTATTATCGCTATAGATTGCTTTTACATTCAAGCCATCTAAAACCAGATCTTCTCCTACAAAATATTGAGTTTTTGCAGGCGGTGTTATTTCTATACTTGTAAGTGTTTTTGATGATATTACATTTAATGTTTTAATAGGAGTTACATACACATCTGAGCCATAACTATATTTATATACTGCAAAATATTGCCCCGCATCATCCATACTTACATTTTCAATAGTTAACACTTTTGATGTTTGATCAAGCAATGATACTGATCCATTATCTGAAATTTTATACCAGTAAAATATATCAGCATTTGACCAATATGGAATTACCTCAATGCTAACAGTTCCATTTTCATTTACAGTATAATTAAGGGTACGACTATTATCTACAGTATTTTGGGTCTCATATTTTATTGCAAAATTTTCTAAGACATGATTATTATCGTTTATTAAATCTGGGAACATATAAGATTCTGGTTTAACCATAAACTCATTTGTCTCTTCATTATATTGCCATTCAACACTAATTACTTCTGTTCGATTAGTATCAGTAGTTATAGTTACTTGTTTTGGTAAAATTGATTCTATTGTTGTAAAGGAAGGGTTATTTGCAGTTACTCCCATGTATACATTTAAACAATCTGTACTAACATGATCAACAGTAGAAGGAACTAAAGTATTTACATCGAAGAAATCAATTTGATATTCAACTACACTCGTATTTCCACTCTCATCTTTCAATCCTAAAATTTCTACTTTATAAGGATCTTCATATGTTTTTGTAGAAACTGTCGGCTGAACAAACACTAATTGCCCTTTTTGATTGTCTGATTCAATTAATTTGTTATTTGCTTTTGTACAATCATATGATTCATTAGTCGTTAAATTGGTAACCCGAATAGTTACATCGCTCAAAGAATTATAACTTAATTTATCAAGATTTAATTCTACTGACCATGCTGTAACATTAGGTTCAATATTATTACTTGGATAAGCACCTGGTGCGGGATAGGCAACACAAGGTAAATCAGTAGTTCCTTGAGATTTTATTAATCCATATGCAATATCACCAGCATACCCAAAATCAGCACCTGTAGTTGTATATGATAAAAGGGCTTTACGGTGTCCAATAGTATCAAAAGATTTATTTTCAATATTATATCCTTCATTAAACCAGCCCTCAATAGCTCCTTGAGGAGTATAATTATAAGCTATAATATTATGATTAGCATATGCACCTATATTCCAAAAATATTGATCCATATTATCAGGTTTTGACCAATCAGTAGCTAAATTATGCGTTAACTTTCCTTCAGCTTTTAAATATAAATTTTGAATTACCGCTCCGGCTTGTAACCTTTCACTATGAACAGATCTTTGTTCATATTTATCAACACCAGCTAACCAGCGATAATAATTTACCATATCACTCATTGCCTGATGGACTTCTTCTTTTAATTCACCACCAGCATATGGTGCCACTAACGATGGTTTTTCTTTATAATAATCCTCATTAGTCCCATAATCATAGTATTCATTAATTTTAACATTTTGGTATTTTGCAGCTACTTCCTGCTTTGTTCTTCCTTTAAATGGTGCTAACTCATTAAGATTAATTATATTGTCAGCCCCTTTTACATTTAAAACTGGCAGTGGTAAAACAACCACAATCATAACTAACACTAATAATAACGCCATAATCTTTCTTCTCATTTTCATATTACGATCCTCCCTCAACAATTTATCCTCTATAAATCAGCATAATTTAACATAATATCGCTATTAAACATTATACCACTATTAACTTTTTTTTCAATTTATGTTTTTATCATAAAATAGGATACTAATTCTTTATACAACATATAAAACAATCTTTAATCGTAAATTTTTAATGTTAATAGTTTGATTTTTAACTAAAAATAGTGATTTTGGCAGTAAAAAATTTTTATAAAATTATTTTATTACTATATCCAAATCTTATAAAAATGAAACACAATTATTAAAGCAAAAAAATTGACAAAGTACAAAATCCAACTTTGTCAACAAACTACAAATATAATTATATAACTAATATTTAGGGGCATTTTTCAAGATTTCTGGTAAAGATGAACGAAAAATAATCGATAAATATTCTACGACTTGTTCTTTACATTGATTTTGTGGATTTTTAAACCATTCTATTAAATTTCCAGCTAACGACTCTGTATAAAGATTGCATACAAAATATTTAAACTCTTTTTTTACACAAAGACCTAATTCTTTTTCTACATTATCGATGAGTGTTTCAATAATACTAGTAAAATCATGATATAAAAATCGGCGCATTTCTTCTCTACCTAAAGAATCGTATGCACAAGCTAAAATATGTGCATTACTTTCAATATAGTTCATCACAAAAATAATTGCCTCTTTATAATCAATCATTAAATCAAACTTTTTAACTACTTCAACAGCTTCCTGCTCTAAAATCCATTTTAATAAATCATAAATATCTTCAAAGTGATAATAAAATGTTTTTCTATTAACATTACAATCTTTAATAATATCTGTAACTGTTATTTTGTTTAGACTTTTTAACGTCATAAACTTTTTTAATGATGTCGCTAGTTTTTGTTTGGTTTGTAATGATATTTCATCGTGCGTCATTAGAAATCAACCTCCTATATTTTCAATTATAATTTACCCATCAAATCAATATGATTTGTCCCTATTTACCCACTAACAAGATAATTGTCCATTGTTTCTAGGATTTTATTTTAATATATTTAATATACATAAAAAAGACTATTTGCATATAAAAATATTTTTTTATGAAACATATCAATAACGAAATGAGGATAGACATAATGAAAAAAATTTATAACCAAATTATTAATCATCCTAAAATAATTTTAATAATATTTTCAATTCTGTTTATTATTTGCTTAATTTCACGACAATTTATTACCGTAAACTATGATATGAATGATTATCTTCCTCCAGATAGTTCTTCCACTACTGCAATTGACATTATGAAAAAAGAATATGATGGCGGAATTCCTAATGCTCGTGTCATGTTGGAAAATGTTTCGATTCCAGAAGCCTTAAATTATAAAAACATCATTAAATCAGTAGATGGTGTTAGTAATGTAACATGGCTTGATGATGTCATTGATATTACAGAGCCATTAGAAACAATAGATTCAAAGACTATTGAAACTTATTATAAAGATAATAATGCCTTACTTTCTATCACTATTGAAGAAGATAAAAATATTCAAGCAGTTGAAGACATCCAAGAAATCATTGGCGATAAAAATTCTATGATGGGAAGTGCTGTTTCAACTGTAGCAGCGACAACAAGTACTGTTAGCGAAATTGGAAAAATTGTTATCATTGCTATTATTCTTGTTTTGTTGATTCTCATTTTAACAACAACTTCCTGGGCTGAACCATTTATTGTATTATTGGGATTAGGTGTTGCTGTTATCATTAATGCTGGAAGTAATCTTATCTTTGGCGAAATTTCATTTGTTACAAATGCTGCCGGAAGTATCCTGCAATTAGCAGTTTCCTTAGACTACTCCGTATTTTTGATTCATCGTTTTGAAGAATGTCGTAAAAAAGAAAAAAATGTAAAAAATGCCATGGTAAATGCCCTCTGTATGTCAACAACATCTATTCTTTCTAGTGGTCTAACAACAGTAATTGGATTTTTAGCACTTTGTTTAATGAGATTTCAAATAGGTCCAGATCTAGGCTTAGCATTAGCTAAAGGCGTTTTGATAAGTTTAATTACAGTATTTACATTTATGCCAGTATTTATTCTTTATACATATAAATGGATCGATAAAACAACACATCGTTCTTTTATGCCATCTTTTAACGGTTTTGGAAAAATTGTTTTTCGGACAATGTTTCCATTATTATGTGCCTTTGTTATTTTAATCATTCCCTGCTATCTAGCTTCTAATGCAAATGATTTTTATTATGGTTCATCACACATCTTTGGTCCAGACACTAAATTAGGTTCAAACATCAAAAAAATAGATTCTATATTTGGCGAAAATGACACATATGTCTTATTGATTCCTAAAGAGAGTACTGCAACACAAAAAGATTTATCCAATGAATTAAAAAATTTGCCTCAAGTAACAAATATCATGTCTTATGTTGATACTGTCGGTGTTGAAATACCAGAATCATATCTTGATTCAGAAACAATTTCAAAATTAAACTCAGACAATTATACTCGAATGATAATATCTGTTGAAACAGATTATGAAGGTGAAAAGACTTTTAAATTAGTTAAAAATATTCGTGATATTACTGAAAAATATTATAAAAAAGACTGGTATCTTGCAGGTGAAGGGGTTTCTACCTATGATTTAATGGATACAGTTACTTCTGATATGAAAAAAGTAAATCTATTAGCTATTGGAGCTGTATTTTTAGTACTTTTATTGACAACAAAATCTATTATTTTACCAATTATTTTAGTGTTAGCTATTGAAACAGCAATTTGGATAAATTTATCTATTCCTTATTTTACAAATAGTACGATTTTCTATATTGCTTACTTAATCATCAATTCTATTCAACTAGGTGCAACAGTAGATTATGCAATACTATTTTCAGATAGATATAAAGAAAAACGAATTACTAACAATAAAAAGCAAGCAATAATTAGTACAATTTCTTCTGTTACCGTTTCTATTTTAACTTCTGGCGGAGTTTTGACAATCGTGGGATTTTTATTGGGAAACATTTCCACTCATGGACTACTTTCACAATTAGGATTCCTTCTTGGAAAAGGAACAGTTTGTTCTCTTATCATAGTGCTTTTTGTTCTGCCAGCTTTACTATATATTTTTGATGGATTAGTTATAAAAAAACATAAGGAGGTATTACAAAATGAAAATATATAAAAAAGTTATTGTTATAGTTCTTGCAATTTTAATGACAACAAATACTACAATTCCGATATTGGCTGCTGAAAATGATTCTGCCAAAGAAGAAATAGTATATATTATGAGTAACGCTGATGGGACAGTAAAAAATATTAACGTTGTTAATATTTTTGATGGTGGTAATATTAGTGATTATGGTGATTATTCATCAGTTAAAATATTAAATACTACAGATAAAATTAATCAAAAAGGAAATAAAATTACTTTTTCATCTTCAGCTAAAAAAGTATACTATCAAGGTACATTAAAAAATAAAGAAATCCCATGGAACATATCCATTAAATATTTTCTAGATAACAAAGAATATACTGCTAAAGAAATTGCTGGTAAAAGTGGTGCTTTAGAAATAAGAATTTCAATTACCAAAAATGAAAAATGTAATGATTCATATTTTAATGATTATGCTTTACAAGCAACATTTTTACTAGATACTAATCTTTGCAACAATATAAAAGCCAATGGAGCAACAATGGCTAATGTTGGTGCTGATAAACAGTTATTATATACAATTCTTCCCCAAAAAGGGTTAGAAACATCTATTTATACCGATGTTAAAAACTTTGAAATGGAACCTGTATCAATAAATGGTATAAAGCTAAACTTAAATATTGAGATCGATAATAATGAATTAATGGAAAAAGTTGAAGAATTAATGAAAGCTACAGAAACATTAAATAATGGTACAACTCAACTTTATGATGGTACAAAAAATTTAAAAACTAGTAGTGATTCTTTGAATAACGGAGTTTCTTCTTTACAAAATGGTGCAAGTGAATTAGATTGTGGAATCACAGTACTTCAAGACAGCATGAAATCTATACAAGTCGGGCTTGATGCTTTAAACAATCAATCATCAACTTTAACAAAAAGTTCTTTGCAAATAAAAGACACACTTGAAACTATCCAAACAAGTTTAAATATTATTTCCTTTTCAACGGATCAACTTCAAGAACTAACTTCAGCTTCTAGTAAGATAAAAAATGGTATTAACAACCTATCTGATGGCATAGCAGCTCTAAAAAATAATTTGGGATATTCCCAATATAAAACAATGATGTCACAAAATGGATTAGATATCGATTCGTTAAAAAACGATAATCAGCAGACAATCACAGATTGTACAAATCAAATAGAATCATTAAAACAAACGATTGCCACTTTAGAAAATCAAAGTGGGTTTGAAAATCAAATAGCCCAATTAAAAGAACAAGTCACAAATTTAGAAAATATGATTCAATTATTAACTGCAAATACTACAGCAATAAATGGTACAAAAAATTATTTAGACACTTTTTCCAAAGATATCGATGACTTATATACCGGTGTAACTTCACTAGAAAATGAATATAATAAATTTGATACTGCAATATCTGAATTTATAAATACTCTTAGTAATATGCTTACAAAAATGTCAGAATTAGCATCGGGAATTAATCAGCTTGTTGTCAATTATAAAGAATTTGATAAAGGAATAAATAATTATACTAATGGAGTAGCTACTATTGTTTTTGGATATAATCAAATGATAAAAGGCGTTTCTTCTTTAGCTTCTGGTAGTAAAGAATTACTAAATGGTTCAAATAGTCTTGTTTCTGGTTCATCCAAATTATATGCAGGTATTACAGCTTATTGTGAGGGAATAAAAGAATTAAATAATGGTACAAATGAACTAAGCTCTAAGACTTCAAAAATGGACATCGAAATAGAAAATAAAATTAATGAGATACTTTCTTCTATACGAGGAGAAAAAACAAAAAACACATCTTTTGTTTCTGAAAAAAATACAAATGTCAATAATGTTCAATTTGTTATCAAAATTGCAGCTATTGAAAAAAAAGAAATAAAAGTTAAAGAAAAAAAAGCAAACTAAATCTAAATCTTTATGGCAAAAATTTATTCAATTATTTGATTTTTAAACAAAAGATTAAATAGTTTATAAAAATTACTTAAATTATTAAAATAAGTGTAAAAAAGAGATTTCTTACTAAACAGTTCTTTCTTACTTTAGGGTAAACATTAAAATGCCATTTCTTAAAAGACTAATAAATACCGTCATTTTTAAAAGCTTATCTTTTTAATTACCCATTATCGAGTAAGAACCTACTAAACAATGAAATCTCTTTTTTTAATCATCTCTCATCGAGTTAAAATCTATACAATTTTCTAATAATTCTTTTTTCTTAATAAACTTAATCCCGCAACTGCTAAAACTGATAAACTTGCATAAATACCAATCAAACCATTATCTCCAGTAGCTACACTTGCTGTTGTATCACCGGCTTTTACTGGATTA
>BAHP02000107.1 GCA_000508865.1 Clostridiales bacterium VE202-01
ACTTTTCTCAAGTGCATTAACATTCTATCACTATTATTGATGAATGTAAAGAATTTTATTCTTTTTTTTACAAATTTGTTAAAAAATATCTTTTATAATAAAATCTAAGCTAAAATAAAGCTCATTTTACTTCAAATTCCCTATTTTTTAGATGATTATTAACATAACGATAAAACATCTGTATTTTTAATAATATATCTTTTCATTCACTTTGTAATCTAAAATCTACTACTTATGTAAATTATACTAAACTCTACAAAAAAAGAGACTGCTGTCAAATCTTGTTTAGATAAACAACATTTTCTTTCAGTCTCTTTAATTTATTTTTTAAACCATTCTATTTAAACGCATCCGACGCTTTTTAGCATCAGCTAAACATTTGTCCATTAATTCTTCAGCATGAACTGGATTAACTTTTGATAATTGTGCAAATCGATTTTCAGATAATAGGAAATCTTTAAATTTATCAAAGTCAGGTTCTTTAGAATCTATTTGTAACGGATTCTTTCCAGCATCTTCTAAACGTGGATCATATCTTAACAAGTTGAAATATCCACAAGCCACAGCATCTTTTTGCTGTCTTTGATGATTAGCTAGACCACCTTTGATTCCATGTTCCATACATGGTGAATAAGCAATAATTAATGATGGACCATTATATGATTCAGCCTCTTTAAATGCTTTGATAGTTTGCATTGGGTTGGCTCCCATTGCAACTTGAGCAACATATACATGACCATATGCCATAGCAATTTGTGCTAAATCTTTTTTAGCTACTGTTTTACCACCAGCTGTAAATTTAGCAATTGAACCAGCTTGTGATGATTTAGATGATTGTCCACCAGTATTTGAATACACTTCAGTATCTAATACTAAAATATTAACGTTTTGATCACTAGCTAGAACATGGTCTACACCGCCATAACCAATATCATATGCCCAACCATCACCACCGATGATCCATTGTGATTTACTTACTAAGTCACCTTCTTGACTTAATAATTCTTTAATACCTTCATTTTTAGAAGCAACGATCAATGGTAACATTTTATCAACGATTGCTCTTTCTTGTTCACGATTACCCTTATTTGCAACATATTCATCTAATAATGTTTGTAATTCAGGTTCACAATCCGCTTTATTAGCATCAATAACACTTAATAAATGATTTGTTTTATAATTTTCAGCAAGCTTCATTCCAAAACCATATTCAGCATTATCTTCAAATAATGAGTTAGCCCATGCTGGACCTTGTCCATTTTTATCAATATTACATGGTGTTGAAGGAGTAGAACCAGTATAGATAGAACTACATCCCGTAGCATTAGCAATCATCATATCCTTACCAAATAATTGTGATGCTAAGCGATAATATGGTGTTTCTCCACAGCCACCACATGCACCTGAAACTTCAAAGTATGGTCTCATAAAACCAACACCTTTTACTGTAGTTAAAGGATATTTATCAGCTTTATAAGCAACATGTTCATACATATGATCTGCTAATTTAGCATGTTTTAATTCTTCTTTCACCGGTACCATTTCAAGAGCTTTTTCGCCTTTTTTACCAGGACATTCAGTTACGCACAATCCACAACCAACACAGTTATCAGGTGAAACTTGAATTCGATATACTAATCCATCAACATTTTTACCCATTGGTTTTAAAACATCATCACTGATATTTTCTGGTAAGTCTGCCATTTCTTCATCATCAATCAAGAATGCTCTGATTGTTGCATGTGGACAAACCATTACACAGTTATTACATTGAATACAGTTTTCTTTTTTCCAACGAGGCACTTCAGTAGCGATAGCTCGTTTTTCTTTAATAGCAACTCCAGATTTCATTGAACCATCTAATTTATCCATAAATGCAGAAACTGGTAAATCATATCCATCTAATTTATTAATTATAGATACAAAATTATCAAAATGTTCATCACCAGTTCTTTCACGGCGACTAGTTACTGTCAAATCTTTCCAGCTTGGATCAACCTTAACTTCAACAATAGCATCTTTACCAGCATCAATAGCTTTATAATTTAGTTCTACAATGGCATCACCTTTTTTACCATATGTCTTTTTAGCCATTTCTTTCATATATGTAATAGCTTCATCAATTGGTAAGATTTGTGGATTTAATGCAAAGAATGCAGATTGAAGAATCGTATTAGTTCTTCTTCCCATACCAATTTCATGAGCAATCTTATTAGCATTGATAATATAGAATTTAGCTTCTAGATCTGCCAATTGTTTTTTCAATTTGTTTGGTAAATAATCTACGATCTCACTTTCATTAAATTCAGTATTCAATAAGAAAGTTCCACCTTTTTTTAGATTCTTTAACATGTCATATTTTAAACAATAGTTGTCTAGAGAACAAGAAATAAAATCAGCATTATTAACATAATATGTAGCTCTAATTGGACTATGTCCAAATCTTAAATTAGAGCGAGTCGCTCCACCTGCCTTTTTACTATCATAAGCAAAATATGCTTGAGAATATAAATCAGTATGATCTCCGATGATTTTAATTGCTGATTTATTCGCTGAAACTGTCCCATCTGATCCTAAACCATAGAATAAACATGCTGTATAATCAGCTTTAACATTAAAATCAGGATCTTCTTTCAACGATAAATTTGTCACATCATCATTAATACCAATTGTAAATGATGTAAATGGATCATCTTGCAATAAATGATCATAAACTGCTTTAATTTGTCGTGGTGTAGTATCTTTAGAACCCATTCCATAACGTCCACCAACAATTGTTTTAACATGGTCTACATCTTTCAAAACACTACATACATCTAAATATAGTGGCTCACCTGTAGCTCCCATTTCTTTAGTACGATCTAACACAGCAACTTTCGCTACTGTATCTGGTAAAACATTCAATAAATATTTTGCAGAGAATGGTCGATATAAGTGCACTTTAATTAATCCTACACGATCACCGTTTCGACTCATTTCATCAATTGTTTCTTTAATTGTTTCAGTCACTGAACCCATTGCAATAATTACTCTTGTTGCATCAGGAGCACCATAATATGTAAACGGTGCATATTCTCTTCCCGTAATTTCAGAAATCTTTTTCATATAATCAGCAGCAATTTCAACTACTGCTTCATAATGTTTATTTTGTGCTTCACGTCCTTGGAAATAAATATCATCATTTTCTGCCCCACCACGTTCAATAGGGTTAATATGTGGATTTAAAGCACTCTTTTTATATCTTGCAAGCGCTTCACGATCTAACAAACCTGCAAGTACATCATAATCCATAACTTCAACTTTTTGAATCTCGTGTGATGTTCTAAAACCATCAAAGAAGTGCATTACAGGAACAGATCCTTTGATCGCAGTTAAATGAGCGATTCCTCCTAGATCCATAACTTCTTGAACAGAATGTGAACAAATCATTGGCATCCCAACTTGACGACAAGCATAAATATCTTGATGATCACCAAAAATATTTAATGATCTAGTTGCAAGTGCACGAGCAGATACATGGAATACTCCAGGTAACAATTCACCTGCAATCTTATATAAATTAGGAATCATCAACAATAGTCCCTGTGACGCTGTAAAAGTCGTTGCTAATGCCCCACCTTGTAAAGCCCCATGAACAGCACCTGCAGCTCCTGCTTCTGATTGCATTTCGATTACATTAACTGGTGAGCCAAAGATATTTTTCTTTCCTTGAGCAGCCCACGCTTCTGCATTTTCAGCCATCGGAGATGAAGGTGTAATAGGATAGATACTTGCTACTTCTGTAAACGCATAAGCCACATGCGCAGCAGCAGTATTACCATCCATTGATAAAAACTTTTTAGCCATTTTTTTAAATCCTCCTTTTGCATAAATACATTATACTACGGCAATTATTTATTTGCTAGTTATAAATTGCCAAAACCGCCATTCAATTAAAAAGTATTCAATTGTCTTAATCTTTTAAAGCCATATATGAAGCCACTGCTCCAAATAAATATATAACAGTATTCAAAAAATCTCCTATAAACATATACTTCACACAAAACATAAACATATTTACTAATATCTGTATATTAAAATATGGCAGTACAATGCACATATAAATAGTTTGAGCAAAAATAATTCCTAAAACAAAAGTTACAACAGACATAATAGCTAGTTTTTCCCCACTTTTATTCAAAACTCTTCTAATTGCTCGAGCCTGCAATATTCCAACGATAATTGAAAAATATGAGAAATTAATACCTATTTTAGCTATTATCCATTCCATGATTATTCCCAAAACAGCTGTAACGATCAATCCCACAACTACAGCTATCAAATAATCTTTACCATAAACTTTTTCATCATTATGCTGATTAAAAAACGCCTGAGCTTCTTTTCTTTCCTTATAATCGTTGTATTTATCCCTAATTTTCATCATTATTTACCTTTTACAATTGTTTCAATATATTCTTGAACCTTATCTTTTAAATCATCACGATTTAACGCAAAATCAATCGTCGCTTTGATAAAACCAAATTTATCACCAACATCATATCGAATTCCTTCAAAATCATACGCATAAACAGCTTGAATATCCATCAAACGTTTTATTGCATCGGTTAATTGGATTTCACCACCAGCACCTTTTTCCTGAGTTTCTAACAACTCAAAAACTTTAGGAGTTAAAACATAACGTCCTAATACCGCCATATCACTAGGCGCCTTATCTACTGCAGGTTTTTCAACCATATCATTTAATTTTACCAGTCTTCCTGCACTCTCAACCGGATGTGATTTAGAAGGACTGACGATTCCATATTTATTTACCTCATTATGATTAACTGTCTGCACTCCCACAACTGAAGCCTCTTTGCTCATATAAGCATCGATCAATTGTTTCAAAGCCGGTTTACCATTTTCATTTACTACAATATCATCACCTAATAATACCGCAAATGGTTCATCACCAATAAATGATTTAGCACATAATACCGCATGTCCTAATCCTTTTGGTTCTTTTTGACGAATATAATAAATATTTGCCATACTTGCAATATCCTGAATCATTTTAACCTGCTCAACTTTTCCAGCCTCCATTAAACGGGCTTCTAATTCATAAGATTTATCAAAATGATTCTCCATTGCATGTTTATTAGAATTAGTGATAATTAAGATTTCTTCTATCCCACTATCGACCGCTTCTTGAATAATATATTGAATTGTTGGTGTATCAACAATTGGTAACATTTCTTTAGCTAATGCTTTAGTTGCTGGCAAAAATCTTGTTCCTAATCCAGCTGCTGGAATAATCGCTTTTCTAACTCTCTGTTTCATCTTTTTCTCCTTTTCATCTATAAATATATTTTACTCTAATTAACAATGTTATTATATGTCGTTGTTTGCTTTTTCCAAATATTTAAAGGCATAAACCGAATAATCAGCAGCATTACGATAAACCCGCCAATCATTCCTGAAATATGTCCAGCTAATGAAATTGATGGAATCAAAAATGAAATCAATAACATTAATAATACACTTGAAGAAATTTGTTTAAATAAATAAGCATAGATATTTTTGAATTTTATCGCTAATGCTAATAGAGCACCCATCAATCCAAATATCGCTCCTGAAATTCCTCCCATCACACTATTAGCACCATTACCTGTAGCGATAAAATACAGACATGGTAATAAAGTCGTTGATAACGCCGATACTCCTAACACAATTCCATAACGCTTTTGTCCTAACAAATACTCCATTACAGAACCTAAATTAATCAATGAATAACAATTACAAAAAATATGCATTAAACCAAAATGGATAAAGTTAGCTGTTATCAAACGATAATATTGTTTAAAATAAACTACTAAAATCGGATTAAATCCACCGCATTCGATCCCCTGCTGAGCATTCATATCCAAGCTATACTTGAATGTCGTATAACCATAAACTAAAACACATATACTGACTACGATAACTGTGACAGGATACTTCTTATAATCAAATTTCATACTATTCTCCTATAAATTCAAATATTGACATTTGATCAATATTTACCTCTGTATCTTCTAAGATTCTTTTATTCTTCTCATATATCATATCAAATGAAAGATCCGCTAAAATATCTTTAATATAAATTGGTGTAACCCCCATATCTAACAAACGATCGTTTCCTAAATATGATCCTTCAATTGCTAAAGGAATAGTCCAATTGTTATGAAGATTCTGCAAAGCCGTAAACCAGGTTGCCCCATTATTTATACTGCTCGAAATAACAATTTGATATTTAGAAAGGGCACAAACATAGCTATTGCGATCAATAGCACTAGTGATATTAAAATAACTATTGGGATCTTCAGCACTCAACATCACCAATTGTCCCGTTTTTAGATATTTTTTATATTCATTTTGTTTTGCTGTCAATCTTTCACAAACAAAACTAACACATTTGCACCCCTGTTGTAAAGCATAATGAAATGCAACTTCATCGATTCCTTTACTATCATTCGAAATATACACTAAATCATTTTCGCTTACTTTATCAATCAAACGTTTCGTGTACGTTCGATCTTTTTTGGTTACTTTAGTTAAACCCATTAATGAAATACCATCTTTAGTAATATTAATATCGCCACAATAAAATAAATATAATGGTGATCTCTTTTTTAGCTGCTTAACTAATCTAGCCGGAAAATTATCTTCATATTTAGTTGTAACATTAATTCCGTTACTTTCTAAATTATTTAAAACACTTAAAAAAACATTAACTGTTGCCAAACGTTTGACCATCTTATCAGCAATAAATTCATCAATTTCTAAAATATCTTCTAAATCTTGTTGCGACATTGAAAGTAAGCTTGCCGGCCCCTTTAAATCTTTCTTTTTAATAATCTTTTCAACTTTCAACCATTCATCAGTACTTAAAGGAATTTCTTTATACGCTTTTAAATGAGCACAAAACAGCATCATTGCAATACTATCAAAATTCAATTTAATTCGTTCCATAACAGCATCATCTCCTAGTACTCATCAAAGATTCGTCTAATTTCATTAATGTTTCTTGTTTTACTTAAAGCCAACATTAATAACACTCTTGCCTTTTGACCCGAAAGTGTATTTGAAGGAATACAAACATTATTAGGATCAAAAACATCGCTTTTATAGACAATACCTTGATTTACTCGTGAAGCTCGAACAAACACTATTCCCTGATTAGTCAAGCGCTCAATTTCCTGCAACCATACCTGACTATAATTACCACTACCACTGCCAATAATTACAATACCCTGGTGTTCATCTGCCATTGTTTTTAAAAGATCAACTTTAGCCCCAGCATAATAATAAACAATTCCTACCGCAGGTAATTCTTCTGGTAAATCCTTACTAAAAACTGATTGTAAAGTATGTTTTTTAAAGGTTCTCGAAAACATCAACACTTTATCATCATACATATATCCTAAACAGCCAAAATCCTTTTGATCAAAAGCATCGATTTTAAAATTACTCACTTTTTGAATATCTCGTCCCGAATAAATCGTACTTGAAAATAGTGCCATCACGCCATGTCCTAAAGCTTCATCACTTGAAGCCAAACAAACCGCCTGATATAAATTCATCGGTCCGTCAGCACTAGTAGCACTAGCCGGACGCATTGCTCCAGTTAAAACAACAGGTTTATATGTATGAACTGTTAAATTTAAAAAATACGCAGTTTCATCTAACGTGTCTGTACCATGTGTAACTACAATACCATCAACATCATCATAATTTGCTAGTTCATTGATTTTTTTTGTTAGACAAAGCCAATGTTTCTCATCCATTTCATTACTATCGACATTAAAAAGCTGGATTGCCCTTAAATTTGCAACTTCATTGATCATCGGAATTGAATCAATAATTTCTTTGATATCTATCTTTCCTGCTTGATAGTCTGTCGCTTTACCTATCTTTCCACTACCAGCAATCGTGCCACCTGTAGCTATAATTACTATATTTTTCATTTTATCACCGTTATCATTATAGCAAATTTGTTGTAGTATAAAAAGAAAAAACGTCTCTTTGCATTAAAGAGACGTCTTCGTTATTATTTATCAGCTACTAATACTTTATCAGTAGTATGTTCCAAAATAATTTCTTCAGCAGCAGCTTGAGCAGCAGCAAGACGCGCAATCAATACACGATATGGTGAACAAGAAACATATGTTAATCCTGTCTTATGGCAGAATTTAATAGATTCTGGATCTCCACCATGTTCCCCACAAATACCTAATTTGATATCAGGGCGAACACTACGACCTTTAGTAGCAGCCATTTCAACTAATTGTCCAACACCACTTTGATCTAAAGATACGAATGGATCAACTTGAATTACTTTACGATCGATATATTCAGGTAAGAAACTTCCAATATCATCACGAGAGAATCCAAATGTCATTTGAGTTAAATCGTTTGTACCAAATGAGAAGAATTCTGCATGTTTAGCAATTTCATCAGCTGTTAAAGCAGCTCTTGGAATTTCAATCATTGTACCGATCTTATATTCAATTTTAGCATTTTTAGCCATGATTGCAGCTTCGATTGCTTTTGTAACATTATTTTTTACATAAACGATTTCAGCTTCACTACCAATTAATGGTAACATGATTTCTGGTACGATAGTGCATCCTAATTCTCTTTCAACATCAATAGCAGCATCAATAATAGCTTTAACTTGCATATTATAGATTTCTGGATAAGTAACTGCCAAACGAGAACCACGATGTCCTAACATTGGGTTAGTTTCTTTTAAAGTAGCTCCTTTAGTTTTTACTTCTTCTAAAGTCTTACCTAATTTATCAGCAACTGCTTGATATTCTTCATCAGTGTGTGGTAAGAATTCATGAAGAGGTGGATCTAATAAACGAACTGTTACTGGTAATCCTACCATTGCACGATAGATTCCTCTAAAGTCTTCAACTTGGAATTTATATAATTCATCTAATGCTTTAACTCTTTCTTCCACTGTATCAGATAAGATCATTTGTCTTACATATTCGATACGATCTCCTTCGAAGAACATATGTTCTGTACGACATAAACCAATACCTTCAGCTCCAAATTTGATTGCTACAGCAGCATCACGAGGACTATCAGCATTAGCACGAACTTGTAATTTTTTGATTTCATCAGCCCATGACATTAATTCAGCGAAATCTCCTGTTAATTCTGATTCTTCAGAATCTAATACTCCTAAATAAACTTTACCAGTAGAACCATCTAATGATAATTCAGTTCCTTCAGGATAAGTATTACCATCAATAGTAAATGTTCCAGCATCGTAATCAATTGTTAATGCTTTAGCACCAACGATACAGCATTTACCCATACCACGAGCAACTACAGCTGCATGGCTAGTCATACCACCTGTAGAAGTTAAGATACCTTCACAGTCAACCATTCCTTGAATATCTTCAGGAGAAGTTTCATGTCTTACTAAGATAACTTTTTCACCAGTAACAGCTTTTTCATGAACTTTTTCAGCTGTTAAATATACTTTACCAGCACCAGCCCCTGGTGAAGCAGGTAATCCTTCAACAACTGGATCTGCAGATTTTAAAGCTTCAGCAGTAAAGTTTGGATGCAATAACTGTGAAATTTGATCAGGCTCAACACGAGTCATTGCTTCATATTTATTGATTAAACCTTCATGTACTAAGTCTACTGCAATTTTCAAAGCAGCTTTACCTGTACGTTTACCATTACGTGTTTGTAAGATGAATAATTTACCATTTTCAACAGTAAATTCACAGTCTTGCATATCTTTGTAATGTTTTTCTAATCCTTTAACGATAGTAACTAATTCTTTATAGATTTCAGGCATATCTTCTTCTAATTTAGCGATTTTTTGTGGTGTACGAATACCAGCAACAACGTCTTCACCTTGAGCGTTGATTAAGTATTCACCATAAATGTGATTATCACCATTAGCAGCATTACGAGTAAATAATACCCCAGTACCTGAATCATTTCCCATGTTACCAAATACCATTTGTTGTACGTTTACAGCAGTTCCTAAATCATGAGGAATACCGTTTAAATTACGATAGATGATAGCACGGTCATTATTCCAAGATCTAAATACAGCTAAAATAGCTCCCATTAATTGTTCTTTAGCTTCTTGTGGGAAATCTCTTCCTAATTCAGTTTTGAAAATTTCTTTATATTGAGGAATAATAGTATTTTCAAAATCTTCAGCTGTAATATCTAAATCACTTTCATATCCATTTGCTGTTTTTAATTCAGTTAATTTAGCTTCAAATAATTCTTTGTCAACTTCACAAACAACATCAGAATACATTTGAATAAATCTACGATAACTGTCAAAAGCAAAACGACGATTACCAGTTTGTTTAGCTACAACTTCAACAGTCTCATCATTCAAACCTAAATTAAGAATTGTATCCATCATTCCAGGCATTGAGAATTTTGCCCCTGAACGAACTGAAACTAATAGAGGGTTATCCAATCCACCTAATTTTTTTCCAGCTAATTTTTCTAATCTTTCTAAACATTCATCAATTTGTTTTTTCATTTCATCATTGATGATCTTACCATCAGCATAATATTCATTACATGCTTCTGTAGTAACAGTAAATCCTTGTGGTACTGGTAAACCTAAATTAACCATTGCAGCTAGGTTAGCACCTTTACCACCAAGAAGGTCACGCATCATTTCGTTTCCTTCACTAAACATATAAACATATTTTTTCATTTAATATAATCCTCCTTAGAATTAATCCATGTGTATATTATACACATCTTCCCCCCTTCATTCAAGTGGAAGCGCTTTGAAATTATCATATTTTGTTATAAAGAAAAGACTGTATTATTAAAAATACAGTCCTTCCTTCATCCATATTTATCTTTTATTTGCAATTTCTATTTCAATTTTACGATTATTTATCTTTTGTTTATTACATTTTTTAATAACTTTATTAACTACTTTCTTATTAATATCAACAAATGTAAACTTACGTTTTATATCAATATCCCCAATATCTTCTTTTCTGATTCCGGCTTTACTAACAAAGAAATTAATGATTTGAGGGACTTTAATACGATCCATTGATCCCGCTGTAATAAAGATTCTTGTCTGATCTTTATTATTCTGTCTTTTTTTCTCCTCTTTTACTTCTTGAATTACATCACGTTTATAATCAAAACCTAATTGAGCTTGATAATTCATATATAATAAAGCCGCTGTAAAATCAGCTAACATAGTTGGATCGATTTCATTGACCAGCTGTTTAAATTTCTTATGATTACCAGCTAGAATCACATCTTCTACATCACTGATCAACATTCCCATCTTAGCTTCAGAAATCTCTTTAAGAGTCGGAATAGCATCTTTAGTAATCGTTGATTTTGTCACTCTTTCGATCTGCTTTAAAAAACTTTTTTCTTTTGGGGTAATAATTGAATAAGCAATTCCTTCTTTATCAGCACGACCAGTACGACCAATTCGATGTACATATGACTCAATATCCTGAGGTAATTCATAATTAATTACATGAGTAACATTTTCAACATCGATCCCTCTAGCCGCCACATCTGTAGCAATCAAAAAATTGATCGTGCCTTTTTTAAATTTGCGCAATGTATTCATTCGGTGATTTTGACTTAGGTCACCATGCATCGCTTCGACATTATAATTAGCCTGCTGCATTTGTTCGGTCACTTCATCAACACTTCGTTTAGTCCGGCAAAAAATTATTCCAGTCTTGACATTGGCTACATCGATCAAACGACATAATGTTTCAAAACGGTCTTTTTGTCTTACTTCATAATAAAATTGTTTTACTGATGTCGCTGTCGCTTGCTTTGACAATACTGCAACATGTTCAAAATCATCGTGCATATAATTTTGAGCAATCTTTTTAATTCCTGCTGGCATTGTCGCTGAAAATAGAATCGTTTGACGACTATCATCAACTTCTTTTAAAATCATCTCTATATCTTCGACAAATCCCATATTCAACATTTCATCAGCTTCATCCAGCACCACAAATTTTATATTTGCAAGTTTTAAAACTTTACGGCGCATTAAATCCATTACTCTTCCAGGCGTTCCAACAATTATATCGATCCCTTTTTTTATTGTTCGAATTTGTTTTTCAATATCACTTCCACCATATACACAGGCAATTTTGCTACCGTTATATTTGCCTATTCGATTCATTTCTTCATGAATTTGCATTGCCAATTCTCTAGTTGGTGAAAGAATTATTGCTTGTGGCAATTTATCATTAGCAGGTTCTATTTTAGATAAAAGAACACTTCCAAACGCTAAAGTCTTACCTGTTCCTGTTTGCGCCTGACCAATTATGTCCACCCCAGTGAGTAAGACGGGAATTGCTTTTTCTTGAATTTGTGATGGTTTAGAAAATCCCATGTCTACTATTGCTTTTAATACTTCATTACTTAATCCTAGTTGTTCAAATTTATTTTCAATCATCGTTTAATACCTTTCTAATTACTTTGGTGAGTATAGCATAATTATTCATTATATACAAACCTATTTTTAGAAATTCATCTATTTTTATACAAAATAAGATTATTGTCATTATCCTAGTAATTATTTATCATTACTGTTATAATTTTGACAACAATTTAATTGGAGGAATTTTTATGAATAATAAAATTATTTGGCATGATCGAAAACACTTCATGTGGTTTCCTTTTAGTTTTACAAAATATGAAATTAAAAATGAACGTTTGTATCAACAGACAGGATTGATCAGCACTCATTATGATGAATTACTTTTATATCGTATTACCGATATATGTTTACAAAGAACATTAGCTCAAAAAATTTTTGGGACTGGGACTGTTATCTTGTATACTAAAGCTGATAGTAGTAAAGAAGTTCATTTAAAAAACATCAAAAATGCTCATGATGTAAAAAGCTTGATCTCTAATTTAGTTGAAGAAGCACGTGATAAAAAACAAATAGTTGGAAAAGAATTTTTTAATGATGCTTATAACTTAGACGATCAATTTGACTAAACTGTAAAAACAAATTATTTTTAATGATTTTATTGCATATAGTAGGCAAAAAGGAAGTTTATTAACATTTCAATAAACTTCCTTTTTACTTCTACTTTATCTATCATATAGCAACAATAAAATATTATATCACGATTACATTATCCATATAACTTTTTATTACTTTTCTTAAACTTTATTCTATACAATAAGCAGATCTATTTTATTCCAAATATGATCCTTATTTTTTTATCCGATATCGACCATCAGCTATATCATAAATCAAATATTTATCATGATTCGCAAATAAATAACCCCCGTCTACATCTTTAAACATATACATCAAACGATTCAGCGCGTTATAAATATATTCAAAATCTTCACTTCTAATTGTATCATCTTTTCCAGACAATACAAAAATATTTCGATTAACCCCCTGATACCCTTTAAAATAAGCACGATTCATATCATAAAAAGTAATCAAGAATTTATAAGTACCGTTTTCTAATTCTTTTACAGTATTAAACAAACATAATTCATATTTATCATCCAGCATATAATAAGTTAATTTTACTGCTAAATAATTCTTTCCATTTTTTAAAAGATGATAATGGTATTCTCCACCGAAATTAAGCGTTTTTAAAGATTCGTAACAATCTTTTAATATATTATCAATAAATCTTCTTTGCTCCTTACTTAAATAATAAATTTGTTTAGGTTTAGCTTTATCTACTTTTTTTACCAACTGTACAAACTTCTTCATCACAGCATCGTTAGCGTCCAATATATAATCCCAAACAATTATCTCAATATTACACGGATCAGTTTTTTTGCCTGTATGATATATCAATTTCTGATCTAATTCCAAATAATCCTTAATTTTAACATCTTCTTTTTTATTTTCAGCTGCAATAACAATATTATTATGTAAAAATTCATAAAATTTACATCTATTTAATAATAATCTATCATTAATTATCTCACTTAATTTATTGAATGTTATATTTTCATCAACATCTATAGTTACTTTATTTTCTTTATAAAATATCTTTAATCTATATCTATTAATCATTTTATCCCCCATAAAACTACTCATTCACTTTAAAAAGAACAGCTGCCATATGTTTACAGTTATTCCCACTAGAAGCGTATGGGCAATTACATGCTATTTTTCTTATTCTTTTTTCTTTTACCTCAACAGAAACCATATATTTAGTTGTTCCATTTACCGAAGCTACGATATGTTCAGTACTTTGATAAATAATATCAACCATTCCATCTTGAAAATATTTTATACCTCTTTCAATGATCCAAGGTTTAAATAACGATTTCCAATCATCGATATATGGTGAATTTAAATTACGTTTATTCGTATTATATGCTTCAATTTGTTCAAAACAAAATCTAGTTGCTTTTACATCCTCTAAAGCATCATGAGCTGTAAATTCATAGCCATAGTATTCAGCACAAACGGTCAAAGATTTCCATTTATATCTACCACGATTGCCCATCTCACCATAGATAGGTGCGAATTCTTTCATTGGATCTCTAAATTTATATTTTTCTACATCTACGCCATAATTCTTTAATATTCCCTGTTCAAATGCAATATTGTAACAAACAATAAATTCACAATTATCAAAGATATCTTTTACTGCATCGATATAATCTTCAAAACTAAGTTTATCCTTAACATCAGATGGTGAAATACCATGCACTCTTTGCGCATTAGACCAAGAAAAATGTCTTTTTGGCTTACACAATTCATTAATCAAAACTTCCCCATCCTGATTAATTATTGCTACTTGAACTACTTCATCATCATGATACATATTAATACCAGTTGTTTCAAAATCTAAAACTACGTATCTATTTCTCATACCTACACCTCATGCTTTAAAGTTTATCACAATTTATCAAATCATGCCATCTATATTATCAATTACCCATAATATATAACAAACATCATAAATAAAACTTTAAATTTAATTCAAACACGTTTTAATATCAAAAGAACAATCAATAATGATTGTTCTAACAATAATTTGACACATCCAATGTTGTTATTAAACATGACTGCTGTAGCTCGACTTGCACCTATGAATATATTTTAATACATCTAATGTTGATATTAAACAGATTAAAGATACTGCATGATTTTTACAGAAGCGGATTTCAATACATCTAATGTTGATATTAAACCTATGCTGATCAGTTACAAAAGCTAAAAATTATGGGATTTCAATACATCTAATGTTGATATTAAACAGATTAAAGATACTGCATGATTTTTACAGAAGCGGATTTCAATACATCTAATGTTGATATTAAACGTACGAGCTCGATGCGCGTGGTGGTACTCGTTACGTATTTCAATACATCTAATGTTGATATTAAACAATCACCCCCCTTTACTTCTTGTTATAAAGGGGGTATTTCAATACATCTAATGTTGATATTAAACTCACACGAATCACGATGAGACTGTATCATCGCGTATATTTCAATACATCTAATGTTGATATTAAACCCACATGCATAAAAACGTAAAACATTATCAAACTTCATTTCAATACATCTAATGTTGATATTAAACGTTAACCCCCCTACGTTTAGGGGTGGTATTAGATTGATTTCAATACATCTAATGTTGATATTAAACTATCCTTTATTCCATGCTTTATTAACTAATTCAGACATTTCAATACATCTAATGTTGATATTAAACCTTCGATAATAACGTCATCATCGTAGTTGCCAGTCGCTATTTCAATACATCTAATGTTGATATTAAACTCAGGATAATAATATGCTTCTTATTTCATTAACGCAATTTCAATACATCTAATGTTGATATTAAACACAAGATTTAACCTAAGGGATTTGGTTAAATACGCATTTCAATACATCTAATGTTGATATTAAACACTGCAATTAGCAGCATCTTAGAAAATTTCACAATATTTCAATACATCTAATGTTGATATTAAACCCTAGTAAATTAGCCACTTTTCATTTTTTATTAT
>BAHP02000106.1 GCA_000508865.1 Clostridiales bacterium VE202-01
TTTTTAAAAAAAGTTATTGCAAATATCTTAAACATATGATATTATATTAATGCGTTGAAATTGCGGGTGTAGTTCAATGGTAGAACTTCAGCCTTCCAAGCTGACTACGTGGGTTCGATTCCCATCACCCGCTCCATAAATAAAAGATAGTCGATGTAATCGGCTTTTTTATTTACATTTAAACTCACATTAAAATGCTAAGTTCTATTTATAAAGAACTTAGCATTTTATATTTTGTAACAAATAAAATTATAGAAGAGCAATTATTTTAGGAATAAATATCATTAAGCCAATTATTGCTGCACCGATTGCTAGAACAAGAACTCCGCCTGCCGCTGCATCTTTAGCAATCTTAGCTTTAGGATGAAATTCAGGCATTACCATGTCAACTACTGCTTCTATTGCCGTATTAAATAATTCACCGGCAATAACTAGTGAAAATAAGATAATACATATTTTCCATTGCGCAGCACTCAGCTTTAAAACAACTCCCGCAACAATTACTAAAAGCATTACAAACAAATGAATCTTCATATTTGTTTCTGATCTAATCGTCATTATTATTCCTTCAAATGCATATTTAAAGCTATTTATTCTTTTTTTTAACTCCTGCATCAAACTATTACCCCCTTCTATCATATAAAAATTTTACTAATTATTCTAATTAAAATCAATCTTATTTATCTTTTTAATAACAGTAACACTTTTTCAATTATTTACTGATCCTGCTAAAAATTAAAACTGTCTGTAAAGCCAATAAAATAAGGCTATCCAGACAGTTAAGAGTATTTAAAGCCATGCTATTTTAGGAATATATGTGTATTTGCTCAATAATTGATAAGCTTGGTTAAGCATTTCTTTTTCATTATCAATATTTTGATAAATCTTAAGCAGTTTTGCTTTGATTAAATTATCATTACAATCATCATTTATTGCCAGCTGCATAAATTCACCTGGAAATAACAAACGGGCGTATAAGTATACTAATTCATCATTTGTTAGATTGGCACTATTTATATATTCTTCTAACTCATTGATCATAATTAAATTATTTTTATATCCGGTAGTTAAGTCTTTGATTCTTGAGGCAATAACAAAATTACTTGGACAACACAGTGTTTCATAGTTATCTTCTAAATAAAAGTGTTCTATACCAGCTGGCAGTTTAATAGATTTTATCTGATTTAAAATACTGATAGCACATTCCCCTAATCCTTGATAATAATATGATAATACTACAAAATGTTCAAAGTGACTGATTCTAGAAGCATAATTACCTATTTTGCATTTTGCTTCATCTAAAATTTTACACCAGCTTTCTTTTATTTTTATCACTTCAATCGTGGAAGGAATTGGAATCATTGATCGACGAATAAACATATCTAAAGTATATGGTTCAATTTGATAAATATATAAAATATGGTCCATAGTTATAGGACGATCAAAACAATTATTTACAACTGTAAAACCAGCTAAATTTAAACTATGAATATAATACGAATAGTTATTTGTAAAATTATTTATTCTACAAAAATAATAATTATTATTTTGATACGTAAAATAGTCACTTTCTTGATCTATATAAATTTGATAAAAACGTTGTAATATTTCTAATTTTGATACCAATTAGGCACCTCCCCTTCAATAATTTCAATTACTAATGGATAATCATAAGCTTTATTAAATTCTTCATTATAAAATGGCAACAGAACCATCATTTTAATTTTAATCGTTAAGGATAATGAAACCATTACATGATTAACACCATAACTCTTTATTTCTTTGTTTACAGTGCAAGTAATCGCAGAAATGGTTTTATATCTAATTTTTATTTTTGGTCCTATTTCAGCTAAAAAAGGATTGTCTGTCATCATCCCTAAAGGTACACTAGCAATGACACCACCATTATTACTGATTTCTTCCAATTTACGTTGATAAAATGTGTCATCTGTTTTTTTATATACTCCCTCCTCTAACGAAACAAATAATTCATCTAAATTATTTACTATCTTTGCTCCGATACTCGAGGCATAATTAGTATCAAAATTAATCGTTGAAATCTCGTTACCACTACGATTTACTTTTATTAATTCCTGATGATCTAATTCAACTGGAAAAGGTGTATTATTGATTACCATTTGACAAAAACGATCTATTTCTTTGGTGGCGATTTTCTTTAACATTGGCGTTATACTTACACTCAAAAAATGCAATATAACGCCCAAAATCACTATAATAATAATGAACAAGTATCGTTTTTTCATCAAATCACCAATATAGTATATTAAGTAACCTCATCAAATATGCTTTGTGGCAACCACCTTATATAACTGAATGATAATACTAGGCATTGTTGCAAAAACAAAAATCATTGCTAAATGACGTAAATTTAGTTCACTAATAGAAAAGATAGTATGAAAATTTGGAGAAACTAAAATCCAGCCCAATAAAACTGTTCCAATAATAAAAGCTCCAATACTATAATAATTTAGTGGCATCTTATATAATGGTAAGTTACTACGGCAATTAAAACCATGTAATAGCCGCGCCAAACATAATGTCCCAAAAGCCATTGATGATGCTAATAGTTCATCAGTTTTTAAGCCTACAAAGTAAGATAACATTGTAAAAATACAAATAATCACTCCTTCAAAACTAATTTGTAATAACGTTTCTTTATTTAATAGAGAATCATTCATGCCACGAGGTTTTTGTTTTAAAATTTCATTACTGCCCTGTTCCATCCCAATCGCAATAGCTGGAAGAGAGTCTGTAATTAAATTGATAAATAAAAGGTGCACTGGTAAAAATGGTGTTGGTAAAATCATAAACGAAGTAATTAATACACAGATTATTGCTGCTAAATTCCCTGATAATAAATAAATTATCGCATTTTTTATATTTGTATAAACATTACGTCCCGTAATTATTGCTTGTACGATCGTAGCAAAATTATCATCAGTTAAAATCATACTAGCAGCATCTTTAGAAACCTCACTACCAGAAATTCCCATTGCTACACCTATATCACTTTGTTTTAAAGCTGGCGCATCATTGACTCCATCACCGGTCATCGCAACGATCTGTCCTTGATTTTGCCAAGCCTTTACGATTCTTATTTTATGCTCTGGGGCAACTCTAGCATAAACACTCGCCCTTGGTAAAACATTTGCTAATTCTCGATCTGTCATTCTTTCTAACTGAACCCCTTCAAGACAAATATCTCCATCTTGATAAATACCGATATTTTTAGCAATACTGCAGGCCGTAACAACATGATCCCCTGTTATCATAATTGGTTTAATTCCAGCAATAAGACAATTTTTTACTGCCTCTTTACTTCTTTACGTGGCGGATCGATCAATGAAACTAATCCTACAAATATTAGATCAGCTTCATCCCTAACATCTAGCGTATTTTTATAAAATTCCTTATACGCTACCGCTATGACCCGTAATCCTTTTTTAGCAAAGTCTTCATTTTGTTTTAAAATTCTTCTTCGTTCGATTTCAGATAAAATTTCTTTATACCCATCAACTAAGATTCTATTACAACGTTGTAATAAAACATCTGGAGCACCTTTAGTATATAGATGATTTTTGGAGCTAACACTCATTAATTTACGAGTTGAATCAAAAGGTAATTCTAATTGTCTTTTGGCAATTAACTTAAAGGGATGTTTAATTGTATAGTCGTGATAAAGATTTAATAATGCTAATTCAGTAGGATCGCCTACCTGCTGGTTATTGTTGATTGTAGCATTATTACATAAAGCAAATGCTTTTAACATAAGACAATGATTATATTGATGATGATCCATATCATTTACAGAAACTATTTTTTTATTTGTATATATATCTATTGCTGTCATTTTGTTTTGGGTCAGTGTTCCGGTTTTATCTGAGCATATTACTGAAACACAACCTAAACTCTCAACTGCATTTAAATTTTTAATAATAGCATTTTCTTTTGCCATTTTTTGAGTTGAAATTGATAAAACGATCGTTACTATTGATCCTAATGCCTCGGGAATTGCCGCAACAGCTAAAGCTACAGCAATCATTAATGAATCTAAAATATTTTCTTTAGCAATAAAGACACTCATTATTAACACAATAATACAAATAGAAATAATAGCAATTGATAACTTAACAGAAAACTCATCCAATGTTCTTTGTAAAGGCGTCTTTCTTTGTTTTGTCTCATTAAGCATTCCAGCTATTTTTCCCAACTCACTTTTCATACCTACTGCTGTAACAATATACTGTCCTGTCCCATTCGTTACTAAACTACCTGAAAAGACCATATTATTCATATCCCCAATAGTACATTTCTTTTCAATTGGTAACAGCTGTTTTTCAACACTATTTGATTCGCCTGTTAAAGCACTTTCATTAACCTGGAGATTAACCGCTTCTTTTAATCTTCCATCTCCGGCTATAATATCACCAGCTTCAATATTTACAATATCTCCCACTACTAACTCATTTGAATTGATTATCTGGACTTTGCCATCACGAATAACTTTAACTTTAGGTATCGATAGTTTCTTTAAACTATCGATAGATTTTTGTGCTTTAACTGTTTGAAAAGTTCCTAATGCTGCATTTAGACTAATTACTATCAAAATTACTAAAGTACTTTCAAATTCACCACTGATTGCTGAAATAATTCCCGCAACAATTAAAATAATAACTAAAAGATCTTTAAATTGATCAATAAATATTGCAATCGCACTTTCTTGTTTTTCACTAACTATTTCATTTTTACCAAATAACTGTTTATATTTATAAATTTGTTTTTATTTAACCCCTGATTAAATACCCCTAATTCATTTTGAACCTCTTTAAAAGATTTTTGATAAGCCTCCATTTTATCCTCCTATCTATACTCTTAATAAACTATACAAAAATATTAATAAGAAAATTGTTTAAATATAATATCTAAACTAAAAAACCAAGTCTAATCAAGACTTGGTTACAGTGATTATTGAAAAATTATTGAGATTGCCATAAAGCCTTTAAAACGTGTTCACCATTTACTGTTACAACTGTATCACCAGTAATAACTTCACCACTATAGATCCAGCCTAAAAACTGATATCCTTCTTTAGTTGGCTGAGGCAATTTACCATAAGTATCATTATAAACAACTTCTTTAGATTGTATAAGTTCATTACCACCATCATAATCAAATATAACATTTATTTTATTAGGTTTCCAAGAAGCATATAAAGTCATACTTTGTTCAACTTTTTGTTTGTCAGGATTCCATTGATGCTTTAAGTCCTGATCAAGATACCAGCCATCAAAAGTATAACCTGCTTTTTGTGGTTTTTCAATTTCAATTGAATCACCAATTTTACATTCAATCGGCTTTATTTTTCCACCACCATTAGTTTCTAAAGTAACTGTAAAATGACCATTGATTCCTAAAAAAATGACAACACCAATTAAAATAACCATTAAAATAATAATTATATAATTTAACATTTTAACAGGAACATTGACTCCACGATACATTCCTCCACCAGAGCCCCAGGTTTTCTGTTTTTTTTCAATCTCTTGTTCTTCATTCATATTATCACCAATTTTATTTTCTTACTAAATATTTTCGCATATCAATTGCACAAGCAACTAAAATGATCAATCCTTTAATAATATACTGCATATTCGCATCAATACTTAAAAAAGTTAATCCAACAAAGATAATTCGTAATAAAACAACACCAATAATTACACCACGGATCTTTCCTATACCACCAACAAATGATACTCCACCGATAACACAGGCAGCAATTGCATCCAGTTCATAGTTTAACCCCGTTGCAGCACTATTTGAACCAATTCGCGCTGATTCAACAAAACCTGTCAAACCATACATGATTCCCGCTAACACAAATACCATGATAATCGTTCTTGAAACATTTACTCCAGATACATTAGCAGCATCTGGATTAGACCCAACTGCAAACATATTCTTACCAAACTTTGTTTTATTCCAAATAAACCACATAATGATTGTAATTACGATTGAATACCAAACAAAATTTGGAATTCCTTTATTACCAATACTGATTGCTGCTCCGGCAATAAAACCTGTATAACTAGCATCTAATCCTGAGATTGATTGACCATTATTAGTACCAATCATCAAATACATTAATAAAATACCATATACAATCAATTGAGTAGCTAAAGTTACAATAAATGGATGTAAACTGAACTTAGAAACACAGAAACCATTTACAAAACCAACGACTGCTCCAATAGCAATTGCTAGTAATAAAACCACAAAAATAGGCATTGTTGCAAGATCAGGAAACATTTTATTAGCATATCCCGATGCTTGTAAAAGTGAAGCTGAAATACAAGCCACTAAACCTACGATACGTCCAGCAGATAAGTCAGTTCCGGTCAAAATAATACATCCTGCGATTCCTAAAGCAATAGGTAGATTTGCAGCTGAAAGTGAAATAATATTAATAATTGATGAACTAGATAAAAATTTAGGACTAATGATTTGAATTGCAATTATAGCAATGATCATAAAGATATATAAAGAATTATTGATAAGTAATTCTTTTAAATACGTTTTTTTATCTTTGCTGTTTAATTGCTTAAAATCATTATATTGTCTAGTTATCCCACTAAATATTTTTGTCATATAATAATTCTCCTTTATACATATTTTGTCGCAAGTGTCATAATTTCTTCTTGAGTTGCTGTCTTAGCATCTACTTCACCTGCAAGTCTTCCCCCAGACATTACCAAAATTCGATCACAAACTCCAAGTAACTCTGGCATTTCTGAAGATACCATAATTACTGATCTTCCTTTACTTGCTAGATCAATAATCAACTGATAAATTTCGTATTTAGCCCCAACATCAATTCCTCTTGTTGGCTCATCTAATAATAATACCTCAGGATTTGTAAGTAACCAGCGTCCTAAAATTACTTTTTGCTGATTACCTCCTGATAAAGATCTTATTTGTGTACTTTGAGAAGGGGTTTTGATTCTCATTGCTCCAATCGACCATTGAGTATCAAGTTTCATTTGCTTATCACTCAAATATAAATGATTTTTTACATAACTGTCTAAATTGGATATAGTTGTATTTTCTCTAATATCTAAAATTCCAAAAATACCAGTTGCTCTTCTTTCTTCAGTCAACAAAGCAAAACCATTTTTTATTGATTCACGAGCTGATTTATTTTTGATAACTTTACCATCAATTTTAATCGTTCCATCTTTTTTCGTTGCTATTCCAAAAAGAGTTTCTACAACTTCTGTACGTCCTGAACCATCTAACCCTGCAATTCCCACGATTTCACCACGCTTTACATCAAACGTAATATCTTTAATATGATTATACATACCTGTTAATTTATCTACTTCTAAAACAACTTTTCCGATTTCATTTGTTTTAGGTGGAAAACGATTAGTTAATTCTCTTCCTACCATCAGCTTAATGATCTTATCCATCGTCAGCTCACTAGCTGGTTTAGTAGCGATCCATTGTCCATCACGCATGATCGTAACTTCATCACTTATTTTTAAAATTTCTTCCATTTTATGAGAAATATATATAATTCCACAGCCTCGATCACGCAACATATTAATAATTCTAAACAAATGTTCCACTTCCTGTTCATTTAATGAGGAAGTAGGTTCATCCAAAACAATAATTTTAGAATTATATGATACTGCTTTAGCAATCTCTACCATTTGGCGATTAGAAACTGACATCGTACTCATAATTCTTTTTGGATCGACATCAATATCCAAATCTTTAAAAATTGCCTTAGTATTTTTATACATAATACTTTCAGATGTCATAATTTTAAATTTAGTAGGATATCTTCCTAACCAAATATTATCCATGACATTTCTTTTTAAAGCCTGATTTAATTCCTGGTGCACCATTGCTACACCATGCTCTAAAGCATCTTTAGAGTTTTTAAAATTAACTTCTGTTCCTTCTAAAAAAATTTGACCACTATCTTTAACATACATTCCAAATAAACATTTCATCAAAGTAGATTTACCCGCTCCATTTTCGCCCATCAGTGCATGAACAGTACCACGTTTTACCGTCAATGAAACATTATCTAATGCTTTTACACCTGGAAATTCTTTACTAATGTTTTTCATTTCCAACAAAACATCACTCATAATTTCCCTCCTTTATTTATTCATAAAATTAAAGAGGTGTTTGGATAACAAACCAAACACCCCACTTATTTTTTATTCCCCTAAATATTTACCATAAGCGATACGAATCTTAGCAGCTTTTTTATCCACGTTATAATCTTTTGTTCCATCCATTAAATCTTTTTCAGCTAAAGCATTTTGCGTTAATAATGCAATTGCTTTTGCCATACCATCAGCATCTTGCTTAATAGTTCCTGCCATTTTTTGCTTTTTAATTAAATCTTTCGCAGCATCTGTAGCATCCACTCCAAATACTGGAATTGATTTACCAACATTACCTTCTTTATCTACACCTGTATTATATCCGACCGAATTTAAAGCTGTAATAGCCCCTTCAGCCATACCATCATTGTTGCAAATAACCAACTCAATCATATTATTATGACTGTCACTATAAGCAGCTAATGCTGTAGTCATATATTCGTTAGCTGCAGTTGATGACCATTGTCCATTTTTATCAACTAAATATTTATCATTATTTGATGCATCATAGAAATTTAATTCTGGTTTACCAGCTGCAACTAATTTCTTATTTGCATCTTCAACAGCATATTGGGTACGATAAATCGCTTCGTTATTCCCTTCTTCTCCTTTAAATAAGATATAAGAAATAACACCATCTTTATTTAAATCATAAGCATCATAATTTGCTAATAAATATTCACCAATCATTTCTCCTTGTAGATGTCCCGCCTCAGCAGCATCTGTTCCTACAAATGCACATTTATCATAGCCGTTTACGATTGTATCTGAAACTTCACGATTAAAGAAAACTACAGGAATATTTTCCTTTTTAGCCATATCTACAATTCCTTGTGCTGCATCATCAGAACCAGTATTTACGATATTAACAACTAATACTTTAGCCCCTTTAGTAATTGCTGTCTGCACTTGTTCTGTTTGTGTTGTCTGATTTCCATTTGCATCATAGTCTTGGTAACTAACACCAGCATCTGTCAATTGTTTTCCTAAAGCAGTTCTTACACTAGAGATATATGTGTCGCTGTAATTATAATAGAATACATGAACATCTCCATCTCCTTCACCGCCACAACCAGTTAGTACTGAAGCCATACATACTAACATGGTACATGATAATAAAAACGATAATATTTTTTTCATTTTTAGTCCTCCTCTATAATTTCGTTTTCAATTATTTATATTTTATTTGCTGGCACTAAATATTGTAATATAATATCTTATCTTTTATGGGTAAAAAATTATTCCAATAAAAAAATCTTCCTTTATCGGAAGATCAATCGAATGGAAAAACAATTTTTTGATTATCCTCTTGAAACATATTATCTTTAGTAATCACTACTGTTTTAGTATAAATGTTTTCTTTACTACTTTGTCTCCTTGATAAATGATAAGCTTCCTCAACTCCTAAATAACCAATTGCAAAAGGATTCTGTACAATTAATGCATCTACTATGCCATCCTCTAACATTTGTATAGAAACAGGATTATTATCAAAACCAATTACAGAAACTTTATCTTTATATTCCAGTTGTTCAATTGCATAACCAACTCCAAGTGTTGTCCATTCATTAAAAGTAACAAGAACATTAATATCTGGATACTGTAATAAAATATCTTTTGTTGCTTGCGTTGTATAATCAACCGCTGATTGAACATTTATAATTTTTACAGATAAAATTCTTTCATCATTTTCCAATATTTTACGCAAACCACTTTCTCTTTCTTGTCCATTTGCAGTATTAACATCAAAATTTACAATTCCCAGATGAATCTTATCCCCCTGCAACTTAAGGACTGTTTCTCCGGCCATCTTACCTGCTTCATAATTATCTGTACTTATTCGAGTACGAACTTTTTTTGAATCTACATCACTATCGATAACAACTACTTGAATTCCTGCCTCAACCGCGGCTTCAACGCTCTCTACTAATTTACGATAATCTATAGCTGATAAGACAATCGCGTCAACATCATCCTTGATAGCTTTTTCCATCATTTTTATTTGTGTTGCATAATCCTCTTCATTTTCAGGACCATTAAATGTAAGATCTAAATTATATTCTTTACTAGCTGCATTAGCTCCTGATAAAACTGATTTAAAAAATTGTGATGTGGTTGATTTAACAATAACTGCCACCTTTACTTTGCGACTTACACTATTACATCCAATTAATGCAAACATCAATATAATTACAATAGTTATCTTTTTTATTTTATCACACACTATATCTATCCTCCATCACAGCAGGAATTTTGATCGTAATTGTTGTTCCTACATCTAATTCGCTTTCAACAACGATTCCATAATTGTTACCAAAATATATTTTTATTCGATCATTAACATTTTTAACGCCAATTCCTTTACTATCAGTTCGTTCTTTTTTCAAAATATTTTGAACCTGCTCCTCACTCATTCCAACACCATTATCTTTAATTTTCATAATAATATCATTACCGACTTTATGCACTGAAATAGAAATTTCGCCTTCATCAACCATTCTAGAAATTCCATGATATAAAGCATTTTCGATAATTGGTTGAATTGTTATTTTATTACATAAATAAGGTAAAACTTCTTCATCAATATCAAAGTTATAAATAAATTGATCTTTATAACGATAGCTTTGAATAACTAAATAGTTTTTAGCATGCTGAATTTCTTTTTCAATTGGAATCAGTTCGTAACCTTTTGAGATACTAATTCTAAACAGCTGTGCTAATGCGCCAACCATCGTAATGGCATCTTCAGTTTTTTCTTCTTCACACATCCATTGAATAGAATCTAGAGTATTGTATAAAAAATGAGGATTGATCTGTGCCTGTAAAGCTTTTAATTCTGTTTTTCGTAATGCAACTTCTTCATTTTTAACTTTTTCCATCAGTTCTTGGATCTGAATAACCATATGTTCAAAAGAATTAGATAATTTATTAAATTCACTTGCCCCTTTTACCGGTGTATATTTAAAATCAACAGCATTTTTTTCAAATATACTCATTGCTTCAACAAGAGAACGTACTGGTTTAGTTAACTTTTTAGATAAAATAAACAAAATGACAATTGCAAAAATCATTACCAGCAAGGCAATAACAATAATTGATTTAACCGCAGTAGTTGCTTTAGCATCTACTAATTCATTAACATAACTAACCCCAACAACACGCCAATCAAATTCTGAAACATCTTTAACTGTATAAATTACGCCATTATTTATTGTATTTCCTTCATGATAGTGAATAACTTCACTTATCTTTTCATCTTTTATATCCAAATAAATAAGCTGCTGTAAAGGATGATATACTAAATCATCATTTTTATTAACAATGAAACAGTATCCATGATCTCCAATTCCAACATCATCAATATAACGAGCAATTGAAACAAAACGAATATCCATTGCTACATATACAAGTTTATCATAACTGCTTGACCATTGTTTTTGACATACTGTTACAACCCAGGGATAATTTCCCTCAAAAAGATTCTGAACATGCGGTGATGTAATCGCATAATCGCGATTATTACTAAATAACGTTTTATCAAATGATAAGTTATTATTTACATTAGTTTTTAAAGCAGCATTGCTTTGATAATCCAAAATATTACCTTCCATATCATAAACAATAATAGAAACAATATCTTCATTAATATTTACCATCGTTTCCATATATTCTTTAATACTAACAATATCAGTAGATTCGTTAATAATTTTAGTCATATCATTCATTTTATTTAAGATATCATTTGAATAATTTTCAATTGTATTCAAGACCTGGGTTACCGATTGCTCTGAATTAGTTTGGGCTGTAGATAATAAACTATCTTTTAATATTTGTCTAAATGAAATAGTTAAAAGGAAAACGACGATGATAATAATACTGACAACAAATAGTGATAAATAAATAGAAATCGAAAAATCCTTTTTTTTAAACTTCATTATTTACCACCGTATTTTGTTCACGCATTTTATTTGGTGATACACCAAATTGTTTTTTAAAACAATAACTAAAATAATGTTGATCACTATAACCGCATTTATAAGCAATTTCTAATACTTTTGCCGATGAATACAAAACAAGATCTTTAGCTACTTCCATCCGTTTTCTAGTAAGCAAAGTAATAAAAGTTTCACCCATATTCTTTTTTACCAAAGAACTTAAATAACTAATACTTACATGCAATTTATCACTAACTACCCCTAACGACAATTCCTCATTACTATATTCTTTATCGATTATTTCCATTAATTCATCACAAATCAATTCACTATTCATCTTTTTTTGATCTTTAATTAAATTTTTTGATAATATACAAAATTTAATTAAAGCCATTCTTTTTTCATTAAAAGAATATTTATTAAATATATTTGATAACTGTGAAGTTTTACTAAAAAATAGAGATGAAGATTTAGCATCACAAACAGAATATACAAGAGCCCATATAGAAGAAATAATTCTAACCATCAATAAATCAATATCAGCCCGACTCGCACCTTGATCAATAAACATTACAAAAACACTAGATAAATACAATTCTATTTCACTATCCGTCCCAGATTTAATCAACTTCTCTGTCTTACTTGCAATTTTATCTACATTTTCATAACAAATCATCGAAGTACGCTTAATATCACCAATAAAATTTATTCCTCGTTTTGATCCCTGACCATATTCAACAGCACTTATTGCTTCATTATACAATAAATTAACATTCAATAAAGAATCACTTATGTTGCTGAATCCCAAATAACAATCAGCACATAAAATTCGTTCACTGCTTTGAACTATTTCGTTAGCGATAATATTTACATATTTATCGATTTCCCAAGCCTGTCCAGAAAGTAAAGTAATGATTTTTTTACCAGAATAGAATGTTCCAAACCGTAAATATTTTTTGATAATTCTTTTTACCCCTGGTAAATGCTGCCTATTTGTGATATTTGTCCCTTTTTTATCAAAATAACGAATCACCATCATTAAATACTTTGTTTTTTCTTCTAAACTACTCCTGATTTGTAATTGAACAGCTTCCTGATTAATAAGATTTTCATATTCTTTTCGCTTATCATCAATAATAAAATCAGTATCAAATATCAACGGCATTAATAATCTTTCTACTAAAAACTGCTGTTGATTACTTTCAATTGAAGCCATAAAAGATTGATTGATAGCATCCATCTTTTCTTTAATATCAATCAGTTCTTTTGTCAGTTCTTTTGATGAAATTGGTTTTAATAAATATTTGATGATATTATATTGAATTGCCTGCTGGGCGTAACTGAAATCATCATAACCACTTAAAAAAGCAATTTGCATTGCTGGTCTAATTTCCCTTACTTTTCTAGCTAAATTAATTCCTGAAATAAATGGCATTTTTATATCAGTCAATAAAAGATCAGGTTCTAAACGTTCTACTAACTCTAAAGCTTCAACTCCATTTTCAGCTTCACCAATAACCTCAAAACCTATTTTTTGCCAATCAATTCTTTTTATCATTGCTCGACGTAATGCAATTTCATCATCAGCGATTACTACTGTGTACATTCGTTTCCCCTCCGTTACTTTAAACTGAAACCCTTTACAAATTGTATCATAAATTCTTCTTAGTCGGTATAAATTTAATAAATTAATTTCAAATAAAAATAACTGGAAATATTCTCCAGCTATTTTATTTTATTTTATTTTCTCTTCAAAAAAGATTTAAGCATTCCTACAAATATATCACCTGAAATAAAATATGCATATCCAAATGCTAAAACAATATCTAAACTCCAAAGAATTGGATCATTAGACCAAGCTAGTAATGAAACTATGGCAATAACTATAACAGTTAAAATAGTTAATCGTTTATTAATTCTTAAGCGATAATAATTTTTATTTAAATCATAAAAACGATATCCTGCTAAAAACAAATTAGCTACTAATGTTGAAAGTACTGCGGCTTGTACTCCAATTTTATTAATTAAAAGCAAATTAATTATAATATTGATCACTGCCGCCATCGTTGTCGTAATCGACATATTTTTAGCACATTTCACAGCTACATAGATACTTCCAAAAAATTGTGAAAAACAATAAAAATAAGTAGCAATAATTAAAGTTGGCGTATAGTTAAATGCTTCATATAAAGATTCATTTCGACATAAGATTTCAAAAATAATTGGTGAAACTGCAAGCAATAAAACAGTTCCCGCTGAAACAATACAAAATAGCATCTTAAACATTCGATTATAATATCGACCACTATCAGGATCATTGACACTTCTTGTTGCCGAATCAGTCCAGGCCAGATTAAAAGCTGGATATAAGATATTGACGATTGAAGGAATTTTATTTGCCAGCGCATAGATACCATTTGCCCCTGCTCCTAAAAATATTGAAATGATCCAGCGATCTGATAACTGATTAATATACCATGATACTGTATTAGGAATAAATGGTAACGCATACTGTAGCATTTTTGAAGCATATTCAATTCTAAGATGTCTTAGACTAAAATAGCTAAAGATGTTACAAACAAAAAGAACATACATAAAACCTGCCACATCGGCTAGCGTTAAAGCAATCAAGACACCAATATATCCGGTTTTTAACCATAATAAGCAAATAGATACGATAATAAAATTCATGATTACAACTAATGCTGCCAAAATAGAATATTCCTTATATTTAGAAAATGCTCGCAAAACAAATCGTGACGTTGTAGCAAGAATTTCGATCCAAATATAACCAATAACTAAAAACTTATAACTTCCGTTAAATAAATCGATGGGAACAAAAAAACAAATAATCCCAGCAATCAGCATCAGCATAAAAATCATTACATAGCCATTAGTAATTACTCTTTTTTGTTCTTTAACACTTTTAGCATCAACTAAAAACCTAAATAATGCCTGCTCTAACTGCAAAGTACATAAAGGAACAATAAACGATAAAATCGTCGTCGTTACCAAATCCAGCTGTCCATATTGAGCATCTGTCGTTGTTCCAGTAATGATCGGTGTCGTTAATAAATTTATTATTCTTGGCAAAAAGGTTCCAATTGCCATAATCAATGTATTTTTAACTAGTGTTTTCTCTCTTGACATAATTTCACCCTACTTTACATCCATTATTATAGCAAACCTAAATCTATTTTTCATCAATTATTGTCTTTATTGGCAAATCAAATCTTTCTACTGGCAGCTTTTCTACTTGTTGAAAGGTAAATGCTAAACCAATTACCTTGCCTTCATAATCTTTTAAATAGCGATCATAATAACCCCCCACCATATCCTAAGCGATTATGGTCTTTATCATAAGATACGATTGGAACAATCAATAAATCGATATCTTTTTTATTAACTAATTTATCATTATCAGGTTCTAAAATACCATAATTACCTTTTTTTAATTCTTTTAATGAATTGATCGTATAAAAATTCATTTCATGATTTTCGGTTTTAGGTACACAGATTTTCTTTACTGCCAGCATTTCTTTGATCAAAGAAATAGTATTAACTTCATTTCTAAAAGACACATAAATACCAATAGTTTTAGCGTTGATAAAATCAGAATTCTTTTTTAACTTAGAAATAATAAGATTAGATTTAGTAAGATATTCATCACTACCTAAATCTAATCTTGCTTGAATCATTTTTTTTCGTAATTTTGCTTTATCCAATTCCTTGATCTCCAAAATCCAATTTTATCAACTGATTTAATTCAACAGCATATTCCATTGGTAATTCTCGCGCAAATGGTTCAATAAAGCCCATTACGATCATTTCCATTGCTTCTTTTTTCGTTAGACCTCTTGACATCAAATAAAACAACTGTTCTTCAGAAACTTTTGATACTGTCGCTTCATGTTCAATAATTGATTCATTATTTAACATCCAGTTAACTGGTACCGTATCACTTGTAGAAATATCATCAAGAATCAAAGTATCACATTCAACTTTGCTTTTAGCGTTATAAGCTTTTTTACCATGCTGGACCATTCCGCGATAATTGACTTTTCCACCACGACGCGATACCGATTTAGAGACAATACTGCTTGAAGTATTTGGTGCTAGATGAATCATCTTTGAACCAGAATCCATGATTTGATTTTCACCCGCTACAGCAATCGTAATACATGATCCTTTAGCCCCTTCTTCCATTAAAACACAAGTAGGATATTTCATTGTTACAGCACTACCGATATTTCCATCGACCCATTCCATCGATCCATTTTTAAACACTTTAGCTCTTTGCGTAACAAGATTCAAAATATTGTTTGACCAGTTTTGAATCGTTGTATAACGACATTTAGCTCCTTCTTTAACAATGATTTCAACTACTCCAGCATGTAAAGAGTCTTTTGAATAACTTGGTGCTGTACATCCTTCAACATAATGAATATCGGCACCCTTATCAACAATGATCAAAGTTCTTTCAAATTGAGCCATCTGCTCAGAATTAATTCTAAAATACGATTGTAATGGTTTTTCTAATTTGACTCCTGGAGGTACATAAATAAATGATCCACCAGACCAAACAGCACCATTTAATGCTGAAAATTTATTGTCATTATAAGGAATAACCGTATCGAAATATTCTTTAAATAATTCCGGATATTCTCTTAAACCACTATCAATATCTAAGAAAATAACACCTTTTTCATTAACCTCTTTTAACATATTATGATAAACAACTTCTGATTCATACTGAGTACTTACCCCAGATAAATACTTTTGTTCTGCTTCGGGAATACCCAATTTATTAAAAGTTTCTTTGATCGTTTCTGGTACTTCTTCCCACTTATTTGTTTGTTTATCACTAGGACGAATATAATATGTATATTCATCAAAATCAACACGACTTAGGTCAACGCCCCACGTCGGCATTGGTTTATCCATGAAACAGCGATATGATTTTAAGCGATATTCCAGCATCCATTCTGGCTCATTCTTGATTTTAGATATTTCTGTAACAATTTCTTCATTGATTCCTTTAGGTGTTTTGAATACTGAAACATCACCATCATTGAAACCATATGCGTACTCTTGATCTGGAATTTCATTTTTTATATCAGCCATATGTTTCCTCCTATTCTTGATCGAGAATTTGCTTGATTCCTGTCCATCCTAAAGTTGCACATTTGATTCGATTAGCCTGTTTATGAGTATTCATAAATACGATTGCTTCTTCAAGAATCTCAGGATCATAATCTTTTTCATATATCATATTATAATAATTTTCAATAATTTCTTTAGCTTCATCGACTGTTTTACCAATCAATAATTCTGACATGATCGAAGTACTAGCAGTACAAATAGCACAAGCCTCACCATCAAAGCGAATGTCTTTGATAACTCCATCTTCAACCAATGCCTGAACATCAATATCATCTATACATGTTTCTGAATCCATGTTTACAGACTTATAATTATCATCATCAACTAAACCATGATTACGTGGTGATTCATAATGATCCATAATTATTTGTCGCATCATCATACTATCCAAAGAAGGCATCTAAAAAGTCATCTCCTTTCTTACATACCTCGATAAATTTATCAATTTCTTCAAAAGTATTATAAAAATAAAATGAAGCCCTAAGTGTCTGGCTAACATCTAAAAACTCATCAAGAATCTTAGCACAATGTTGTCCGGCTCTAATAGCAATTCCATATGTATTAAATAATGAAGCGCCATCCTGACTAAAAACCCCTTTAATATTAAAAGCGATTGCACCATGACCATTAGGATTATATACTTCAATATTATCTAATTCTAATAATTTTTTAACGGCATATTTTCTCAATTCCAGCTCATATTTATGAATATCATCCATTCCAATACTCATCAAATATTCGATTGCTGCTCCTAGTCCAATAACACCCTCAATATTCGGTGTCCCAGATTCGAATTTTGCTGGAGGTGTCTTTAATTTGACATTTCCACAACTTTTATATCGGGCGTTGCTGCCTCCGCCCCAGCGAGTCGGTTTCGTTTCTTCTAGTAAATTATATTTACCATAAAGGATCCCAACTCCTGTAGGTCCACACATTTTATGACCAGAAAAGACCAAAAAATCTAGATCCAGATCTTTAACATCTACTTTTTGATGAGGAACGCTTTGGGCACCATCGACACAAACGATGATTCCTCTTTCATGAGCAATCTTACAGATTTCTTTAATTGGACTATCATAGCCCAAAACATTAGTAACTTGAGCAATTGAAATGATCTTGGTCTTATCAGTAATTGCTTTCATTACATTTTCAACTGTTAAACGACCATTATCATCTAAATCAATATATTTAATTACACTGCCCACACTATCACAAACTTCAAACCATGGTAAAGTATTTGAAGCATGTTCAGCTACCGTCAGTAATATTTCATCACCTTCATTTAAATGTGTCATTCCATAACCAAAAGCAATCATATTTAAACCATCAGTCGTTCCGTATGTATAAACAACTTCATGATGATCACAATTAATAAATTTAGCAACGATTTTTCGCGTTCTTTCATATTGCTCATCAACATCATGCGATAAATCATAATCACCACGATGAGCATTGCCAGAATAATTCGTTAAATAATCGCATACAGCATCAATTACACATTGAGGTTTTAAAGTCGTAGCTCCATTATCAAAATAAATTAACGGTTTTCCATGCATCATAGTGCCATTTAGCATCGGAAAATCTTGACGAATTTTTGTAATATCAAACATTAAATTCCCACCTTTTCTCTTAGTGTTTCATTAAATAATTCTTTTAATTCATCATTATCAATAAATTCTAGTACTGGAATAAAATACCCATACGTAACTAGATGCATGGCATCTTCCTTACTTAAACCTCGTGACTGTAGATAATATAAATGTTCTTCATCGATTTTACCAACACTAGCTCCATGACTAGCTTTGACATCATATTCATCGATATATAAATATGGATTAGCTTTTGCGTTGCAGCCTTCATCAAAAACAATGATCTTATTTGTTTGATGACTGTTTGACTGACGATTTCCTTTTTTTATCGTCCCAATTCCATCAATGATCAAATTTGCTTTATTTTTTACAACACCATAATTATCCATGATACCTGTAGTATACGGCGCTTCATGAACTAATGATAATGTTAAATGTTTCTTCTCTTCACCTCTAGCAAGTGCTGCTAAACGCACCGTTGCATTGGCATTTTCTTCAATTAAAGCGTAATTAATATTTGTATCGATACTGTTATTTGACAGTTCAACATATGCACACTTAACACTACTATCACGTTTTATTTGGACATTTTCAACAATATTTGTTTTAACTTCTATATTACTTTGGTTATCAACATATCTTAATATATTACTATTTTCTAATATTTCAATATTTTTAATGAATTTAGCATCCACTTTAAAATCATACGTTTCTACCAATTCCAATGATCCTTTGATCGATAGATCGATTTTGTAATTTCCTGTTTGATCAATCAGGTAAATAATTTGTAATGATCCGGCATCATCAACAATGATTTTATTATCGATTATTTTGATTTTATCATTACTTTTATGACTTACAATTGTACCATTTTGAACTACTAAATAATTTCTAATATCTTGTAATTGATTCATTATTTAATTTTCATTCTTTCTTTATTGGCACAGCTTTCAAGTAAAATCGGTTTCTTTTCATTAGTTACTATTTCAACCCCTAATTCTTTTACCCAGTCATAACCTTCTTGATCAATTTTTTCCACTACTTCTTTTCCACCACTTAAAATAATTTTTCCATCGACTAATACATGAACATGACTTGGTGATACCAATTCAAACAAACGTTCATAATGGGAAACCATTACACAACCAAAATCATCTGATTTCATTTCATTGATTGCATTAGCAACGATTTTTAAAGCATCTACATCTAAACCAGAATCAATTTCATCTAATAATGCAATCTTAGGCTGTAACAATTTCATTTGTAAAATTTCATTACGTTTCTTTTCACCACCTGAAAAACCTTCATTTAAATAACGATGAGCCAAATTTTCATCCATATTCAAATCAGCGATGTTTTTTTCTAATATTCGTACAAATTTAAATAAAGATACTGGTTTTTCTTGATGGGCATTCACTGCTGCTCTTAAAAAATCTGAAGTCGTAACACCAGGAATTTCTTGAGGATACTGCATTCCTAAAAATATCCCAGCCTTGCTTCTTTCATCAACGCTCATTTTTAAAACGTCGTTTCCATCTAAATAAATACTTCCCTTTGTAACTACGTATTTAGGATGTCCCATGATAACTGATAATAATGTTGATTTACCATTACCATTAGGTCCCATAAGGGCATGGATCTCACCAGTATTTATTGTTAAATCAATCCCTTTTAGAATCTCTTTTTCACCAATACTCACATGCAAATCTTCTATTTTTAAAGTTGACATATCTAAGCCCCTTTCTATTTCTAACTAATTCTACTAAATAAGTTACTAAAAAACAAATAAAATGATAATTATTAATAAATTTTTTTCTTTTCTAAAATAGAAACCCATTTCAATTTATATTATTACCAGATTGTGGTATATTTATATGTAACGGAGGTGTAAAAATGGAACTTTTAAATAAATTTTTACGTATTATTTCCTCAAAAAAAATCACGCATACGTTATTAAATTTAATGATCGTATTAGCAATCATTCTTTTGATTATTTCCACCAGTGATTTATGGAGTGGTGTTATTAATGTCGTCTGGTTAGTTTCACGACCGTTTATCATTGGCTTTACGATTGCTTTTGTTTTAAATCCTTTGATCAATTTTGTTGATAAATATGTAAAAAGACGAAATATCTCTGTCATATTAATATATTTAGCGTCTTTAGCGATTTTAATTTTAATTATTTCACTTGCAGTGCCAATGATTTATGATAGTATTTCTGAAATGTTTCCAGCATTTAATGCGGGATTAAAAGAAATCGGTGTTTTTGTTCAAGATAATTTTAATTATGATATTTCATCTTTGACTAGTTATATTCAAAATATTGTTAGTGAATTTTTTAATGATTCTACCGTTTTAGATACAACGATAGATGTTTTAAATCAAGTATTGATAAATGTAACTAATATCTTGATTTACATAATTTTAGCTATTTATATGTCTAGTACATTTAATCATATTCGTCAAACAATAAAAAAAATTACTGCGAGAATCGATCATCAGCTACCGGGATATTTAAAAGAAATTGATTTATCACTAGTTCAATATGTTAAAGCATTTTTTATTGGTGCAATTGCCCAAGCTATTACAGCTATGTTGATGTATTTATTGATTGGGCATCCTAACTGGTTGATTTTAGGATTTGTTTCTGGGGTAAGTTCCATCATTCCTTATGTTGGACCAGTTACAGCTAACTGTTTGGGCTTAATTACTTCTTTAGGAATGGGGACGACTACGATTTTTGTTTTATGCATTTTGATCTTTATTCAATCGATCGTCATGTCTTACATTATCACACCTAAAATATATTCCTCACGAATTGATTTAAGTATTATGTGGGTTCTTTTTGGAATTTTATCTGGTTCATCTTTATTTGGCATGTTAGGAATGGTTATTGCGATGCCTTTATTAGTAAGTGTAAAAGTGACTTATCAGGTCTACAAAGAACACCACCAGGATAAATTATTAATTTGATACACTTAGTGTATCTTTTTGTTTGAATTTCAAAATAATATGTATTATATTATTTTCAGGTGATGAATATGGAAAAAGTTAATAATGAATTATCAAAAAAAATAAAACGTATTTTTCCACCCTATTTTAAAGAAGAACTATTTAATTGTATAACTCATGGCATTATGGCTTTATCATGCTTGTCTTGATTCCAGTTTGTGCTGTATATGCTTATACTAAAGGTGGAATATTACAATCATTTGGTGTTAGTGTTTTTACCATTTGTATTTTCTTAATGTTTTTAGTATCAACTCTTTATCATGCGATGGATCATGACAGTTCCCATAAACAAGTATTTAGAATTTTAGATCATATTTTTATTTATTTTGCAATAGCAGGAAGTTATACTCCAGTTGCTTTGTGTTTGATTAAAGGATACCAGGGAATTATCATTTTAATTATCCAGTGGGTCATGGTATTAGTTGGCATTTTATATAAATCTATCTCAATAAAAAGCCTTCCTAAACTTTCTTTAACGATTTATTTGGTGATGGGATGGACTGCAATATTATTCATTCCATCAATCATTAATAATTCTAGTGCCATTTTTCTATGGCTGATCGTTGCAGGAGGGATTATGTATTCAATTGGAGCTTTCTTTTATGCGAATAAAAAGATTCCTTATAACCATGTTATTTGGCATATTTTTATTTCAATAGCTTCGATCTTACATTTTATTGCTATCGTTTTCTATATTTAAGGGATGTCAAAACTGACATCCCTTTTCATTAACACATATTACAGATAATAACTAATAATATGAATAAAACTAATACTAAAGTAAAAGAGTTATCTTGGCAAGCCATTGCAATCGCCTCCTTTTATAAACAATAGATACCGACAATAACTAAAATAATGAATAAAACATACATATGAACATTTTTGCATTTACAGTTACTCATCTATTTCCCTCCTACCACCTACATATTATAAATTATGTTAAAATAACAATTGCTAGTGTGTTTTTGCCTATTTTATTGAAATTAAGTAAAGAAAATAGTATAATCATATCGTTATGGAAAAGATAAGGAGGAAAAATATGAAATTAGGAAAATATGCTGCTGCTTTAGTAGTAACTAGTTTCTTATTAACTGGATGCGGTAATTCCAAAACAGTTAAAGAGGATGGGAAATATGTAGTTGCCTCTTTAAGCAAAGATAAAAAAGATAAAAATATCTTTGCTGATGATATCTTTGAGGATATCACTAATACAACTAGTGGTAAAAGTGCTTTTTTTGAGGCTGTTTTACAACAATTGATGGATGACAAATTCCCTATTGATGATGACATGGAAACAGATGCTAAAAGAACAGTAGATCAAATTCAAGCATACTACGAAAGCCAATATGGGGATAGTGCTGAGGAACAATTAAATACTATTCTATCTTCTAGTGGTTATGCATCATTAGATGCTTATCGTGAAGCAATGGTTAAAGCTTATCAAAAATCTAACTTCTTACTAGATTATGTAGAAAATAATTTTGATGAAGTTTTTGATGACTACTACACACAATCAAGTCCTCGTGAAGCAAGCATTATCAAGGTTGCTATGACTGATGTAGATAATCCAACTGAAGCTGAAAGCACAAAATTGAACGAAGTAGCTGCTTTGATTTCTTCAAGCAAATCATTTGGTGATATTGCAAAAGATTATTCTGATGATACTGCTACTAAAATGAATAAAGGTAGTTTAGGTGTTATTGATAAAACTAGCAGCATTAGCAGCACTTATGGCAGTGATGTAGAAACTAAGATTTTAGCATTAAATGAAGGAGAAACAAGTGAAGCTATCAAAGGTAGTGATGGTTATTATTTTGTAACTGTAACTAACACAGACAAAGATACAATAAAAAAATCACTAAAAAAGGATCTATCAATAGATAGTCCATTGATTTCTTATGATTTGTATCTACCATATATTGCATATCAATCATATGATGTAAAATATAGCGATGACGATGTTGAAAAACTTGTAAACAGTATTATCGAAGAAGCGTTAAAAGAACGTGAAACTAGTAGAGGAGGAACTGAGTAATGAAGAAAAAAATATTTCCATTAATGGTTGCTGGAACTTTATTAGTAGGATGTGGTTCTTCTAGTGCTGTAAATTATTCAAGTGAAGTAAGTGATGGTGACAAAGCAGTAATTACTATTGATGATACCAAAATTAATAAAAACGAAATATATCATTATTTATTAGAACAATATGGAAGTTCTGAAGTTTTATCTTTAGCTCTTACTTATATTGCAGATCAAGAAATCACTGATGAAGATGCCATCAAAGCTAAAGTCGATGAAAAAGTTGCTAGTACAAAAGAAAATATATCTACTTCTTTAGATGAATATGCAAAACAATTAGGTTATGCAGATGAACAGGCTTATATTGACGGTATCGTAACTGTTGGCGTTAAACAAGAAATGCTTAAAGAAAAATATATTGATGAAAACTATAAAGCTTTAGTTAAAGAATATAAACCTAAGTATTTAAAAATCATTACAGTTGATACTGAATCTGGGGCTTTAAGTTTGATCGATCAAATCAATGAAGGTGCTGATTTTGATACTGTTATGAATGAAAACAGTGGTAGTGATGCTGGAATGGTAACTACTGAGTCTACTAGTGTTGATTCTAAAATTATTGACAAATTAGATAAATTTACTAAAGATGGTTTATATAGTAAAGTAATTAAAACATCTGAATCTAAATATGCTGTTATTTATGTCTATAATAGTGATCAAAGTGCGATTAAAGATGAAATTAAGAGTAATTTAGCTTCTATTAGTGAAATGTCAACTAAGATGGAAAGTTATTATTTAAAACAATATAATTTTGACATTTATGAAGAAGCAATTAAAGATGAAATTAAAGAAGCTAATGAAGATTATTTAGGATAAGGGTTTACCCTTATCTTTTTTATATGTTAAAATAAATTTATGGAGGACGTATTTATGGAAAATTGTATTTTTTGTAAGATTGCAACAAAAGAAATACCTGGAAAAGTTATTTATGAAGATGATATCTGTCTGGCTTTTTTAGATTTAAGTCAAACTACTAATGGTCATACCTTGGTTATTCCTAAAAAACATTATAAAAATTTTTTAGAGGTTGATGATGATACTTTAGCTCATTTATCAAAAGTCACTAAAAAACTTGCTAAAAAAATCGTTACCAATTTGAACGCTCAAGGAGTAAATATCCTTACTAATGCAAATGAAGCTGCTGGACAAACTGTGATGCATTTTCATATTCATATTATACCTCGCTATGACCAAACAGATAAAATTGAAATTAATTTTACAGATCGCAGTAATGATATTGATCTTGACGATATTTTAGCTAAAATAAAAAATAACTTATCTTATAAAAAAGATTATTTTTAGTTGTGATTTATAGGTGGATTTTCCACCTTTTTTAATAATATAAATATTTTTCCAAATCTAAAATTATTATTTCAAATTTATTTTTTACACTGATCTCTATCTACTATCAATAGTTTCAAAATAAAAAGATATAGCCATGGTTCTTACTCAATAATGAGTAGTTAAAAATAAGAGATTTCAAAAATGATTATATTTAATAATCATTTGAGAAATCTCGTTTTCTCATATTTACCCTAAAGTAAGAAAGAACCATTTCTATATCTTTTTTAATTCATTTTTGGTTTATAAAAAGCTCTATTTTCTAAGGCGAAAACTCTTTTTGAAAAATTTCCAGGTTCTACTGTTTCTAGTGCCTTTTCCAGCATATTGATTCTTGCATCCATATTATCAATTAAATAAACGATTTCTGCTTCTTTTATCTGTGGCAATACTGGTGATCCAAATTCATTTTTACCATGATGTGATAGAATCATATGTTGAAGTAATGTTACTTCTTCACCTTCAATATGCATCTTATCAGCTGTTTCCTTGATCATAGCCTGTGAAATTGAAATATGCCCTAATAATTTACCTTCGATTGTATACTCAGGAACAACTGGTCCACTTAACTCCACTATTTTCCCTAAATCATGTAAAGTGATTCCAGCAAATAATAAATCCTTATTTAATGTAGGATACAAAGTATATAAAGCATCGGCAATTTTCAACATACTATAAGTATGGTGAGCTAATCCTGATACATACTCATGATGATTTTTACTTGCAGCCGGATAAATAGTTAATTTATCAAGATGTTCTTCAAAAATAGCTTTAACCAATTGATTTAATTTTAAATTATCAATACGATCAATATATTTTTTTATTTCTTTAATTAGTTCTTCACCAGTTTTTGGAGCGCTTTTTTAAATATTTTACTTGTTCTTGAGGATCATTAGAAGCAACATGAATTTTAATGATCTTCATTTGACGATCTTCGTTATACTTAATTATATCACCTTTTACTTGAACAACAGTGCCCATGATAAGTTTTTCTACTTGTTCATTAGTAGCATTCCAAAGTTTAGCATCAATTGATCCACTTGTATCTTGTAAAGTGATACTCAAATAAGTTGATCGATTGGCCCCATTTGTTTTTCCAGTTACAACACGATTTATCAAGGCTTCAACAACAACCCCTTCATCTCCTGGTTTTAAATCCTTTATTTTATTCATCATTTAAAGCTCCTTCTTCATTTAACAATTCTTTAATATGCTCATAATTGTAACCTTTTCTTAATAAAGTATCAATTATTTTTTCTTTTAATTGATTCCCATGATATTTTTTTATATATTTCTTTTTTTGCTTTATAAATTCTTTTTCTAAAGTTTTTCGCTCTTTTTGATCATCAAAATCAAAATCATAATCAGCTAAAGCTCTTTCAATAGTTTCTGCGGTAAATCCTTTGATATAAAGTTTATCACGAATCTTTTTTAATGTTGCTTTATAAGAAAAATTATTATTACGATTATAATAAGCATCGATTATATTTGTTGCAGCATTATACTCATCATCATGATCATTTTCTTCAAGACAACGATCAATAATTTCACTGTTGATACCATAATTACGTAAATTATATATTGCTTTATTTAAGCCAATACCTAAGCGTGTGCAGCGTTTTAAATAATTTAGGGTATAAGCCTCATCATTAATTAAATTCTTTTCTTGCAGCAATTCTAACGTTGCATCAAGCTGAGTATCATCATAATCACCATTATCCATTAATTTTTTCTTCATTTGATTATAAGTATAATCTTTTACTGTTAGTAGCTTTAATGCCTTATTATACGCCCTTGAGACTTGTTCATAATCTTTTATAATATCAAAAATTTCTTTATTGATTTCTTTACCTGGTTCTAATTTATAAGCTCTAATAACTTTATCGCTAACTTCAACAATTATCTCACTTTCATCAAATAAAAAAACAACTTCATTACTACCTTTTTTTATTGGATAAATTGACTTAACAGTATAAGTATAATGTTTTAAATTAATTGCTCTTTGATATACATCTAGCACTTTTTCATAAAATACTTCACTACTAAATTTCATCGCATTCAAATAGGCTTCTTTTGCCATCTTTGAATTATCACTATTTATCATCTTTAATAAAATACTAACTAATTCATTTGTTTCTTTAAAGAAATAGCCATTTACACCATCAATAATGACATTTTCTAAATTTTGATCATAACGAGCAATTACTGGTATTCCACTTGCCATTGCTTCTATATATGTCAATCCTTGAGTTTCTGTAATTGAAGCAGAAACAAAAACATTTGAAAGATGATAATAACTTGGAACTTCATTACTAGGTTTTGGACCAGTAAAGACTACATATTTACTTATATGATCATCTTTAACTAATTCTTTTAATTCTTCAAGCTGTGGACCTCCACCTACGATCAAACACAACACATTATCATTTTCTTTAACAACTTCTTTCATTGCATCTATTAACACGTCAATACTTTTCTCTTTTGCAATTCGACCTAAAAATGTGATAATAAATTGATCATTGATTCCATACTGTTGTTTAATTTGATTGATCAATGTTTCATTTTTATTTTTAGGATCAAATTTATCTAATTCCAATCCCGTTGGAATAACATGCATCTCCTTATTAAGACCATATTTCCTTAACGCGTCCTCTGTTTTTGTAGATGGAACAATCAATTCTGTGCTCTTATCACCATAAAATTTACTTATTCGGGTAATCGCTTTTTTTATCAATCCATCAATTGCTGTTGAATTAACAGGATTTACATAATGAGAGTAATCTGCCCACATAGTATGATAAGTATACACAACAGGAATATTTAATGATTCACCAACTATTCTACCAAATATTCCTATTCCAAATTCTGTTTGAACATGAATCACTTCAATGTTCATCCCTTTTATCTCACGCATTCCTTTAAATGAATAAATATTACAAGCTCGATATCCATATAATGCCTGAATTTCTAATCCTGGAACCCTTAAAATATTATCATCAGGGTCATCCAAATAATCGCTTTCACTTGGTAATTCACTTGTAACTACAACAACTTCATGACCGTGTTTAATCAACTCATCTCGCAAAATTTTAGTTGAAGTAGCTACTCCATTTATATCTGGTATATATGTATCTGAAAAAATAGCTATTTTCATAA
>BAHP02000105.1 GCA_000508865.1 Clostridiales bacterium VE202-01
CCATTTTGGCTCGATTTGTTTGTGATTAAACGGCATTTTATAATTCCTCCTTAAAATAAAAAAAGCCATCCCTCTAAGGACGACTCAAATATCGCGTTACCACCTTAGTTCAAAGTCACAAAGACTAAGCCCTCAAAACTTTAACGCAGTTAACGGCAACGACTACTCTATTCACCGCTGCATCTCCTAGGTGAGTTCATAATCCGTTCTATCAGTTTTCACCACCCACTGACTCTCTACAAAAAACGTCAATTATTACTAGTCCTATTCATTGATTTTTTTAGATACTCAAATATTATATCACAAAAAAGACCAGATGCAACAAAATTCCATCATTTAATATCTTTGATATTTCAATGATTTTACAGGATCTAAACGACTAGCAAATGAGGCTGGAAAGAAACTACTGGCAAGTCCAAAAAACACCGCTTCTAAATAAATAAAAACTAATAATGAATTATCTATTTGAATAAATGTCTCTGATAAATTTAATTGTAACATTACTTCAACAAACTGGTTAAATAAACCAACTAACTGATCAAAAAACAAATATGAAAATAAAAATGCAATATTGATCAAAGTAAAACTTTCAAATATCACTAATAAACTAATTTGTAATTTACTTGCTCCAAAACATTTAAATATTCCAATATCTTTAGTCTTTTCAACCGCTGATAGATATAAAACTTCACCAATCAAAAAACATGCTGCAACAATAGCTAAAGAAGAAAATAAAATTAAAATATGTTGAATCTGTGATAACAGATCATCAACTCTAGTATTAATATCTTCACCAGCTATTTTAAATTTAAAATGCGGATTTTCCTGCTTTAAAATTTTCAAATATTCATTAACACTAACTTTATTATCAATGTTGACCATCCCAAGCGAAAAAACAACTTGATCAACATCTACACCAAAGCACTCACTTACATGTTTAACATTAGCCAGCTCTTTAATATAAATTGTATCAAATAAAGAATTCTCATCACTAATTCCTACAACTTTTAACGTTATTTTCTTGATCACATCATCATGTAAATAATATCCATAAATTTGTTTATTTAAAAGATCTTTATAATTCTGCTTTAAATGTATGGCAGTAGTTTTTGATAAAACAATTTCATTATCACTTCTAATTTCTCGTCCTAATTCTAATTTATTATTTTTAAGCTCTTTAGTCATATCACTAATATATACTGTCTTATCAACTTGATAATCATCTTGCAGTGATACTCCCATAAATTCATAATCATTCATTTCCCCATATAAATATGTAATTTTTGAATTTTCCTTCAATTTAATTAGATCATTATAACTGATTACTTTTTTATTACTAGATTGTAATGATACGAGCTGATTAGGAAAAATTTTATTTAACTGCTGATGAATTTGATTTTGCAAAGAACCGCTAAATGTAAACGTAATCATAATACAAACTAGTGCAATCATCAAACCAGTAGTAATTTTTACATTTCTAGCAATGTTTGCACAATATTGTAATAAAGCTAATTTGTAAAGATTTAGAGGTCTTTTTTTCTCTTTTAAACGATAATAAAAATTATCTTTTTTAATATGGGTCTTTTTACCAGCCAACTTGCCATTTTGAAAATAAAATATCTGACTGGCATATTTAAAAGCTAACTCTTCATTATGAGTAATCACAATTACTAACCGTTCTTTAGCCTCCTGTTTCAATAAATCAAAAATTATTTTTGCATTATTATCATCTAATGAACCAGTCGGTTCATCACAAAGTAAAATATCAACATTTTTAATCATTGCCCTTAACATTGCAACACGCTGTTTTTGGCCTCCAGACAATATTCCTGGTTTTTTTCTTAATATATCAGTTAGCTCTAATTTACTTTCCCGATCTTCTCTTTCCCTTTTAAAAATTATTTTTGTGAAAAATTGCGATAATAAATAGTTTTGTTTTACATTTAACCAATTAATTAAATTAAAATTTTGAAAAATAAAACCAATATGTTTACGACAATAATTCTTTATCGTTCTAATATTTTGATGATCAAATAAAATTTCACCTTCATAATCCTGATCAATTCCACCTAGTATATTTAATAAAGTTGTCTTTCCACAACCTGATTCTCCGACAATTACAATCATTCCGGTATTAGGAAAAATAATTGATAAATCATTGATGATAAGTTCATCATAACGTTTAGATAGATTTTTTATCTCTAACATTTTAATCCTCCTTTAAAAGTACACTAATATCCATTTTCCTGATTTTTAAACTTGCCCCCATTGCTACCATAAAACATGCGCTCATATAAATTAATATCATGACTAAATATAGATCGAACTGTGATAAAAATAGTTTAGGCAAAATAAATAAATTAGAAATACCAAACAATTTATCACCAACATCAAAGAATCTTATTATTTGTAGGATCATCTCTGCCAAAATAGATCCCCATGCTCCTATCAAAGCTCCCATCAAACTTGTTTCCCAGCCAAATAATTTTCTTGCTTTGTTTATTGTTAAACCATTTGATAACATTAAACAAATATCTCTTTTTCGCTCAATCAGGATCATTTTTAAAACAATCGAAATTAAAATTAATGAAATTATAAAGCTAATAACTAAAAAAACAGTAACTACTATTACTGCCATTTTAAAAAGAATATGATAACTATCGATATAATCCTGATGTAAATTGGTCACAAAATACTGGTGATCATATTGTTTTAAAAGCTGATCAAAACGATTACTTTTTATAACTAAACATCTTCGATCGATTATTTCGTTCTTTAGATTTGAATCTAAATATTTTTCATCATAATAAATATTTGCTCCCGTATTTATATGATCATTGATAATTGCTTTGATCGTAAATACATACTTTTTTTCATCGATCACAAAATCAAGTTTATCAGATATCTTTAAATTATATACTTTAGCCGCTTCTTGATTGATCATGATTTGATTTTCTTGATTAAAATAATCACCTTTTTGATAATCGATATTATCATCTTGATATATCTGATAACTATTTAACTGTAGTTCCTGATCATTTTTTATAATTCCTAAATTAAAATCCAGCTTATAACTAAGCTGGCTAACTAACTTATTATTTTTTAAATTACTGATCTGTTCATCAGTAAAATTTAGTTCCTGATAATCTTTTTTACTAATTTCAATGATTTCTTTAAGCGGATTACTGTTAAAACAATTTTGTAAATATAACCAGCCCCCATTAATACCACTTAAAAGCAGCACAAAAGCACAAATTGTAAATATTTGAGAAAAAAACATCATTAAAATTTTTTTCTTTTGATAAATAAGCTGTCTTTTTACATAAAATTTTATTCTAATCATATTATCGTTCATACTTTTAAAAAAATATTTATGATAATTATTTTGATGACCAAAATCATAATTATTCTGATTACTTTCAAGATTGATAATCTTATTAGTATACTTATTAATCAAATTATAATTATGAGAAATAATGATGACTAAATGTTTTCTAGAATACCATTTTAAAAGCTCCATTACTTCTTTAGCCATTTGACTATTTAGCGCTCCTGTAGGCTCGTCGGCAAGTAATATCGGGGTATCACAAAGAAAAGCTCTGATCAAACTGACTCTTTGCTTTTGTCCGCCTGAAAGCTCTTTAGGAAAATATTCTAACAAAGGGGTTATAGCTAATTTATCAGTTAGAAAATGTAATTTAGACATCGATATCTTTTTACCCTTTATTTTTACCAATAAAATTATATTTTCATATACTGTTAACGCATCAACTAAATTATAAAACTGATAAACATAACTAATATATTTACTTTGATATTTGTCTATCTGACGATAATCTAACTCATGACCATCAATCATTACTTTACCATTATCAGCTTTTTCAATGCCCGCGATCAAATTCAATAAAGTCGATTTACCACAACCGCTTTTACCAACGATTGCAACCATTCCTACACGCGGAAAATTAATTGAAAGATCTTCAATTACTAATTGTTTATTTTTACCAAATTTATAAAATTTTGTAACATTTTTAAGTTGTAATACCATATTTTTCTCCTTATGTTATAATATCTTAGGTGATAAAAATGAATCTATTTAGATACAGTAATGATAATAAACGTTATCATACTTTTAATTATTATTTAAAAAACAAATACCATCATAAAGTTGCCAAGGTCAGTCTTAATGCCGGCTTTACTTGTCCTAATCGTGATGGTACTAAAGGAAATGGAGGATGTATTTTTTGTAGTAACAGCGGTTCTGGTGATTATGCTGGTAACGTTAAAGATTCACTCGAACAGCAGTTTAATGATGTTAGCGCTATTCTTCAAAAAAAATGGCCAAATTGCAAATATATTGCATATTTTCAGGCTAATACTAATACGTATGGTCCAATTGAAAAAATTCAAAACTGCGTTAATCCTTTTTTAAATAAAAAAGACGTTGTAGCAATTAGTATTGCCACCCGTCCTGATTGTTTAGAAAATGATGTTTTAGAATATCTCGCCAAAATTAATACCCAGTGTGATTTATGGGTAGAATTAGGATTGCAGACTATTCATGATAAAACAGGTCAATTAATTAATCGCGGGCACACTTATCAAGAATTTTTAGATGGTTTAAATAAATTGCGCCAGCATAAAATCAATGTTTGTGTCCACATAATCAATGGTTTACCCTTTGAAACAAAAGAAATGATGTTACAAACAGCTAGAGAGTTGGGTAAACTAGATATCCAGGCGATTAAAATTCATATGCTTTATGTCATTAAAAATACCAAATTACATCAACTCTACTTAGATGATAAATTTAAAATGCTTTCTCGCGAAGAATATATTGATTTAGTTACTGAACAATTAAGTTATCTGCCTGATAATATTATTATTGAACGTCTTACCGGTGATGGAAACATTGAAGATTTGATTGCACCGCTTTGGTCAATTAAAAAAGTTACTATTTTAAATGATATTGATAAATTGATGGTAAGTAAAAATTATTATCAGGGATGTAATATCCACTTAAAATAAAAAGCCCTTTGGGCTTTTTATTATTATTCATCAGTTTCAATTAAACCATAATCTCCATCGTTACGACGGTAAACAATACTAATAGAATCACTTTCAGCATCACGATATACGAAGAATGAATGTCCGATCAATTCCATCTGCATGATCGCTTCTTCCATATCCATTGGTTTAGGAGTAATTGATTTTACCTTTACCAATACATCGTCTTCAGATTCAACATCTTCAATTGAAGATAGATTGAATGCAAGTTTATTATCTTTTGATTTACGACTTAATCTAGTTTTGTACTTTCTAATTTGTCCTTCTAATTTATCTACAACTAAATCCATTGCAGTATATAGATCATCATCAACTACTTCTGCTCTTAAAAGTACATATTCAGTAGGAATCGTAACTTCAAGTTTTTGACCATAAGGATAAACCCGACATAAAACTTTTGCTTCTACATTGTCACTTACAATAAAGTACTTATCTAATTTAGATAATTTTTCTGATATTTTTGTTTCTATAGCTTCTGTGATTTCAATGTTTTTTCCTCTAACTGAGATTTTCATAAGAATTCCTCCTTTGTGTATATAAATATTATACAATATAAATTCATAAAATAACACTTAAATTATAGATAAAATTTTCCTTAATTTAACATAATCAAAAAAACACTCGATTCATCGAGTATTTTTATCTATAAATATTTTTTTAAAATTTCTACTTTATCTAACTTTTCCCAAGGTAAATTAATATCGCCACGACCAAAATGACCATACACAGCTGTTTTTAAATATAAAGGCTGCCGTAATTGTAATGATTTGATAATTCCTCCTGGTGTTAAATCAAAATTTTCTTTGATAGCTCTTAAAATAATGTCATGATCAACCCGCTCAGTTCCATAAGTTTCCACAAAAATAGAAGTTGGTTCTTTTACCCCGATTGCATATGAAACCTGAATTTCAATCTTATCACAAAGATTAGCCGCAACAATATTTTTAGCAATATATCTTAGCATATATGCAGCTGAACGATCCACTTTTGAAGGATCTTTACCACTAAACGCTCCACCACCATGGCGCGCTGCTCCACCATATGTATCAACAATGATCTTACGACCTGTTAATCCCGTATCGCCATGCGGTCCTCCAATTACAAAACGTCCCGTAGGATTAATTAAAACGCGATAATCTGTATTTAAATTATATTTCTTTACAACGACATCCATGATTTCTTCTTTTACGTAACGTTTAAATTCTGCTTCATCAAAATCAGGATCATGCTGTATCGACATTAAAATTGTATCAATCGTTGGTTGTTCTTCAGTATAATCGATCGTTACTTGGGCTTTCATATCAGGACGAGCATGTTTAAACTCGCCACTATTTTTCTTTTCTGTAGCATAACGTACTAAGTGATGAGCAATAGAAATTGGTAATGGCATATAACCTTTAGTTTCTTTACAAGCAAAACCAAACATGATTCCCTGATCACCTGCCCCACCAACTGCATCATTAGTTCCTAAAGCAATGTCTGGTGATTGACAATCTATTTCCAATTGTACTTTACAAGTACGATAATCGATCCCTTTTTCGCTATCATCATAGCCTATTTCTTTTAAAACATCACGAGCTACTTGTTCATAATCAACTTTAGCAGTCGTTGTAATTTCACCACCAATAACTACTAGATCCGTAGTTGCAAAGACTTCACAAGCAACTCTTGAATTAGGATCTTCACTTAAACAGGCATCAAGAATCGCATCGCTGATTTGATCACAAACTTTATCAGGATGACCCATTGATACTGATTCTGAAGTAAATAATACTTTTTCTTTCATTTTCTTTCTCCTTCTTGTAAATAAAAAAGCTTCCTAAAGAGAAAGCATACATAGTTAGGAAGCCTTCTCTCATTGTTCAAGTAAAACTTGCTCAGTCAGGCACCTTCTATTTCAAATATAGGGTTGCCACTACATCATCGATCTTCATCTAGTAGTTCTTAATAAGAGTCTTTTTTATTTATTTCTTGTATTTCTTCTTTTGTCAGCGACGTCATAATTTCAATTAATTCGTCATCTAAACCAATATCTAATAAGATACTAGCTATCATTTTCTGTTGTCTAACATTTTCCTGCATATTATCACCTAAACATAGTTTGCATTGTTTAAACAATAATATTCTAAAAAAGCAACAAATACATCATAATATATCTAATAAAATATTGCAAGTAATTTATCAGATATTAGCATTTTAACATGAATTATAGCGAATTTCATCTCAAAATTATATCAGATTTGTCTCAAATTAAAATGTCATACCTTCTAAAACATTTTGAACACCTAAAACACCTGGAACTTCTTCCATTAAAATTTGTTCAACACCATCTTTCAATGTTTCATCAAGCATTGTACATCCTGCACAAGCACCAAGCATTTTTACATAAACGATCCCATCTTTAAAATCCAACAACTCAATATCGCCACCATCGTGATTTAAATATGGTCTTAATTTATTAATTACTTTTTCTACTTCTTCTATTGTACTTGTATTTTCCATCTTTAACATCTCCTTATCTGATACTTTATTCTACCACAAAATTTTTATTTTTAAATAAAAATACACGATAAACTTATTACATAAATATTTTTATTTTAAAATTCATCAATAAAAATTATTAAAATGAAATATTTTTAATCATTTTATGATATAATAACTTGTGCAAGGAGTGATTATTAATGAGCCAAAAAATTAAACGCGGTGATATCATTGATGTAAAAATTACTGGTATTCAACCGTATGGAGCTTTTGCAAGCTTACCTGATAATTCAACCGGTTTAATTCATATTTCAGAAATATCAGATAAATTCGTTAAAAGCATTGATAGTTTTGTAAAAGTTGGTGAGTTTATTAAAGTTAAAGTGATTGATTTTGATGAAGAAACTAACCATGCAAGATTGAGTTTAAAAGCCATTGATAGTCGTTATCGTAGGCGTAATAAACGAGTTTATTATAAAAACCCTAGACGATTGATCGTTGAAACGCCTAATGGATTTGCACCATTAGCATTAGCCATGGAAGACTGGCTTAAACAAGGAATCACGGAGGAAAGTTAAAATGATTACATTAGATTTATCTAAAGCCAAATTAAATGAAGATATCGAATCATATAAAGATACGGTAAAAGATATCCATGATATGATTCATAACAAAACTGGAGCTGGTAATGATTTTCTTGGTTGGGTTGAATTACCAGAAAATTATGATAAAGCTGAAGTTGAGCTGATTAAAGAAACTGCTGCTAAATTAAGAGAAAAAACAGATGTTTTGTTAGTATGTGGAATTGGAGGATCTTATTTAGGGGCACGTGCTGCAATTGAAGCAATTAATGGTTTATATCCAACAAATGATGTAGAAATAATTTATGTGGGTAACACTTTTTCATCAAATTACATCAAACAAGTAGCAGACTATCTTGAGGGAAAAGAATTTGCTATCAATGTAATTTCTAAATCAGGAACTACTACAGAAACATCAATTGCATTTAGAATTTTTAAAGAAATGTGTGAAGCTAGATATGGTAAAGAAGGAGCTAAAGAAAGAATCGTTGCTACTACTGATAAAGCTCGTGGGGCATTAAAAACTTTAGCAACTGAAGAGGGATATACTACTTTTGTAATTCCTGATGATGTTGGCGGACGTTATTCTGTTTTAACACCAGTAGGGTTATTCCCTATCGCTATGGCTGGTATTGATATTGATGCTATGTTAAATGGGGCTAAAGATGCCATGGTTAAGTATAATAATGCTGATTTAGACCAAAATGATGCTTATAAATATGGTGTTGCTCGTCAAATTTTACACAAAGCTGGATATCCTGCAGAAATGTTCGTAACTTATGAGTTACAATTGGCAATGGTTGCTGAATGGTGGAAACAATTATATGGTGAATCAGAAGGAAAAGAAGGAAAAGGTATTTTACCTACTAGTGCTACTTTCTCTACTGATTTGCATTCATTAGGACAATTTATTCAAGAAGGTTCAAAAGTATTATATGAAACAATCATGCAAGTTAAAGAACCTGCTGGTGATATGACAATTCCTAGTGATAAAGATGATTTAGATGGTTTAAATTATTTAGCTGGTAAATCAGTTGATTATGTAAATAAAAAAGCTTGTGAAGGAACTATCGATGCTCATGTTAATACTGGTAATGTTCCTAATATCTTAATTACTTTAGATAAAATGGATGCTTATGGATTTGGTTACATGGTTTATTTCTTTGAAAAATCATGTGCAATGTCTGTATATTTATTAGATGTTAATCCATTTAACCAGCCAGGTGTTGAAGTATATAAGAAAAATATGTTTAAATTACTTGGTAAACCTGGATATTAATAGAAAAGACGATTCTCAAATCGTCTTTTTTAA
>BAHP02000104.1 GCA_000508865.1 Clostridiales bacterium VE202-01
AGTTTTTTAGATTCTAAAGTATCTCTGGAAAGCAGATATTTAAAAAACAGGTCATTACTAAAGCGAACATTATTATTATCGATAATAGTTTTTTCATGAATCATATTTTTTCCTCCTCATTATCTTTTACAATCTAAAAAGGAGAATTACTTTAAAAAAAACAGCTTTTTTTGAAAAAAGCTGCTATTCAAACTTAGTATCTACTTTAAAAACATTATTACCATTTAAATAATCTTTTACAAACATTCTTTTTTTACCAGCAATCTGTAATTCCGTAATTAAATAAATGCCTGCCCCTGTTTTTACACCAATAGCATCTTTAAATATTTTAACGATCGTACCATTTTCTTGATGTCCATGGTGTTCAATAGCATTTTTACAATGATGAACCTTACCAGCCCAAATTTTAACTACCTTATCTTGATAAGTAGTATAAGCACCAGGCCAAGGATTCATCCCACGTACTTGATTATAAACCTGCAAAGCACTCTTATTAAAATCCAGCTTTTCTTGTTCATGGCTAATTGTTGGAGCATATGTAACAAGATTTTCATCCTGCTCAATAGAAGCATTTGTTCCTTCAATAATACTTGGTAAAGTTTCAATTAATAATTTTGCTCCTGCAACACTTAAGCGTTCGTACAATTCACCAGTTGTTTCTGCATCATCAATATTAACTTCCAACTGACTAATAATATTTCCTGCGTCCATCTTTTTAGCCATATACATAATTGTTACTCCAGTAACTTTTTCACCATTAATGATAGCATAATGAACAGGTGCCCCACCACGATATTTAGGCAACAATGAAGCATGTACATTAATACAGCCGAGTTTTGGTGTGTTTAAAATTATTTCTGGTACGATTTGACCATAAGCTGCCGTAATTATCAAATCTGGTTTTAAATCAATAATTTCTTGATATTCCTGCTTGATTTTCTGCGGTTGAAACACTGGAATATTATTTTTAATAGCTACTTCTTTTACCTCTGGCATCGTTAAAACCTTTTTCCGTCCAACAAAACGATCGGGCTGACTAACAACACCAATAACATTAAAATTATTTTTTAATAATTCTTCTAATACATGTCTAGAGAAACTTGCAGTTCCCATAAATAATATTTTTACATCTTTCATTTAATCACCACTTTCTTATAAAAGTGTACTAATAATATTAGAAATAATCAATACTAAAGTTTCAATTACTTTAATACATCCATCACTAATTTTTTTACTACTAATGATAATGCATTTTCATCATTATCATTAGTAGTTCCATAATCAGTTGTAATAGTTCGCTGTTCTTTTATATCTTCTTCAAACTGTTCAATATTTTGTTCAAACATTGCCTTTTTAACACTAAAATCACCAAACAAACCATTGATCATAAATAAAAGCATTCCCACCAGGCATAAATCAATTAAAAAATTTTTCATCAGCCTAAATATTCTCCAATCGCTTTTGCAATGATTTCAACTGTTGCCTGGATTTCTTCTTTAGTGTTACTTTGAGCTCCAACTTCAATTAATACCATGTTATCACTTGTACCTTGATTATAGTGCGAGTTTTTAACATAAACACCCCTACTGATTTTAGGAATCGTAGCATTCGCTAAATCTGATAATTTTTGCGATAATTGATTTACAGCATCAAACTTGCCACTGCTTTTTCCTACTACAAACATAATTTTAGCATATGATTTACCATTATAACTAATCGTCGACAATTCTTTAGAAATTGAATCCCGATGAAAATCAATGATCAAATCATATCCACCATTACTTTGTAAACTTTGTTCCAAATACATCTTAGAAACCGTATAAGATTTGTTATAAGCAATATTATGCACAGCTTTGTAGCTTTCAAAATCATTACCTTCAACATCACACTGATAACCCTGACTATTTAAACAATCCTTTAAATAATTCGCCCCTAAAACAACATTATATCCATCATATTCTTCACTTTGATGAGTATTGTAGATATGAACCTTTTTATCTTTAGTAATTGTAAACTCTGTAGTTTGGGGATTAGCTGCTACAGGGGTAGAACTAGTAGTATTATTAATAGCATTAATAACTTGTGCATTAGGAGAAGTTGATACTTTACTTGGAAGATATACGATCAAACCAACTATAACGGCTAATTTCAATAAAATCAAAAAAGTATTTTTTAGTCTCATCTTCATCACCCACTATACTATACAACTAATTGTATGCACGAAATGTAGGATTTAGTACCTTAAAGAATTAATACTTTTACTAATTATTTTAGACATTATTTCACACTGTTCATCAATCTGTTTATCACTTAAAACAAAATTACAATCAATAGGATCTAATACTTCATTAAATAACATTTCAAGTTCATTATCATTAAGTTTTCCAATCTGTCCTAACATCATTTCCTTTTGCTGCTCATTTAAAGTCCCTTGATAGCTTTCTCTTTTTCCTACCTTTAATCTATTTACAGGATTTAAACTATCGCCAAAATAATCAATAGTATAATTTAACACATCACTAACAAGGCTACTGGCATAGATTACTGTTGGTATTCCGATTGCAATGACTTTAGTTCCCATCGTTTGCTCATTTATTGCTTGACGATAATTACCTATTCCACTACCAGGATTAATTCCCACATCATTTATTTGGATAACATGGGCTAATTTACGATAATTTTTAGCACATAAAGCATCTACAACAATTACTAAATCAATATTTTCTTTATCAACTATAGCTTTTACAATTTCACTTGTCTCCATTCCCGTTTGGACTTTTACTCCTGGAGCAATTCCTAAAATATCATAATAATGATTCAAGAGTTTATCTTCATCATCAAAAAAATGCGTAATTCGAATATCTCTTAAAGTTCTAGGTCCGATTGCATCATTAGTTAAATATTGATTTCCTAGACCAACGATTAAAATTTTGGGATAGTTGATTTTATCAATCAAGGGTTTTAAATTATTTACCAGTTCATCAATAATGATCTGTTGATCCATGTAGTTTTTAAAACTAATTTCAATATATGTCCCGATTCCTTGATTAATACTTTGATGAGGCTGGAGAATTGATACTTTTTCTACTTTTACACCATTATTAACATATTCTTCTTTATTATAATGTTTCCCTATTTCTAATTGTTCTAATGATTCAGTCGCTAAATCACTACGTATATTCTTAAAATTCATCATATCACCTACCATAAATATCACCAATTCTTTGATTTTAATACATTTTTATCTAAATAATGTCTTATCAATTTAAAAAAAAGTTGCATTTAATCAATTATTTATATATAATGTAAAGGCAAGAATAAAGCGAGGTGAAAAATCATGGCAAATATGAAACAACAAATCAAACGTTATAAAAATGATAATGTAAAAAGAGCAAAAAACGCTTCTTATAAATCAGCATTAAAAACTGCAATTAAAAAATTATTAGCTGAAGTTGAAGCTGGAAATAAAGATGGAGCAGTAGAAGCTTATAACATTGTTGCATCAAAATTAGATGCTTCTGTTTCAAAAGGAATTCATCATAAAAACTATGCTAGTAGACAAAAATCTAGATTAGCTAAATTAGTGAACTCTATCTAATGATAGGGTTTTTATTTTAAAGGAGAAAATTGTATGGAAAGAAAAGATATTGATATTAAAGATACTTGGGATTTAAGCACCATTTATCAAAATCATAATGACTTTTATCAGGATTTAGAAAAAGCTAAATCTTTAATTGATGACATAGTTAGTTTTAAAGGAAAAATATGTAATAGTATTGATAGTTTCTATAATTTTTTATCAACAAAAGATCTAGTGGAACGATTAATTAATAAATTATACTGCTTTGCTCACTTAAATTGTGATGTCGAGCCTAATAACCAGGAATATCAGACAATGATGGCTTCAACCATCGGTGTTTTAGAAGCTTCATCGGTAAAAATCTCTTTTATTGATAATGAAATTATTGAATCTAAAGATAAAGTTTTAGAATATATCAAAGATCCAAAACTTCAAAAATATACTTATAAAATTAATTCATTATTATCATTTAAAGATCATATTTTACCTAAAGAACAAGAAGAACTTTTAGCTAAAGTTGAAAGTATCGCTGATACTTCCAGCCAGGTATTTGATGCGTTGCGCCTTGAATATGATGATGTTGAAGAAAACGGTGAAATGAAAACTTTAAACAACGCTACTTTAAATCAGTTTTTAAAAAGTAAAAATGATAATGTACGTAAACAGGCCTATACTAATTTTTTTAAGGAATACAAAAAATTTGAAAATGTTTTTGCCCAAACACTATCTGGGGCAATGAAAAAAGATGTTTTCTACGCTAATGTTCGTAAATTTGACAATGCTTTAGAAGCTAGTGTTTTTGATGATGATGTACCTAGTGATTTATTCTTTAAAATTTTAGACAGTGCTAATGTGAAATATCGTCATTTATTTCATCGCTATAATCGTCTAAAAAAAGAGCTTTTAAATAAAGATGTAATTTATAATTATGATTTAAATATTCCTTTAGTTTCATCAATAAAAAAAGAATACACGATCGATCAATGTTTTGAAATCATCAACGAATGTTTAAAACCATTTGGACAAGAATATTTAAATATTATTAATAAAGCTAGAAGTGAGCGCTGGATCGATTATTATCCAACTCCTGGTAAAAGAATTGGAGCTTATTCTAGCGGCAGCTATGATACCAATCCATTTATTTTAATGAATTTTATTGGTGATTATAATTCTCTTTCAACTATGATTCATGAATTAGGACATAGCGCTCATTCTTATTTATCTAATCATTATCAAGATTCTGTTAATGCTAATTATCGTATTTTTGTTGCCGAAGTTGCATCAACTGTAAATGAAACATTATTGATCAATTATATGATCAATAATGCTAAAGATGATCAAGAAAAAGCTTATTTTATTTATGAGCAGTTAGAGAATTGTGTAGGCTTAATTTTTAGACAACCAATGTTTGCTGATTTTGAATATAAACTGCATACTATGGCTGAAAATAATGAGCCTTATCTTCTAAAGTAATTACTGATTTATACGCTAAACTAAATCAAGAATATTATGGAGATGATGTTGTAATGGATGATCTAGTTGGCTGGTCTTGTTACTATGTTCCACATTTCTATTACAATTATTATGTTTATAAGTATACATTAGGAATGACCGCTGCTCTAGCAATTGTTAATCGAATCTTAAAAGGTGATCAAAATCAAGTTAAAAATTATTTAAACTTCTTAAAATCTGGTGGTAGTATGGCTCCAGTTGATTTATTAAAGAAAGCCGGAATTGATCCTTTAGATGATCAAATTTATGAAGATGCCTTTAATTATTTTGAAAATCTATTAAATCAATTTGAGGCAATTAAAAAATCATCATAAAAGTATTTGCGCTATTTATTATAAATAGCGTTTTTTATATGTTATAATAGTTTAGAGGTGAGTTCATGAAAAGAAATGAAACAAGAGCTATAAAAGTAGGTAATCTTACTATTGGTGGTAATGATGAAGTAGTTATTCAATCAATGACAAATACTAAAACTAAAGATATTGAAGCAACTGTTAAACAAATTAATGAATTGGCAAATACAGGCTGTCAGCTAGTTCGTTTAGCTGTTTTAAATATGGATGATGCCTTAGCGATTAAAGAAATCAAAAATCGTGTTAATGTTCCTTTAGTTGCTGACATCCATTTTGATTACCGTTTAGCCCTACAGGCAATTGAATCGGGAATTGATAAAATTAGAATCAATCCTGGTAATATTGGTTCTATTGATAAAGTCAAGTTAGTAGTTGAAGCTTGTAAAAAGAAACACATACCTATTAGAATTGGTGTTAATGGCGGTTCTTTAGAAAAAGAAATTTTAGAAAAATATGGTAAACCAACTGCCCAAGGAATGATCGATAGTGCTAAAAAACACGTTGAAATTTTAGAAAGTCTAGATTTTTATGATATTTGTATCTCATTAAAATCATCTAATACTTTACTTACGATCGAAGCTTATCAATTAGCCAGTGAAACCTTCCCATACCCTTTACATATCGGCGTTACTGAAGCGGGAACAAAACTAGGCGGGACAATTAAATCTAGTTTAGGAATTGGTACTATTTTATATCAAGGAATCGGTAATACTATAAGAGTATCTTTAAGTGATAGTCCATTAGAAGAAATAAAAGTAGCTAAAACATTATTAAAAGAATTGCAGTTAATTGATAATGTTCCGACTCTAGTTTCCTGTCCTACATGCGGACGAATCCAATATGATCTAATTCCTATCGCTAAAGAAATTGAAGATTTCTTAAATACGATCAATGCTAATATCACGGTAGCAATCATGGGCTGTGCAGTTAATGGCCCAGGTGAAGCAAAACATGCTGATATTGGAATTGCTGGGGGTGTCAATGAAGGTTTATTGATCAAAAAAGGTGAAATCATCCGTAAAGTTAAACAAGAGCATATTGTAGCTGAGTTAAAAAAAGAAATTTTAGCAATGATTTAATAAGGATTGAGCTTATAGTTCAATCCTTTTATTACTTATTTTTTAAATCTTGATTTTTCATAATTATAGGGAATACTTGTTCCTACTACAACATCTTCAATTTTTTCAATAATTAACCAATCATCCATATTGCCCTGATGATCAAATTCTAAAGGAGCAATTTTTTCTACATCATAAAACTCAATTAAACAAAGACATTTTTTATGCCAGCGAGCCTTTTGTTTATCTGTCAAATTTAATTTTGATTGATTATCATTGAGTATTTTAGTAATTTCATTATCTGTCAATTTAACATAATTTTCCACTTTTTTTACTTTAGCTTTAACTGTAATTTGCAAAGTCCCTTTTTGCATAAAATAGAGCTCTTCATCTTCAAATACTCTACTATGGGGTATTTTTCTTCCTGCCGCTCCACGAACGATCATCGTCTTTTTTCCAGTCAAAATCTTATCAAGAACTTTTTCACCTTTTTTTCCCGTATTATCACAATAAACTAAATGAACCATTTATTATTCCTCCTCTATAATTGGTATCCATATTTGGCTTAAATAATTTTCATCAAAAGAATTGCCGCTACTATACCATTCTAATTCAGGACATTTTGCATGTTTAAAGGGATAATTTATCAACCACTCCTCATTTAAATATTTCCACCCCTTATGTATTGCCTGCGGCACTGCACCTTTACAATCAAAAATCACCCATGTAGTTTCAGGAATAATAATCTCCATAAAATCTGGCGGTAATTCTTGATTAGATATTGTCATAATTGCGTATTCTATTTCCATTGTCCGCTCATCAAAAGCTCCAAATACGCCAAACAAACCTTTAGGTTTATTATGATCCATAGAAATCAATCGAGAAAACACCCCATCTCTTTGACAATTATTCCAAAACTCGGGAATCTTTAAATAATGAACATTGTCAATACATGAAACTTTAACACCTTTACCTATTAATCTAAAACTGCTCTTTTGTTCAATTCGCCAAGTATATCTTTGACTTTTAAATATTTGCATCTTTGGATAGACTTTTAATTCAATATCGAAATTTCTAGCTTTACTGGGACAGACACCATGAAAATGTGTAAACGCCTTAGTAAATGATGTTGGCGAATCATAACCATATTTATAACTTATATCAACTATTTTCGTTTTTGTACTCTTTAGGTCATATCCCGCTAAAGTTAGTTTTCGTAAACGAACATATTCTGAAAAACTGATTCCATTCATATATGAAAATATTTTTTGAAAAAAGCCAAAAGAGCATCCTGCAATCCGAGCTATTTCATCATTATCAATAGGTTCCTCTTTTCGTTGTAGATGATTTTCAACATAATCAATAATCATCTGCAGTTTTTCATGCCAATTCATATAACCACCCCTTCATCTATATAATTATTTTACCAAATAATACATTATCTTTCAGCTCATTTTAAGTACTGACTAGATAGCCTGATTAAACTCAGTTTTATTTCAAATATTTAATAAAAATAGTTAACTAAAAAGTAAAACCAAAAATTCCATTGTATATAATAAATAGGAGGTGTAATTAATGTCATAAGAATTAGTACTTTAAAAAATAATATTTTATTAAAATTCCGCTATGATAATTAAAAAATTATATTTTTATGTTAAAACTCTTTATCAAAAATATCTTAGTATCCAAATCTCTTTACACTTATCTAAATGTTATTTAGC
>BAHP02000103.1 GCA_000508865.1 Clostridiales bacterium VE202-01
GGAGAAAAATCATGAAAGAGGTTAAAGTTATTGTTGAAAACAAAAAACAAGAAGCTATCGCTAAGGGATCTTGCTGGTGCCCTTGGACTTCTCAAACTGTAATGTTTATTAATTTTTAATTGAGCAGAAAACAAAAAGAAAGAGTTACCTCTTTCTTTTTGAATCTTATCTAATAATGAGTAAATTAGTCAGTTAAGGGGCTGTAACTGTCATAAATGTTCTAATATCAAATACAATTTATTCTCTCTTATTATTAAAATATACTGCTATTATCGACATTTGAATAGATAGTGTTAAAGCACTACATAATATCCAAAACAGCTCTCCTGTATAATTCATAAAAGGAATCATCAATATTGCAAACAATGATAAAAAACCGATTATAGTTATAAATACTGCTGCTATATATTTCAACATATAATTCTCGTCCTCTCTATAATTCAAGATTACAATATTATTATTCTGGCTTTGAGTATCAACTTTTCATCACTTTAAATTATATATAATAAGCTAAAGCATATAATTGTTTATTTTCTGGAAAATAAATTAAATAAAGCTTATCATCTCTATTTGAATAATCTATTTCTTTTGAATAGTAATCATCTGTAAATGAGGGTAAATATTTATTATCAATATCAATCTCATGCAAAATTTTACTTACTTCATTTTCAAATGAAGAATCGCTTTCTTTAACAAAATTTTCTTCAATATCTCCAATATCACTACTACTATAATCCAATATTAAATATCTTTCACCATCTCGATCAAAACCTTTTATGGTATCTACTTCATAAATAACAGATGCGTTTTCATCTAATGATGTTGCAAAAGATTCATTAATCAATTCTTGGATAGAATGATTTTTTAATACAAAATCATATGAGTTTGTAAAAAAGAACCCCACTACTAAAACACATACACCAGCCACAAATAAAATTATCCATTTAATTTTTTTCACATTTAAATTTCTCCTAAAATTATATTTTACTTTAAAACTATTATAAAAGTATCAAGAAATAATCCAATACTTAATTATTTATAATCTTTCTTTATTCCATAAAATATTTTATCTCTTACAAATACTTTCTTTAAATTTCAATAAAATATTCATCTTAAAAATATTTCAAACAAAACTAACAATCGTGATATAAAAATCTTCCCTCCTAACCTATCAAATTAATTGTTGAATTGCTTTTATTTCTTTTTATTATCTCTACATTTATATTATAATCACTAATCATTCATGAGTCAACATATACATTATTTATAATATCATTTTATATATTTGATTATTAAAATCATCATAAAATAAAACATCGAGAAAATAAGTAATCCTTCTCTCGATATTTTTATAACCATTTTTCTTTTTTAATACCACATATTATTCCTATCATATCAGCTAAAAACCAGCCAATTGGTATCGACCACCAAATTGCCTGCGTCCCAAATACCGGTGCTAATAAATACGCAAGTAAAACCCTAGTACCTAAAGATACTACCGTCAATACAACAGATATCCCTGGTTTACCGATACCACGATAATATCCATATAATAAAAATAAACAACCAATTCCTAAATAACAAGCACCTTCTATTCTAAGATATGCAACTCCCTCCCTAATTATTTCTACTTTAGATCCATCGATAAATATCATCATTAAATTATCTGCAAAAATAAAAACTAAAAAAGAAATAATTAAACAAAAGATTACTGCTGCTTTAATTGCTGCTTTTAAGCCTTTTTTTATTCTATCTTGTAAATTGGCACCTTTATTTTGAGCAATATATGTTGAAAATGCATTACCAAAATCCTGAACTGGCATATAAGCAAATGAATCAATTTTAACAGCTGCTGCAAAAGCAGACATCGTTATTATTCCAAAACTATTTACTAATCCTTGAATCATTAAAATACCAAAATTCATTACTGATTGCTGGATACACGTCAACAATGAATAATCTTTTATCTTTTTAAAGATTTCATAATCAAAATGACAATGTTGTTTTTGAGGGATAAGTTCCTTTTTAAAAATCAAGACATATAACATAATACCTAAAGCACTAAAAATTTGGGCAAGTAATGTCGCTAGAGCCGCCCCTGATACTTTCATATTAACATTTACAATAAAAAAGATATCTAAAACAATATTAATAATTGAAGCAATTCCTAGAAATAATAGTGGTATTTTAGAATTTCCTAATGCTCTTAGTAATGAAGCAAAATAATTATAAATAAATGTAAATATAAGTCCAATAAATATAATAATTAAATAATCATATGTTATTTGATAAATATCTTTAGGAATGTTCATAAAAGTTAAAATAGGATGAATTGCAAATATACAGATTCCTTCTAATAATATAGTAATAATTCCTACAGCTATAAAAGAAACAAAAAAAGATATTTTCATTTTATCTATCTGTTTAGCTCCATATAACATCGAAAATAAAATACCACTTCCCATACATAAACCTAAAATAATCGAAGTCAAAAACGTCATTATTGTAAATGAAGATCCTACTGCTGCTAAAGCATCGGAACCAATATATTTACCAACGATAAAAGTATCTGCCACATTATATAACTGTTGCAGTAGATTTCCCAAAATCATCGGTAATGAAAATAATAGTAATGATTTTGTTATATTTCCCTTTGTAAGATCAGTTTCCATATTATTACTCCAATCATTTTAAACTCTACTAATTTTGCTTTGACTATTATTAAATATATATTATCTAAGATCATTTGTTTCTATTTATAATATTATTTTATCTTCTGCTCAACATTTCTAACGATCTGCCAATGATCAATTAATTTTTCTAACGAATAACTGGCATTAGCTGGTGAAGATGATGGTAGTTTAATCACCGGCAAATCAATTATATCATCAAAATATCGATGATATAACTTATCTGCTAAATTACCGTTTGTATAAATATGCGTTATTGTGCTTTGATTAATGATCTTTTCTAAATCATTAACCGTTACATTTTTAATACTACTGTCGCTAGAACCATTTATTTCACAACTAGCAATTACATCCCATAGGGCAAGATGATTTTCTAATAAAAATTGTTTTTTTTGAGATATTGTTTCTAATGGCTCATGATCATAGATATTAGCTAAAATTTTCCAAAAACGATTTTGAGGATGATGATAAAAAAAATTACCCTCTCTTGATTTTACTGATGGAAATGATCCTAAAATCAATATTTGTGATTCTTTATTATATACTGGTTCAATTAAATGATATTCTTTCATAATGCCCCCTAAATTAATTATTTTATACTGTCATAATACCACATTTATCGATTATGTATCAAATATTAAAATCATTGATTGACTGGAGTATAAACAGAAGTTAACCAGCCATCTAGTAAAGAATCAACTAATTCTGGCTTTGAAACTTCGTTATTATTTAAAACAAAGCTGGATAATATATTGGCATTTTTTACATATTCACAAATGTTTTTTTCATATTCTTCATAATCATCGCCCTCAAACCAGTAAAATGATACATCTTTACCGTTAAAATCATATTCACTTAAAAAGTTTTTTAATTCTATCGAAATTTGATTATTTTGAATTACACTTCCAATTAAAATCAAATCATATTTTTCTAATGATAATGAATCATTGACTCCTATTTCATATAAATCAACAAGCAGCTTTTTTTGAATCATTGCATTTATTTCATCAAGTAAATCATAAGGATCATAATATAGTGCTAATATTTGTTTATTTTCATTTATTTTTTCTAAAAAAATATTAGTTTGTTTTATCTGTTTTATAGCTGCTGGTGGTGCAGGATTTATGGTCCTGCACGCTGTCAAGATCATTAAACTAATAAATAAATTTATAATTTTCTTCATTATAACGCCCCTTTTCAAATGCATATAATAAAACATATCTTTATTTTAGCTATTATTCTCTATGAAATTTGTCACTTGATTTTTTATTGTTATAAAAGATCAAAAAAAGACTAGAAGTCTAACGACATCTAGTCATCTACATATATTTTACATAACATCTGTTAATGATTTTACATAATCATACAATGGTTTATTAGCATCAGCACCATTTTCCTTGATGATATTAACTATCGCACTACCAACGATTACACCATCAGCGATCGATGCAAAATGTTTTACCTGTTCTTGATTATTAATTCCAAACCCAACCGCTACAGGCGTATCAGTGACTGATTTAATTAATTCTACGATTCCTTCAATATCTGTAACGATCTTACTACGCATACCTGTTACTCCCATTGAAGAAACAAGATAAATAAAGCCTCTAGACTGTTTTGCAATCTCTAATGTTCTTTCTTTAGATGTTGGTGCAATCATCGAAATTAAATCAACATCATATTGATAACAAATATCACTAACTTCTTTGCTTTCTTCAAAAGGACAGTCAGGAATAATTATCCCATCAATTCCCACTTCCTGGCATTTTTTAAAGAAGTTATCATAACCATAATGAAATACAGGGTTTAAATAGGTCATTAAACATAATGGTATATTGGAAACTTTTCTGATTTCTTTAACGATTTCAAATACTTTATCAGTTGTCATCTTATTTGTTAATGCCCGAATATTAGCTTCCTGGATAACTGGTCCTTCAGCAATTGGATCACTAAAAGGAATACCAATTTCAATTAAAGAGGCTCCTGCTTTTTCCATTTCTAAAATATATTCGATCGTTTTTTCCAGATAGGGATCGCCAGCTGTTAAAAAGCCAATAAAGGCTTTTTTATCTTTAAAAGCTTCATTAATTCTACTCATGAATATTCACCCCCTGATATCTTGCAATAGCTGCGACATCTTTATCGCCACGTCCTGATAAACAAATAATAACAATATCATCTTTTTTCATTGTTGGAACGATCTTACGGGCATGAGCTACAGCATGAGCACTTTCGATTGCACAAATGATTCCTTCTGTTCTCGCTAAGTATTCAAAAGCAGCTACTGCTTCATCATCAGTTACGGGTACATATTTTGCTCGACCAATATCATGTAAATGCGCATGTTCTGGTCCAATTCCAGGATAATCCAAACCAGCTGAAATCGAATAAACAGGTGCTATTTGACCATATTCATCTTGACAAAAATATGATTTCATCCCATGAAATACACCCAATGTTCCAGTATTGATCGTTGCTGCTGTTAAAGCTGTATCAACACCCTTACCAGCTGCTTCACAACCAATCAATTGAACTGAAGAATCATTAATAAAATTATAGAACATGCCCATTGCATTGCTGCCACCACCGACACAAGCCATGACCGCCGTTGGTAATTTTCCTTCATATTCTAAAATCTGGGCTCTTGCTTCTTTAGAGATAACACTTTGAAAATCTCTAACGATCATGGGAAAAGGATGTGGTCCCATAACTGAACCTAAAACATATAAAGTATCATCGACCCGTTTTGTCCATTCACGCATCGTCTCATTAACAGCATCTTTTAAAGTCATCGTTCCACTAGTCACACTATGAACTTTAGCTCCTAAAAGTTCCATTCGATAAACATTTAAAGCTTGCCGATCAGTGTCTTCTTTCCCCATAAAGATTTCACATTCAAGCCCTAAAAGAGCTGCTGCAGTTGCTGTTGCTACCCCATGCTGTCCTGCTCCAGTTTCAGCAATCACTCTCGTTTTCCCCATTTTTTTAGCCATCAACACTTGACCTAATACATTATTAATTTTATGAGATCCGGTATGATTTAAATCTTCACGTTTTAAATATACTTTAGCTCCACCTAAATCTTCTGTCATTTTTTTAGCATAATATAAAAGTGATGGTCTACCGGCATATTCTTTTAATAATTTATCTAATTCCTGATTAAATTCCGGATCATTTTTATAAAACTCATATGCTTTTTCTACATTATGGATCTCATTCATCAATGTTTCTGGAATATATTGACCCCCATGTATTCCATATCTACCTGTCGCCATTTCTAACTCTCCTTACTATTTCATTAATTTTGTTACGATCTTTAATTCCTTTAGTTTCAACTCCACTGCTGACATCTAAACTAAAACATTTGATTTTCAAAGCATCACTTAAATTAGTTAAGTCAATTCCACCAGCGAGAAAAAATGGTTTGTCCAATTGTTTGATCAACGACCAGTCAAAACTTTCACCACTGCCGCTAATTTTATTATCTAATAAATAATAATCAACATCGTAATTTAGATCATCTAAATCACTAGCGTGATCTACTTTGATTGCTTTGATGATGGGAACATCAATAAATTGCTTTAATTGTTGTAGATAAATGTTATCCTCACTACCATGAAGCTGAACTACTTCAATTACTTCTTGATTCACTAAATCGACAATATCTGCAATTGGACTATCAACAAAAACGCCTACTGCTTTTATTTGTTTATCTAACTTTGCTTTTAATTGTTTGGTCTGATCAAAATTTACTTGTCGCTTACTTTGAGCAAAAACAAATCCAGCATAATCAGGTTTAGCTTCATTTACATAATCAATATCATCACTTCTAAACAAACCACAAATCTTAATTTTCATGATCTGGTTTTCTTAACCCCTGTAAAATTTCAAAAGTTTTTCGTTTATCATGACTACGCATCAATATCTCACCAACTAAAACCGCATCAACTTTGTTTTCCTCTAAAATTTTGATATCATCATATGTTTTAATGCCGCTTTCAGAAACAAAAACAATATCATCAGGTACCATCGAACGTAATTCAATACTATTTTTCATATCTACTTCAAAATTTCTTAAATCACGATTATTGACCCCAATAATTTTTGCGCCTACTCGTAAAGCTTTTTTTACCTGCATTGAACTATGCGCCTCGACTAAAGCGCTCATCCCTAGACGCTCAGCTAAATTTAAACAACGCATCAAAGTTATTTCATCTAAAACGCTACATATCAACAATACCGCATCAGCACCTAATAATTTAGCTTCATAGATCATATATTCATCTACTACAAAATCTTTTCTCAACACTGGTATTTTAACAATTTTTGCAATTTCTGCTAAGAAATCATCATCCCCTTTAAAAAAGTCTGGTTCTGTCAAAACAGAAATAGCTGCCGCTCCAATATCTTCATATTCTTTAGCAATTGTTTTATAATCAAAATTTTGGGCAATCACCCCTTTTGAAGGTGAAACCTTTTTTACCTCCATAATATATGACATTCCTGGTTTACGTAAGGCTTTTTCAAAAGGATAATCTTTGTTGATTGGTTTATCAAAAGCCAATTTTGCTAGTTTATCAATCGAATTTCTTTTTTTATTTTCAGCTACTCTTTCTTTAGTTCTTTCAACAATATCATCAATAATCATTTTCATAACCCCTTTATCTATTAGTTTCTTCAATGAACTGTTCAAGTTTAGCTAAAGCTTTCCCTTCATCAATCAATTTAGCTGCTAATTCAATTCCTTCTTGCATCGTTTCACTACGACCCGCAATATAAATCGCTGCTCCCGCATTCAATAATACCGCATCACGCTGAGGCCCTTTTTTACCATTTAAAATCTCACGCGTGATCTTAGCATTATATTCAGGATCTCCACCAACTAGATCTTCTTTTACACAACGTTTAAACCCAAATTGTTCTGGGGTAATTACATAACGAGTATATTTACCATCTTTTACTTCACAAACACTAGTTGGAGCAGAAAGAGAAATTTCATCTAAACAATCTTGTCCATATACTACCATGGCTCTTTTGACACCTAAATTACTTAAAACTTTAGCCAATGGTTCGACTAATGTCTCATCATATACTCCCATTACCTGTTTACTAGCTCCGGCCGGATTAGTTAAAGGTCCTAAAATATTGAATACCGTCCTAATTCCTAATTCGCGTCTTACTGGAGCTACATATTTCATTGCAATATGATAATTTTGAGCAAATAAGAAGCAGATATTAATCTTGTCCAATATTGTAGCACTTTTTTCAGGAGATACATCAATTTTTACTCCTAATTTTTCTAAAACATCAGCTGCTCCACATTTAGAACTAGCCGCCCGATTACCATGCTTAGCTACTTTCACGCCACTTGCTGCAATTACGATCGATGATGTCGTTGAAATATTAAATGAATTAGAACCATCACCACCAGTTCCAACGATTTCTAAAACATCTTCATCATTTAATAATTTTATACAGTGCTCCCGCATTCCTGCAGCACTTCCCGTGATTTCATCGATCGTTTCGCCTTTCAAACTTAAAGCTGTTAAATAACTGCTCATTTGAATATCACTGGCTTCACCATTCATAATTTCATTCATACATTCATATGCTTCTTCTTTAGTTAAATCAATTTTTTTTGATAATTTAATAATCGCTTCTTTAATCATTTTCATTTACCTCCAAAAAATTTTTGATCATTAATTTTCCTTGACTAGTTAAAATCGATTCCGGATGAAACTGTAGTCCATAAACTGGATAATCCTGATGTTTAACAGCCATAACTTCATCATCATCACTTAATGCAATAATTTTTAATTCTTTAGCCAAAGTATCTTTTTTTACCGCTAAAGAATGATATCTTGCAACTTTTGTCTTTTTTTCAACACCTTTAAAAATCTTATCATCTGTTATTTCAATTATTGAGCTCTTACCATGCATCAATTCTTTAGCATAGGTAATTGTACTGCCAAATGCTTCACAAATAGCCTGATGGCCTAAACATACGCCTAAAATTGGTTTTTTATCATAAAAATATTTGATAACTTCTTCAATATTACCAGCTTCACTAGGTTTTCCTGGTCCTGGAGAAATAATAATTACATCAGGATTTAATTTTTCAATTTGATCAACTGTCATCTCATCATTACGAATCACCTTGATTTTTTCATCAATCGATCCAATCAGCTGATATAAGTTATATGCAAAACTATCATAATTATCAATTAATAATATCATTGTTCTATTCCTCCATTAGCTATCTTTAATGCCTTAACAACAGCTTTAGCTTTATTTAAGCATTCTTGATATTCATTCTCCGGTACACTATCATAGACGATTCCTGCCCCACTGCGAACATGAACTTTATTATTCTTTTTATACGCCAAACGAATAGCAATACAAGTATCTAAATTTCCCGTAAAATCAATATATCCAACAGCGCCACCATAAATACCACGACGATCATTTTCTAATTCATTAATGATTTGACAAGCCCGAATCTTGGGTGCCCCTGATAACGTTCCAGCTGGAAGTAAAGCATCAATAGCATCAACAGCTTCTAAATTATCTAAAATCGTTCCCGATACTGTCGAACCAATGTGCATAACATGTGAAAATCTCAAGATTTCCAAGTATTTTTCTACTGTAACACTGCCAAACTTGGCAATTTTACCAATATCATTTCTTCCTAGATCTACTAACATATTATGTTCAGCCAGCTCTTTTTGATCTGTCAATAAACTTTCCTCAAACTGTTTATCTTCACGTTCATCTTTACCTCTTGGTCGAGTTCCTGCTAAAGGATAAGTATATAGAGTTTGATCTTCAAGTTTTACTAAAGTTTCTGGTGAAGCTCCGGCAATTTCTTGATTATCACTAGAAAAATAAAACATATAAGGTGAAGGGTTTGTGGTTCTTAAAACTCGATATGTGTCAAATAAACTACCAGATGCCTCAGCTTCTAAATGGTTTGATAAAACAATTTGAAAAATATCTCCTTCTTTAATATATTTCTTAGCTTTATTTACCATCGCACAATACTCATCTTGACTAAATAAAGGATTAAATTCACCCTTTAATTTTAACGGCTCAACTTTTGCCTTTGACCCTTTTATGATCAATTCATGTAATTCATCGAGCTTAGCAGTTGCTTTTTGATAACTTTCATCAAGATCTTTGACCTTGGCATTTGCAATCAAAATAATCTTCTGTTTATAATTATCAAAACAAATAACTTGATCAAATAACATTAAATCAACATCATTAAATCCTTCTTTGTCATCACTTTTTAAATTCAATACCGGTTCACTATATTTAAAATAATCATAAGCAAAATAACCTACTAAACCACCCGTAAAAGTTGGTAAACCAGCAATTTTAGGACTTCGATAACGTTTTAATAATTCTTTTATATATATTCCGGGATGATCAACTTTAAACTCTTTACCATCAACATTCATAACATTATTTAAACAAGTTATTTCACTTTTTGGCTTATATCCCATAAAAGTATAGCGACCCCAGCGTTTTGTATCATCCACACTCTCTAACATATAGCAGTGCTTACTATAATTTTTTAAAATTCGCATAACTTCAATCGGTGTAATACTATCACCATAAATTTCTTTACTAATAGGAACTAAATCATATTCGTTATTTTTTATTATTTCTTTTACCTGATCTAATGTTGGATAATACATCGCTTTTTCCTCCTTCTTTTTAAATAAAAAACCGTCCCGACAGAAAATAATTCTGTCAAGGACGGATAATATAATATTCCGCGGTGCCACCTTGTTTCACGATACACTCGTGCCCTTAGTAGATGCTATCACATCTATGACTACTTACGTAAGTCTCACGTCAAAGAATACTAAGCTAATGCTTTTCACTTTGCCCTCCGTGGTCCATTTAATAGGCTGCGTTCTGCTTGTTTCCACCATCCAAGCTCTCTGTAAGTGCACGATCTATTTTTATCTCCACTTCATCGGTTTCTTTATAAAAATCATATAACTATTTTTTATTAGTGTCAATATTTTGTTGTTATTTTATCTAATGTTTTTATTTTAGTACATTTTTATATGATTTAAGATCATTACAAAACATTATATTTTACACAACGAATAAACTTATTGGATATGCAACAGTATGATCCTAATCAATAATTAATTTATCTTCATAAAAGAATATTTTCAGCTTACAGATCTGTTTCAATTAATTTTATCCTTTCTAACAATTAAAAAATGATTCTAATATTCATTTATTTCTTTATATTTTTATTATGATTTACTCTACGTTTATATTCATCAATCAACAACGGCTGTATTAATGGATATGTCCAATCAACAGGTAATACTTCAGTGAAAATTATTTTTTCCATTTCACTATGTAAATCATCTGCAAATGTTTTGATATCTGCATAATAAAGCATCCCATATGTTTCCTCGCCCGTTTCATTCACTCTGTTTTTTCCTGTAACAGAATATACACAAATAGGCATTATTTCAAAATCAATAGCTCCGGTTTCTTCTTTTAGTTCTCTTTTTGCTGTATCTTCAATCGCCTCACCATCATTTCTATGTCCACCTGGAATTTCAAGTGTTTTTCTTTCCTTATGTTGACAAAACACCCATTTCCCTCTTGAGCGTGAAATAATGACTGCAAATTTTAACAAAGAATCTTCAATATCATCATAAAACTTGACTTTCATAAATTTTATTCTCCTTTCGTAAATTATAATTATCAAATTTCTTTTATCATAAACATTTCCATCGGCTGTTCATATCCTCTAATATCAATTACAAAACCGCCACATTCTTCGTATCCTAACTTTCTATAAAAATACTATGCATTTTCATTAACTGACGTAGCTGTTAATACCATTTCATATCATTTTTTCAATATTTTACCATATCTCAAATTCTGATATTTTTCATCTATATAGAGCATTGTGCAAAATGGTGAATTGGCCCAAAAAATCATCTTTTAATGATCCTATTCCATCTACAAGTAAAACATAACCTTGCTGGTTTGCCACCTTTTTGCAAATTCTTCTACCGATAAATGCTTATCCAAGCTATACCAAAAATTTTTATCATTTCCTTGTACATATCTAATCTTAATCATCTTGATATTTCCTGTAAATTCTAATTTTACAATATATTTATATCTACTGCAATAAAACCAAAGTGTCAACTTATAGCTTGATAAATAATTTATTTTTTACAAGCAGCAAAGTCATGGTAATGATTGCTACATCAATTAAAAGTTGTTTTAAAATTTATTGATAAAATCAGATATTTTTTATTGAAAACGCTTTCATTTTTATGAGAAATGTGCTATTATAATAGTGAGGAAAGGATTAGGAGAAAGGAGTTGATAATATGAATGAAATGTATGTAATTACAGTATTAATGTTGTATACATTATTAGTTTTAAGTGAAGCATTATTAAGTACATATCGCTTATTAATGAATGAAAGCAATACAATCGAAGATAAATATATTTATCCAAAAAAGAATTTTATTAATTTAATTCATATTAAGATTACTCCATTAATTCTTAAAATCAATGAAAAAAAGGATTATCGACTAAATATGAAACGTAGACCCCCAATTATATTGGTGGCCCACTAAGGCTGGGTCTTAAAGATAAAAGAATTGATTGATGTGAATCAAGCAGTTTAATATAATTAAACAAGTGAGAATTTAAATTCTCACTTGTTTTTACTTTACTACAGTCATTCATAATTATTCATTCATTAGAATAAAATTATTTATATATTCATTTGCTGGTTCAAATATCAATTCCACTTTATCTGTTTTTACATCATACAAATATATTCCACGATGAATATGTTCTTCATTATCTTCATCACTTTGAGTTCCTAAAAATACAATTTTATCTGATGAAAGATAAAATGCAAACTCAGTGACATTCATAATTTGATCAATATTAATTGTTGGAATTATTTTATTTGATTGTCTATTTAACATGTATGTAAAATATTCGGGATCCCAGGCTGGTATACTCTCGCTCTCTGTAAAAGTAAGATTACCATCATTTTGAGGCATCATTCTATATACCAATTTACGATCAGTTGAATAAATTTTAGTCAATCCATCATTACTTAAAGCATAAATATAAGTATCTGGAGAAATATATTTCTTTCCCTTTCCTGTATTGGCTTCTTCTAATGCTTTATCTATCTCTTTTTGATAACTTCCTGAAATATAAATATTTTGATTAAATACATCATAAACCATATTTTCAAAATTTAAATCATCATTTTTATTAAGCGTTTCCATTGTCCCTGTTTTAAGATCATATATGGTAGGTTTTAGTAGTCTTTCACCAAGTAAAACACCTATTATATATATTTTATCATCTACCGGAATAATTTGATTAATTGCATAAAATTCATCAGTTAGCCTTTTACTTTCATTAGTATCTAAATTATATGAATAAAGTTGATCCCCGCTATTTTCATCATCTTCTGCAGTATAATATACTGTATTATGATGCTGACTATATACACCTAAGGGATACTGCGAATCATAAATTTTTTTAAATTTATTTTCTGAATCATTTTGAGAAAAAGAATATTTATATATATTAAACACTAGTTCGCCACTATCATTATAACCAGTAGTGGTAATTGATAGATATTTTTTTTCTTCTTGATGACAACCTAATAGGCTCATTAAAATACATATAATTATTAATATTTTTATTACAATTTTCATATTTTTAATATTCATAAGATGCATTATATATTGATACATTTGAACTCCATTCCTTACCAAAGTATTCAACTCCTGTTTTCCAAATATCTAAAACTGCATTCGGCAAACATCCAACATCTCTTTTTGTCATCGTTCTAACATATCCATTAGCTTCACATTTTATTTTTTTACCATGAGGTGGATTATCCACATGGTATCTTGTTGCAACATCTCCTTTTACCAAAATATTACCTGTTTCTCCCTTTGAATCAGTAAAATTCGTAAAACGTCCATATCCACTTACTTTTCCAGAAGAATTTACCTCAAGAAAATTGTCATTACCATTTTTTCCACCCCACTGAAACCATTGATTAGGTTCCAAAATTGTACCTCTAGATATATATGGTAAACCACAATTAGGACATTTACTTGCTCGTTTGTCTAAATTGATTCCAGCTAATTGAATATCCTTCAAACTACCATCATCATTATAAAAAACCCTTGTTCCTTTATTAGGTGTTGGTTTTTCCATTTTTATGATTTTATCTTCAGAAACATTTGCTTTTTCCTTAGTTTTTTGAATAAAACTATTATCATAATTAGGAGTTCCCTCAAATTCTCCTCCTTCTATTATTTTATACTCATCATCACTAATATATTCTATAATGGTATTAGGAGCCATATAATCAGGAATAACTGCTTCATTTGTCGCTTGGACATTTGAAATTGAAACACCAAATAAAAAAAGAAAACTTATAATTAATAAATAAAACTTATTTTTTTCATAAAACATCACTAGTATACTTTCCCCTTTCTATAGCAAAATATTTTTACTATATATTTTTCATTTTTATAATAAATAACTCAATTTTCGCTATTCAACATTAACTAAATAAAAAGTATTGATCAATTTAATATTTTTAACTCTTAAATATCGTTAAAAACTAAATTTAAATGATTCAATCAATTATTTTTTAATCAAAGAGCACCCTTGTAACAGTATAAATGACTAACCAATCTCCACTAAGAAAGCGCCCTATATAATGATATATTCATTACTATAACTATAAAATATGTATTCTCTGGTATCTTGATATATACTCCCATATTGACTAATTTATTTTTAAATTACATCATTCTATTTATAGTTTTTATTATTCATCTTATACTCCTTTTGAATTAAATATCTATTGCAATAGTTTATAAAGATTAATGAGATATTAGATAAACCTGTTTAATATATCTACTTGTATTTTATATAATTTCAATTATAATTTTTAGCCTTTTGGCAAGAATGACATAATTTTGGCACAAATGACATAATTTTTATAAAAACAACTTATGATGCAGCTTTTTATTATTTATAATCAAGATAAAATATTTTTGATCAAACAGGTAATTAAGATACTTAAATGGTAAGAATTCCAAATATTTATCTTTGTCGACTTATTATAGAATTAAATATTTTTAATATTACAAAAAGTAATTGTCTAGATAATATTTTTAGAAATATAAAAAACAAAATAGAAATAAAGAAACATCAATGACTAATAACAGCGACAAAGAATAAACAAAACTTTCATCAGATAAATATTATAAACACATATAATAAAAACTTTTATAGTTCCTTTCAAACAAAAGTTATCTTTAATATTAAAACAAAAGTATAATGAGATAATACAAAAACGTTAAAATAAATATTAACTAATAAGTTTACCATTTATTATAAAACCAAGAATAGCTATATAAGTATTTTATTTTTCAAGTATTAGTTTTCTAGAATATGTTTATTCTGATAAAGCTAAAACATATATTATAGTAATAGTTTTAAACAGGTTAGTTGATAGAATAAATATTTTTGTTATCTTAATACCATCAGTAATAAAATCACTGATTAAAACCATGTCGTATACGACATGGTTTAAAATGTATATTTGGATGTAAAAATAAATTTATCCAAATTAAACAAGTGAGAATTTAAATTCTCACTTGTTTTTATTATCCTCAAGATATTCTAAAAAACTATTTATATCATAATTAACAATTAATTCTTTCGGAAAATTAATTTCCTGTAAAATACTTTCAATTTGATCATAATTAATAATATCAAAATGAATATGCGCATCGCTGCCTAAAATAACCTTAACTTGATATTTTTTACATAACTTAAGCATCTCAATTACATTATTACGTGAATTTAACCTTGATGAACTCCGTAACGCATTATTATTAACTTCTAATAAAGTATGATACTTTTTGGCTGCTAAAACAACTCTCTGATAATCAAGAGGACAATTTCCATCATCAGGATGTACGATTACACTAATATGCGGATTTTTGATCGTTTCAATTACTGCTCTTGTATTTTGCTCGATTGTTCCAGCTTGATAGCACTGTAAATGAATTCCGGCCATACAATAATCAACATATTTATATAAATCATCATCAATACTTAACTTACCATCATAATCAAGAATATTAATTTCGATTCCTAACAATAAATTTACATCATTGATCTTTCTAGGAACAACCCCAAGATTTTTAAAATATATGGGATTGCAGGTCCCGGGAATACCTTGATCATGTTCAACGATTCCAAGTAATTTTAACCCTTTATTTTTAGCCTCATTTACCATTTCGCTAATAGTTGAATAAGCATGCCCGCTAGCTAAAGTATGGGTATGTACATCTAATTCATAATTTTCCATCCTAATCCTCCTTTTATATCTTATAGAATAGCTCATTTTTAAAATAAAATTAGCTTTTTTCTATTTCAGCAAAGGTAAATCGCCCGTTAACTTATTAATTCTTTTTTTATTACCATATAAACAAATACCAGAATAATTTAATCTAACTTCACTTGTCACTTTCATCTTAGAAATATATTCAGGATAATTTTTACAGCTTTGAGCCAAATCGCTAAAATCAATAACTGCAATCTCATCATTATAATTATTCGCTTTTTCTAATATATTTCTAATCAATCCTTGATTCCCTTTCAAAATTACAATTGGAAGCATGACAATACCACAATGCCTATTATTTTCTAAATCAGATACATCTTCACCGATAATCTTTATGTCCAGTTTAGCTAATGCTGTAGCTAAAACAGCTGTCGTATTAGCAATTAAACCAAGTGGTAAACTTTCATCAACGATCATCACACACTTTTTTTCTATCATTTTTTACTCCCTTGCGATAAAAATAAGCCCATTAAAGTTAACAATGTACCTACCAAAGACAGTATCGTTATGCGCTCATTTAAAACAAGAAATGACGTTGTTACAGTAACTACAGGTACGATATAAATATAAATACTTGTCTTTATTGTCCCAAGTATCTTAATTGCAAAATTCCAGGTTACAAAGCATCCTGCTGAAGCCCCAACTCCTAAAAAGACGATATTTCCTAAATAGACAGGATTAGCAAATCTTTTCAAATTCAATTTAAAATCAAGGGGAATTAATGTAAACAGCATAAAAATAATTCCATACATAAACATTCGCCTCGTTACTTGGATCGTATTAAAACCATATTCACTGATTTTTTTAGTTAAGATCGAATAAACTGCCCAAATCAATGCTGCCAATAAAGCTAATAGATCGCCTAATGGATTCAATTTAAAATTAGAACTAGTATTAAAACTAATCAATGAAATACCAATCATCGCTAAAACAAAACCGATAAAAAAATTCCGCTTTAATCTTTCCTCTTTTAAAACAAGATATGATAAAACAGCTGTAAAAAAAGGTGCTATAGAAATAATTACCCCGACATTAGCTGCTAAAGAATACGTCAAAGCAATATTTTCCAATAAATAATATAATGTAATTCCCGTCAATCCTGCTAAAGCAAAAGTAATTTCCTGCTTCTTAGTTGTACCTGATATCTTTTTAGGATAGATAATAATAAGAAGCAGCAGTCCCAGCAAAAATCTGAAAAAAAGAATCTCTATTGGTTTAAAATCAACCAATAATAACTTTGTCGAAATAAAAGTCGTTCCCCAAATAAAAATAGTTATCAAAGCCGCTAAATGCCCTTTTAAATTCTTATTCATCATTATCACCATTAAAAATATTTTGATATTGTTTTGGTGTCAACCCAATTAATTTTTTAAAAAAACGTGTAAAATGACTTTGATCACTAAAACCTGCAAGAATCGCTGTTTCTGTTAAATTAATTCCAGCTTCTAAAAGTTTTTTAGCTTGGTTTATTCTAATCGTTTCTAGATATTGATATGGTGTTATTTGCATTTCATGAGTAAAATTACGAATCAAAGTATACTTATTCATTCCCGAAATCTGACTTAATTCATGTAATGAAATCTGTTTTTCATAGTTATCGTCTAAAAATTGTTTTACCTTTTTGATTGGTTCTTTGAATTCAACTCTTCTATCTTTTTTAAAACAGCATATTCTTTGATTAATTGTTCTAATAATAGATAGAATAGTTCTTCTTTAAAAAATTCCGTTTCTTTTTTCATGATCATTTCATGCAATAATCTTAAATTATCTATTAAATCACTTGAAAAAATAACAGGCGCTTTAAATTCCGGCAAATAAGCTATCGTAAAGATTTCTTTAGCTATTTTTTTCATTACAGCTTTACTAATATTTAAACAACGATAATCCAAAGCTTTTCCATCTTCACTATCACAACTATGACTATCTAAAGGATTTAATAATAATATATCGCCTTCTTTTAAAACATACTCGTTATTGTTGCAAGATAAAATCCGTTTCCCCTTTTCAACAAAACCGATTACATAATAGTCATGAAAATGATTAGGAAATTTTTGCATAACTCCTATAAACTGGTAAGCTTCGATCTTCAACTGTTCATCATAAACAATAATTCTTTTTTCTTCCATCATCATCACCATCATCAATATAACATAAATAAAAAAAACTTACTTGAACGATATTGACATATTAAAAGATGTGCATAAACACATCTTACATCAATTCCTGGGTATTTTGCTTTAGTGCTTCAATAAAAATCTGACCTAAATTACTGCGAATAGTGTCTTTATGAACAATATAACCAATACTGATCACTTCATCGACATCAAGGGGAATGGCAATGATATTTTTACCATTTAACTCCTCGCTAATAACACCTGTACATATAGTATAACCATCCAAACCAATCAATAAATTAAATAATGTTGCTCGATCACTTACTTTGATCATCTTTTGATGAATCATCGTACTTAAAATTTCTTCAGAGTAATAAAATGAATTATATTGTCCCTGCTCAAATGATAAATAAGGATACGGTTCAATATCTTCAAGTGTCACAATCTTTTTACCAGCTAAAGGATTAGTATCACTTACAAAAATATGTGGTCTAGCATCAAACAGTTTATTAAAAACCAAATCATTTTCTTTTAATAATTTATTTATTACTTTTTTATTAAACTCGTTTAAATATAAGATTCCAATCTCACTTTTTAACGTTTTAACATCTTCGATAATTTCATGAGTTCGCGTTTCTCTAATCATAAATTCATAATCATTATCACGATATTTTTTTACTAGATCAACAAATGCATTAACAGCAAAAGAATAATGCTGTGTCGAAATACTAAAACGCTTTTTTGTCACTTTATCTTGTAAATATCTATTTTCCAACAAATCCGCCTGTTCCACAACTTGGCGTGCATAACCCAAAAATTCAAGTCCTTCATCACTGATTACAATACCTTTATTAGTTCGTGAGAAAATGACGATTCCTAGCTCTTTTTCTAATTCTTTGATTGCATTAGATAAACTTGGCTGCGAAATAAATAATTCTTTAGCCGCTTCGCTTATCGTTCCTTTTTGAGCTGTAGTAATAATATACCGTAGTTGTTGTAATGTCATTTTTTCACTTCCTTTTTAGCTATTTTAACATTATTTTTTGATTTGTTGAAGTTTAAGACGAATATTTTTAGTCGCTGTTACCATATTTTCAAGACTGCTTTGAGTCTCTAAAACCCCGCGTGTCTTTAATCCACAATCCGGATTGACCCATAATTTATTTACTGGTATTTTTTCAACCATTGCCTCTAATGCTGATTCAAATTCTTCAACACTAGGAATCTTGGCGAATGAATGTCATATACCCCTGGGCCTACCTCACTCTTGAACTTAACTTTATTTAAAGTATCTAATAATGTTAGATTAGAACGAGAGGCCTCAAATGAAATAACGTCACTGTCCATATCTTCAATTGCCTGAATAATATCATCAAATTCACTATAGCACATATGACTATGAATCTGTGTATCAGCCTGAACACTACTGCTAACTAAACGATAAGCTGGAATTGCCCAATCTAAATATTCACTTTGCCAGTCACTTTTACGTAATGGTAATTTTTCTCTTAAAGCTGCTTCATCGATTTGGATGATCTTAATTCCCTTAGCTTCTAAATCTAAAACTTCATCTTTGATTGCTAAAGCTAATTGTAAAGCTGATTCTTTTAAAGAAATATCAACTCTTGGAAATGACCAGTTCAACATTGTAACAGGCCCTGTCAACATTCCTTTTACTGGTTTATCTGTCAAACTTTGGCTGTAGACAGCATAATCGACTGTTAAAGGATGGTTTCTAGAAATATCGCCCCAGATCACAGGTGGTTTGACACAACGAGTCCCATATGATTGAACCCAGCCATTTTCAGTAAATAAATAACCATCAAGATTTTCACCAAAATATTCAACCATATCATTTCTTTCAAATTCTCCATGAACAAGTACATCTAAACCAATTTCTTCTTGATATTTGATCCATTTTTGAATCATTGTATGATTGAAATTGCGATATGCAGTTTCATCTATTTCCCCTTTACGATACGCCCGCCGATTAGCACGAACTTCACTTGTTTGTGGAAAAGAACCAATCGTCGTTGTTGGTAAAAGAGGCAGATTTAACTTTTCTTTTTGAATTTCACGACGCTGATCAAACAATGGCTGACGAATAAAGTCACTTTCTTTCAATGAAGCTAAACGAGCTTGAACACTTGCATTACTACGGTTAGCAGCTTCATTAAAAATATTCACGTTATCAACATAATAACTATGCTTTGTTCCTAATTCAGAAATTATTTTTAACTGGAATAATTCAACTAATTTTTCTTTTGCGAAAGCAAGATGTCTTTTATACTTATCATCTAATTTTTCTTCGTTTTCCAAACTATATGGCACATGTAATAATGAACAAGATGTGCTGATGACAATATCATTGACATTTTCGTTAATTTCTTCTAGCAAAGTGATCGTCTTTTGATAATCATTCTTCCAAATATTTTTACCATTGACAACACCTGCAAATAATATCTTACTTTGATCAAAACCATATTTTTTGATTAAATTCAAAGTTTCTTTACCCTCAACAAAATCAAGACCAATACCATCAAAATCTAATGTCATAATATCATTATAATAATCTCGTATATCTCCAAAATAAGTTTGCAATAAAACCTTTATCGCTCCTTTTTCCTTCAAGATCTTAGTATATATATTTTTAAATAATCCAATATCCGCTTCATTCATATCAAGTACTAAAGCTGGTTCATCAAATTCAAACCATTGTGCATTTAAATCATTAAATTTGGTGATTATTTCTACATACACTCTAATAACATCATCTACGATATCCTGAATAGTTAAAGTTCCTGTAAAACGTAATAATTTAATTAATGTATACGGTCCAATAATTACTGGTTTAGTATTTATATTCAAATCTTTAGCTTCTTGATATTCATCAAATATTTTAGCTCCATTTAATTCAATTTGAACATCATCTTCAACTTCTGGTACTAAATAATGATAATTTGTATTAAACCATTTTTTCATCGCTAAAGCTTTTACATCACCTGCTTCACCTTGATAACCTCGAGTCATAGCAAAGTATTTATCAAGAGGATCAAGATCCAAACTTTGATAACGTTTAGGAATGATATTTAATAAATATGCTGTATCTAAAACATTATCATAGAATGAAAAATCGTTTGATGAAATAAAATCGATTTTTGATTATCTTGATCAAGCCAATTTATTTTTCTTAATGCTTTGGCTTTAGTAATTAACTCACTCTGTTCTATTTGTCCTTTTAAATATTTTTCAATTGCAAATTTTAATTCACGTTTCAATCCAATTCGTGGATATCCAATTACTGCTGTTTTCATCTTTTACCCCCATAATTTATTTTTTAAAGACATAGCCGCCTTCTTTAGATATAAGAATACTAGATTATTTTAATATTGAAAAATACTTATAATAATTAGTTGAACATAGTTTTAAACTATATTTATTTAAATAAAAAACATCTTGTCATAAGATGTTTTAATAAATGTATGTAAAAACTATTTAATACTATTAATAAATACATTTTTATCTAAAGCTTTATTTTGGTGGGCAACTATCGTTGTACAAACAGCATCACCAGTAATATTTACAGCAGTTCTTGTCATATCTAAGATTCGATCAATTCCCATGATCATTCCAATCGCCTCAACTGGAAGTCCTACTGAATTGAAAACCATCGTTAATGTTACTAAGCCAACACTAGGGATGCCCGCTGTTCCAATTGATGCTAGAGTTGCCGTTCCAATTACAGTAATATAATCTGTAAAGTCGAGATTAATTCCAAAAGCCTGAGCCGCAAAAACAACAGCGACCCCTTGCATGATGGCAGTTCCATCCATATTGATCGTTGCTCCTAAGGGAATCGTAAAAGATGAAATTCTTTTTGAAACTCCCATTTTTTTAGCTAAAGTATCAATTGATAATGGAATCGTAGCATTTGAAGTTGCCGTTGAAAAAGCAAATGCCATAACCGGAAAAAAGTTTTTGATAAATTTTATTGGATTTAAACCTGTAAATAGTTTTAATAAACCTAAATAAACAAAGAAACACTGCACTGCCAGAGCCAACAAGACCCCAATCATATATTTTCCTAATGGTAAAAAAGCGCTAAATCCGATTCCAGCAAAAGTCCTTGCAATCAGGCAAAATACCCCAATTGGCGCAACAGCCATTACCATCATTGTCATTTCCATCATAATATCATTAAATTGACTGAAGAAATTGCCTACTACTTCTGTCTTTTCACCTAATTTAGCTAAGATCACTCCTACTAATAAAGCAAATACAATGATTTGTAACATATTACCACTAGCTAATGAACCAATCGGATTATCAGGAATAATATTTAAGATCGTTTCAACTAATGATGTTGATTCCACACTATCAACACTCGTTACATTTGCTTGAATCGTTGACATATCTAATCCCGTTCCCGGATTGATCAAGTTTCCTACTAATAAAGCTACGGTTATTGCTAGTGCTGTAGTTAGAAGATAGAAAATGATCGTTCTAACGCCTACCGATCCTAATTTTTTTGTATCACCAATTGCCATACTGCCACAAACTAATGAGCAAAATACTAATGGTACAACAAGCATTTTCATCAACTTTATAAATCCCTGGCCAACTACATACAAAATCCCATCGATCACAATATCATCACGAACAAAACTAGCTGGTAAAGCATATAAAACAATCCCTAAAATTGCTCCTAATAATAAAGCAATAAAGATCTTGGTCGTTAAACCCATCTTTTTCTTTCTTTTTTCTAATGCCATCCTAGCCCTCCTTTATATCTTTTAAATATTCATCTAATGATGTTTTCCAATCTGGCATTTCAAATTCATTTACTAAGCGCAAGATAAAATTATCTAAAACTGCATATGCTGGTCTAACAGTACCTTTATCAACATCTTTAGCTTCGACTTTTTTTAATTCAATTTTCTTATCAGCTCTTTCTTTAAGATATTGAGCAAATTCATAGCGACTGCAAACACCTTTACAAGTAATATGATAAGTACCATATTCATTTGTTTTAATTAAATATAAAATAGCTCGTGCTAAATCTTTAGCACTAGTAGGTGATCCTAGCTGATCACCAGCAACATTTAAAACTGCCTGATCATAATTTAAAAGATCATTAACGAAATTCTTTCCTTTTTTACCATATACCCAGTTACTACGAATAATAAAATGTTTATGAGTAAATTCTTTTACATAGTCTTCACCGGCTTTTTTAGAACGACCATAAATAGTTTGGGGATTAGTACGATCAAATTCATTATAGGGCCGATCATTTGTCCCATCAAAAACATCATCAGTAGATAACTGAACTACTTTAGCCCCAATTTTTCGTGCAACAATACACAAATTACGAGGTCCTAAAGCATTTACTCTAAAAGCCTGATCTTTATCACTGGCACACTCATCAAGATTCGTGATTGCAGCGCAATTAATAATTACATCAGGACGATTTATTTCTCCAAAGCGGATAATATCATTAGTATTGGCAATATCTATTTCTTCTTTATCAGTATTAAATACCTCAATATCCAGCGGTTCAATCAATTCATTTAAAGCTGTCCCTACCTGGCTATTTGAACCAACGATCCATAATTTTAGCATTCTTTTTACCTCCTCATAATAAAAGCGCTGAATAATCAACGCAATGATGACATTATATCAATTAACTCTATTACTGTCAAATCAGCTGTTATCATCCTTAAGTAAAGAAAAGAGTAAATCATCATAGATGATTCCTTGAAATCCTTTAACAGCTCTTCTTAAATGTCCTTCCAAAACAAATCCTAACTTTATTAATAGTTTTTTTGAAGCCGTATTATCAACAAAGACTCTAGCACTAATAACTTCAATTCCCTGCTCAAATAATTCTTTGATTATAAGTTTTAAAGCCTCATACATATAGCCCTGACCCTGATAATTTTTATCTAAATAATATGAAAGACAAACAGCATTTACTTGATATCGTAATTGATCTTGACCTACAAAAACAGCCCCAATTATGCGTTTAGAATCAGGTAGCTGTAAATAATAAGTATTTTTACGATCATCAATAATATCTTTAAGCATATCTTCGCGACGATAAAGTTTCATCGCATTATAGCGCTGCACATATTCACTATTATGAATTTTTAAAATTTCATCAACATCTTCTATTTCCGGTCTTTTAAGAATCAACCGCTCGCTCTTTAATATCATTAAATCCTCCAAATAACTCTGTTCCACAAGCAATAAAGTCTAATTTATCGATTCGTTTATGATGTTTATATATTAACACAGTAACTTTAGAATTTAAACTCTCTTTTACATCACTGTTCATCATTCCCAGTTGTGGCGCTTTCAACAAATAACTATTACCAGGAATAATTTTAATATAAAAACTGTAAGGGTACTGTTTAATGATTAAATAATATTGACCTTTTTTAATCAACCATCTTTTTAAATATGCGCCATAATAACTAGCAACTCGATATTGTTTATCGTCTATCATCAAAACCATAATAATTCCAGTAAAACTAGTAATTTTAATAGGAATATTAGCTATCGCTAAAAATAATGAGGCTTTACATTGGTTGCAATCATTTGATTGTAACCATAAGTAATCTTTAGGAAATGAATATCCCCAATCTTTTTCCATATAACCAATTCCATTTATATTTATTTTTTGCTGGTTAATGATCAAACGACCTTTTATTTGATGTGATAAACTAATGATCCCGTGATTACATTCCATCTTCGCTAAATAATGAAAGGGACCCATAATAGTAGGTGCATATAATGAGGCTTTTAATGGTGTAAAAGCATCATTTTCTAATATTCCTCTTATTATGATTGTACCCTGATCTAGATTTAAAATAATTTTTTCTTTAGAAAAATAATTATTTTTTATTCTGATAAAAAATGGAGCATTTCCATATTCAAACTCATTCAAATCAAATTCAAGCATTTGACTAACATTAGTATACGTATCGATCGTTTGAATAAAAGCCATTGTCTCACTGACTCCCACAATAACCGCTAAAGAAACTTTCCGATCACTAACTCTAAAATACCAGCCTTCAAACATTCCTTTGTCTTTTAAATGTAATTGTATTTCTTGTTTTCTTTGATGCATATTTTCACTCCTTCAGTTCATATTTTACTTTAATGATCTGGATAATAATCATTAATATTGTCGGAACAATTATTAATCCTGTTATTCCCAAGATTTTCATTCCTAAATACATTCCAATCAATGATACTAATGGGCTAACTCCTAAATTTTTAGCAATTAATTTAGGTTCTAAAATATTTTTAGTAATAACGATTACCATATATATAACTAATAAGCCTAAAGCCATTGACATACGATTTGTTAAAGCATTGATAACGATCCAGGGAATCATGATCATATCAATTCCTAAAACCGGCATAAAATCAAAAATAGCAATAATACATGCCAGCATTATACAGTTATCTAATTTTATAATCATAAAACCAGCCCATAATTCAACAAAAGTAACGATCATGATTATAAAATATGCTTTAAACAGATTACTTAAAATATCTTTGATCATATTAATAACTAAAGAAACCATGGGATATCTTTGAATAACCAAATTATCTATTCTTTGATAATCTAATAAAATGAATAGCGAAGTAATGATCATAAAAATCAAATCAAACAAAATACTAGGAATTTTCATAATAACGGTAACTAGACCCGTAATAAAGCCACTAGAAATACTTTCAACGATACTCATTGAACCATTATAAATAATATCGAGAAATCTAGCGGTATCAATGATATAGTTATTTTGACTAAGTAAATTATATAGATTAAATAAATAATCCGGTAGTAATTCTAAAACTGTATAAATTTGGATACAGCAAAAAATAATTATGGCGATAATTACAGCAATAAATAATAAATAATTAAACACAATTATGCTTTTAGCAAAAAAAACATTTTTTATTTTCAGGACTTCAATTTCCTTATTCAATAACGGCTGTAAAATCAAAACGATCAAACAGCTAAAAAAAAGCGGAATTAGCCAGTTGATCAATACATATGTAACAATAACCGCAATAATTAAGAGCATCAAATAATATCCATACTTGATTAATTTTTCTTTCATCTAATCACCAATACATTATATGTATAAAAATAAAAAGAATTCTTATTAGAATTCTAATTATTTACACTATGATGAACTACATAAGAGCTATCATCGATACCTTTAAAAACATAGCCCTTTTTTTGATAATACTGAATTACTGGTCCTAGTGCTTTTAAAGAGTTTTCCTTACCATTAGCATCATGAAATAATAATATAATATTATTATCATTAGAAGCAGTTGCATTTTTAATTAACTGATTAACTGATAATTGCCCCGAACCATCTTCACTATCTTCATTCCAATCGTAATACTGATAACCGCGGTTAATTATTTCTTTAGTTAATTTAGTCATAATTTTATAACAATATTTTTTTGACACATTATTACTGCTGCCTCCAGGAAAACGAATATACTTAGGAATTGAACCTATTTGACTATAAACAAGATCTTCGATTTTTTTTAAATCAGCAAAATAGGCTGACGAAGAATTATAGATCTGGTCATATTCATGAATGTAACTGTGCAAGCCGATAGTATGACCAGCATCATATGCTTTTTTAATTAAATAATAATACTCTTCATTGGTTCCGGTAACAAAAAAAGTAGCTTTAACATCATAAACATCAAGAATATCTAAAACTTTTTGGGTATTCTCTGATGGTCCATCATCAAAAGTCAAGTAAACAATTTTTTGATCACTTTGTTCAAAAGTACCAATTGTTTTATTTTCAACGACACTAACAATACATGTTTCTACAGTAGTATTTAATGATCGATCTTTGGCATGATAAGTTATCTGATAATCACCTACTTTTGAAATATCAAGATTTGAACTATCAATCGTTAAAATTGGACTATCATCTTGATTGTCTTTAACACTAACACTCGATAATAAATCTATATCACTATCTTTTAAAACCGTCAGATTACGGATCCCTAAAATTTGTGGTGGAGTTGTATCTTTAGCTAACACATGAACAATTGTTTTTTTTGAAATACGATTATTTCCGCGACAAATAATGATTTCAACTTCATGATCACCAATTTGATCAAACTGATAATCTTCTTTGAATTTAACTGTTGTTCGCTTAGAATCAAAACGGGTTTTGATTAAGTCATCAGCTGTTATTTTCATTCCTAAATCAATTGTTAGTTCTTGAACTTCTAAATCAGGTATGATCGTATCTTTTAATTCAATCGTGATTGTTGTTTTAATATTATTATAAGTGTATGTGATTGGATATTTACCAGTTTTATTGAAATTAATCTTGCTTGTATCTACACTTACATCATCGATTGAACCGCCAATGACTCTTTTAATATTAGCTTTAGGATCAAATTTATCAGATATTTCTATTGTCGGATGATAATTATATAAAATAATTTGATTTGTTTGATGAATGGATAAAGTTATTAATGAAATAATTAAAATTAAAACAATCAACATTAACTTGTATTTGGACACTTTTATCCCCTCATCAAACCATATTCAAAGTAAAAAAAATAGAACTCATCAGAGTTCTATTCATCTTCTAACTGTTTCAATTCTTTTTCACCAGTAATATATTTAAGAATTGCAATAGCTGCTTCTTGAGGACCTTTATGCTCATTTCCTTTAATACCTAAACGAGTTCTTAACTGTCCTACTTTAATTCCTTGATCAAACATATGATTAAAATAATCCACTAAAATAGGTTCTGTTTGTTCCTGACGTTGTACTGGACCAAATGGATTTGCAAAATAACTTCCAACTAATCCATATTCAGTAGTTGTTCCTTTAGCCATACGATTACCAGCTCTAAATACGGTTAAAGCATCATCAACATTATCAAAGAAACTTAATGATTCGCCACCTTCTTCATAATTATTAGCATATAAGAAGAAGTCAACATCATGTTTAGCAACTACATCTTTATAATCTGTAATTGGTATTACGATTCGCGCATTGATTTTATCTGGATTCATAAATACTGAACGGTCTAACTCTTTAAAACTATATCCCGCATCTAAATCATCAAGTCTGACAAAAGCTCCAATTTCTGTACCAGAAGACTGTACTTTACCATCTTGATCTAATGACAATACCCCCATATCATCATAGACAGTAACTAAATCACGAATATATGCTGCACCAAATACTTTGATTTGTTCAATTGTTTCAGATTTACCAGCACCACTATCACCCATGACAACAATATTTTTAACCTCACCACTATGCAAAGTCATTTTAACCATTGCTCCGTGGATAGGTAACTGATGTTGATTGATTTTACGAACATTGTGTAAAGTTAACATCATTTTCTTCATATATCCAAAATAATCAAATTCATCACTTGCTGATAATAATGCTACCATCATATCATTTTCATCATCTTGATAGAAGCTTTGATTCATTTTACCATCTTCATATCCATATACATAGATAATATCTGGTTTACGATTACGATATTCTTCTTCGCTTGCAAGTTCAAACAAGTTACATAAAGCAACCCCTTGAGCCATGAAAGCAACATTGAAATATACAAATGCTAATAAATCTCCAACTTTAGCAGGATAGCAGAACCATTGTTCAGGATCAAATTTTAAATCCTCGATTGGATTATGCTTCATTTCTGGGAAAACCCCATCACGTTTATTACGTTTTGAATAAGTAATAAATGGTGGATGTATAATAACTGTTTCAATAAATGGAATATCATCTAAATTACGATACTCATATGGTAAAAAAGAACGCATATTTGTTACTCTTAAACCAGCATTAACACCAGCAGTAATTTGACGATATACTTGATGACGATATCCTAAAGCCGTTTCTTCAATCGTACGATACACTTGAAGAACTAATTCTTCAAACTTAGCCTGAGCATCTGCAAATTGAACATTTTGATACCCACGACTTGTACTTTCATTATAAACGACACTATAACGCTGTAGCTTTCTCCAAAAAAGATATACTTCTTCAATGACTTTAACAAATTCATCACGATTTCTAAAATAACCAGCAAACTGTGGATAAGATTGTAATACTTCTTCTACTGACATAACTAGTAATAATTTAAAAATCGTTCTTAAATCAGCAACAATATCAACACTTTCTGATTTTACTTCTCTTAAATACGTATAAGTAGTATTTTCTTTTCTTTTACATACATGTATAAACCCTTTTAACACTCGTGCAAATGATTCACTTTCAATTAATTGACAACGAGATTGACAATATTCTTCAGAAAAATTTAAGATTGCGTTCCCGCGTGTAATTTTAAATTTGTAACCCATGTAACCACCCTTTCTTTATTCAATAAGTACTTCCCCCACTTATTGATTTTTGTCATTTTAACATAAAAGTCATATTGTATACAATACTTATTGCAAAAAAAATTAAATTTATTGATAAATCAAAAAAAGTCGTTAAGACACGTAAATTATATGTAAACGATCACAAATCGAGTATTAACGGCTTTAGTTTTTATCTAAAATTATATCTGTAATGAATAAACTTTATAACAGCTATCCATCGTTTTTAAAACACCATCACAATATTCACATCTTGTTTGTAAAATATTTTTGATCGGCGCCCCGCAAAAAGGACAAACAGAATTATGATTTATTAACCATTCTGTTAAAAAATATTTATCTCGTATGATCTTCATTCGATAATTAGCATTTACTTTTTGATCGATCTTGCCTGATAAAACAATGCCATTACCTTCTTCCTGGTAATAATCAATTAAATTTACAAACATTTGAACTGTTATTGCTTCACAATCACTCAATCGTTCAAAATCAATGATTTTTGTTTCAATAATTTCCATTTCTTTAACAACATTTACAACTTTGTTTTCTTTCATTGTATTTAATTGTTTTTCATGAAGTTTATAAAGCGTTGTTGTTTCATAATATTTTAAAGTTTCTAAGTCTTTTTTTGACCAGGCTTCCTGCAGTTTTCCTAATACCTGATTACACCACTGTTTAAATTCCGTTTTATTAAAATTAGGATCATCTTCATGAATTTTAGCAACAATATTCTTTTCAATCATTTTTTCACCTACTTTTTACTTATTCGAAGACTATTATAATTCCATACTATATATTGACCATCTTTAATAGTAATTGTTTTAGATTCAGGTCCAACTTCATATTTTTCTGCCGTTGATACATCAATCACACCATTTATTTCATCTAAAACATATACATTAACATAATAATCATAAGTAACTTCATATTCACCAGCTTCAATATGTTTTCCAACCTTAAAAGTATTTGTGATTTTTGATTTAATTTGTTCTGAATTATCAATATGGTACATTGTCGTCCCATTTAAAACTATTTTTTTACCTATAAAATCATCACCACTAGCATTAATAATAGTATTACTAGAAACATCTTCTTGATGTTCAAGAAAAACACGGCCTTTTTCGATACCATCATTTTTTACAACTACGTATTCACCTGGTAAAATATCTACCCCGATAATATATTCTCCTTCAGTATATACCATTTGTTTATATGCATTGTTTTTTTCCATCATATCGTGAGAAATCAAACCATTATCAAGATTTTCTTTAGCTGTTGTAAGCAGTTTTTTCCAATGCAAGTATTCTTGTTGATATTTTGTTACATCATAATATTTCAACTCATCTAAACAATTAGTTACTAAATTATTGTTATTTGATGCATAAGCAAGATCAACCTGTTTATTCATATTGTTTACTAATAAACTGATGCCATTAAGCAAACTATCTTTTGGATATTTTTGTTTCCAAACATTTAATTCACCATCATAATACTCTTCAAGTTCATCAAGATCTTTTGAAGCAGGAAAATCATTTTGTTCAAAATTCATTTTATCAACCGCTTTATATAATATATTGCTGTAAGTTAGAACCAAATCAGAACTAATACTATTATCAACACTCATTAAAATATTTTTTCTAGTATAAATAATACGTTTATTAGGTAAATCGGCCATATTTGGTAAATTGCCATATTTTTCATTTTCATATATTTCATCCAAATAATCGTTTTGAGCCTTTAAATATTCAACACGTAATTTTAAATCATCAGTATTATTAAACACTTCGATCGTAACAGCCTCAGTATTTTCAATATAATTTCCAATTTTTGCTCCTACTATTGCTTTAGCAATATATTGATGATTATTTTCTATGTTCGTATCCAGACGATTTTCAGATATTTTTAGATATTTAAAAATATTATCTTTATCATCATCTTCTTTCAATAAATTAAATAACTCATTGATTTCTTTTTTATTATTTTCATTAACCTTTTGTTCTTTTCCTCCTGTAAAAAAAGCAATAACAACTATTACTAATACAATAATTATAAAACAGGAAAAAATTTTCAATGATTTATTCTTTTTTTTAATTGGAGATGGCGAAAGTATTGTTGTATATTTAGTAGAACCAATCATTTATATCACGTCCTTAGTTTTAGAATAACATATTTTTTCGTTAAAAACTACCCATAATAAAAACAGGCACTATGCCTGTTTTATCATCTTTAAAAGAAAGGAACTGTAAAGAACACTTTACCAATTACATCATCTTCAAAGTCAAAATAACCTAGTTTTCGAGAATCAAGACTATTATTACGATTATCCCCCATAACAAATACTTTACCTTCAGGGACATCAACAGTCATATCCTCACTATTAGCCATTACGCCATTGATATAGTCTTCTTCCAATAACTTACCATTTAAATAAAGTTCATTATCTTTAATTTCAATATGATCGCCACCAATACCAATAACTCTTTTAATTATAAATGTTTCTTTTAAATTGGCATCTTTATAATCAACTACAACAATATCATTCCTTTTAGGCTCACTATGCTTATAAAAAACTTTATCAACTAATACTATATTTCCTTCATGATAAGTAGGGAGCATTGAAGTTCCATATACCCTGGAAATTTGAACAAAATATAATATACCATATGTAATTAATAGTGTAACTACAATTACTTGAAAATATTCTACCCAAGCTCTTTTTCTTCTCACTACTATTTTTCTAACTTCTGGTTTTTCACCGCTGACTTCTACTTCTTCATTCATTTTATCACCTGATGACATTATAACATGTTTTATTATTCGTTCAAGTGATTACGTAATTTTGCGATAATTTTCTTTTCTAGACGGGATACCTGCACCTGTGAAATATTTAATCTTTGAGCCACCTTTTCTTGATTAAAATCGAGCTGATAACGCATATATAAAATTAATTTTTCTTTTTCATCTAGTTTGTCAATTTCCATTTTTAAAGCAATTTTTTCAAACCACATTTTATTATGCTTATCTTCAACTCTTTCTTCCATCGAAATAGATGATCCATCTTTTTCATAGATCGGTTCATTTAAAGATGTTGGATAATATGATGAATCAATTGCCTCAACGACATCTTGAACATCAACCTTTAAATATTTTGCTATCATTTCAACTGTGGGCTCCTGTCCACTTTGATTGATCAATAATTCGCGTACTTTATTAATTTTTAGATTCAACTCTTTTAAAGAACGACTTACTTTAATCGTTCCATCATCTCTAAAGTAACGTTTGATTTCACCCATAATGATTGGTACTGCATAAGTTGAAAATTGAACCCCATAGTTAGTATCAAAGTTATTAACGGCTTTCATTAAACCAATACAGCCAATTTGAAATAAATCCTCTTTATCATAGTAGTTATTTTTAAAACGATGTACAATCGACCAGACTAAACCTAGATTTTGACTTACCACTAATTCTTTAGCATGATCATCCCCGCATCTTGCTTTTTCAATTAGTTCAATTGTATTTGTTTTAGTCAACGCTGGAATCTTTCAATTGCTTTTTAATAGTTAGTTTTGTTCCTAAATTTAAAGTTGAATGAATTTCTAGATTATCACAAAGGGCTTCAATAATCGTTAGACCCATTCCGGCATGTTCTAACTCTTTTAATGAAGTATACATAGGCATTTTTGCTTCCTCAATATTCTCTATTCCTTTACCATAATCTTGGATCACAATTTTTATTTCCCGATTTTCTATAATCGATACCTTAATGATTACTTTACAGTCGGCATTATTTTGATATCCATGAATTATTGCATTACTTACCCCTTCAGAGATAATCGTTTTTATTTCGGCCAATTCATCAATAGTAGGGTTTAAAGATGTGATAAATGACGCAACGCTTGTTCTTGCAAAGGGTTCGTTTTCAATTTTAGCATTAAAACTAAGTTCCATTTGATTCATTATTCTTTTACCCCCTCTACATATTCCATCAAATCAAACATTCCTGATAACTCAAATACTTTATACGATGTTTTTGATAAGTTTGCAAGAACTAGTTTTCGTTTTTCATTATTTAACTGGTTATAGCGTCCTAATACTAAACCAATTCCTGAACTATCAATAAAATTTGTATGTAAAAAATCAAAATATACTGTGCCGCCACTTTTATCTAAAATACTATCTAATAGGCTGCGATATTTAGCTGCATTACTACAACTTAGTTCGCCATAAAAATAGACAGTAATTTTATCATCTAAAATCTTATATTCTATTTTATTTTCCATTATTTCATCTCCTCGAAGCTATCATACAACTTTTAAAAATATGAATAAATGCTTTCGACAAAACTAGAATAATGGTAACAAAAATAGAAGTAATTTAACTAAATGAGCTTAAATATGATTTTATTTATATTATTCTTTTATCTTTATATACATGTACTAATATTTTCTAATTGTTTGATGTATTTTTATCAATCTTGGACATATTATTTATTGAGGCGATCAAATTGATTAAAAAAACACTAATAACCTTACTAATTATCTGTTTATTACCAATAACTAATGTAAAAGCATTAGATAATGATGTTACCCCTAATGCTAGAGCAGCCATTTTAATTGAAGCTAATTCAAGACAAGTTTTATATGATAAAAATTCTAATGAAAAATTATATCCAGCATCAACAACAAAAATAATGACCATGATCTTAATGTTTGAGGCCATTAGAGACAATAAAATATCTTTTGATGATCAGATAACTACATCAAAATATGCTGCTAGTATGGGTGGCTCTCAAGTGTATCTTGAACAAGGTGAAACCATGTCTTTAAAAGATATGTTTAAATCAATTGCTATTGCTAGTGCTAACGATGCTAGTGTTGCTGTAGCTGAATATATTGCTGGAAGTGTTGATAAATTTGTTTCGATGATGAATGATAAAGCTCAACAATTAAATTTAAAAAATACACATTTTAAAAATGCTACTGGTTTACATGATAATGATCATTATACATGTGCCCATGATCTAGCCTTAATGGCTGCATATTTGATTGAAATTGGTGGTGATGATTTATTAAGTGTCACCTCACTTTATGATAGCTATATCCGTGAAAATACCAAACAAAGTTTTTGGCTGGTTAATACAAACAAACTTTTAAAATTGTATGATGGTGTTGATGGATTAAAAACTGGTTATACTAAAGAAGCTGGATATTGTCTAGTGACTACTTCGAAACGTGATAATCAAAGAATAATTGGGGTTTTAATGAAGGAAAGTGCTCCCAAAACAAGAAATGAAGAAATGTGTAATTTGCTTGATTATGGTTTTAATAATTTTAAACAGGAGATTATTTTTAAAAAAGATGATATTATTGAAAAATATGTAATTGATAAAATGGATAATATAACTATTGATGTAAAATGTAAACAAGATATCGCTTTTACTAAAGCTAAAAACAGCGATAGTAAATATTCAACTGAAATAACTTATAAAGATAATATTTTACCGGTTAAAAAAGGAGATATTATTGGCACTTTGACTGTCACCGTCGATGGTACAGAGACTGCAAGTTATGATTTGTATAGTGATAATGATGCTAGTAAAGCTACCTATTTTTCTAAACTGATCAAAACATTTAAAACTTTATTTTAAATAAAATGTCTGAAATATTTTTTATTTCAGACATTTTATGATTATTTTACATAATAACAAAATATTCTTTGACTACATCTTAATACTGCTATATTTTTGAAAATTTTCTCTACTATTAATATTCTCCTTAATAACAAATAATTAATTTCTATTCACATACTATTATGTCATTTTACGTAATCTAAATTCATGTTATATATATTTCTTTTTATATATTACTTTATGGTCATTATCTATAAAAAGTTTATATCTATTTTTGCTACTTTAAACTTATTAACAATAAATATAATTCTATAAATAACAGTTATTTAATCAGTGTAAATTGAATTATAGCAATGATCTTTAACTAATTTTTTAAACAAAAAAAGAAATAATCGGTAAATTATTTCTAGATTAAAATATTTTTTATCTAAAATAAACTCATATAAATATCTCATTAAATCATCTTAATAAAATCGTCACTAATTTTCTTATCTAACTTAAGGAATATCTTTTCAACCTGTTCAGTTACTCCTTGTGTTAATTCCTGAATAAGCATCAATAAAACCATTTCAAATATATCTTTATCTAAAACTATTTGATTGATTTTATTGTATAAAAGCAACACTTTATCATTACTACAAATAATTATAGGCACGTATGGGAAAATCCCTAAATATTTGCAATACTTAAGATAATTTTCATAACTGATCTGTCCACCATTTTCAAAACGATAAACAGAACTTATACTCAAGTTTAAGATTTCAGCAATTTTCTTCTGTGAAATCTTTTTTGATTTTCTAATCTGTTTTAAGATTAAACCTACTGGTAAAATAATATCACCTATTTAATTAACTTAAGTCGTTTCATACATTCATATATGCCATCATGATCAGGCTCCTCAAATGTATCATCAGCAATTGCTTTTAACTTTTCAGGTGCTAAATATGAAACTACGCCATAACCAGCCGTTTCAATCATCTGATAATCATTCATACTATCACCAAAGGCAATCGTATCTTTCATATCAGCTTTAAAATAATCTATTACTCGTTTTATTGCATCTCCTTTAGTACAATCCTTGAGAATAATCTCACCATTAATAAAATCGTCTGACTCTTTAGAAAAAATAACTATATTAAAAAACTCGTTTAAATATTTTACACAATCATAAAATGCTAATTTATCTTCAGAAATAAAACATACTTTAGTTACTTTAGTCTTTAAAATATCAAATTTACTGATTGGTAATCTAACTTCCTCATTTTTTCGTTCTTCCATAAAACGTGCTAATTCAAGATTTTCTTTTACAACGTTTTTATTCTTTTTATCAAAAAAATCTTGAACTCCCGGAGTCTGATATAAAGCTTCTTTTGTTTCTAAACTAAATAAAATTCTAGCATTAGTAAATAAAAGCATTACTTCAGATAATACATATTGATTAATAAAATTCTCAAATATATATTTATCTTTTATACTAATAAAGCCCCCTGCCGATGAAATAATTCCATCAAAACCAATATCTTTGACATCTTTCATGATTGATATCGGTGCTCTTCCAGTACATAAAAAAGCTTTATGACCTTTTTTACGGGCCTGACGAATTCCTTCGATCATTTTTTGGCTAACACGCTTACTTGGACCTATCAACGTACCATCAATATCAAAAAATAAATATTTATACATTTTCAACCTCCATTCATCTATATTATACAAGAATTTCATCAATTAGTATTGGCTTTTTTACAAAAAAAATCAACTATTTTATAAGCCTGATAAAACTCTTCAATTAATTCTTGAGCAATTTCATCATTTCCATGAAGATAAGCTAAAACATCTCCTCTATCACATTTATCACCTACTTTTTTATTCAAAACAATTCCTACACTATGATCTATAATATCATCTTTTACCAATCTTCCTCCCCCAAGTTTCATTGAAATTATTCCTAATGCTTTAGCATTTATCTCTTTAACATACCCGTCTTTTCTAGCTTTGATAGGAATAATAAACTTTGCTTTTTTAAATAAATCAGGATTATCTATATAATTAACATCACCATTTTGATAGTCAACCATTTCTCTTAATTTCTTTAATGCTGTTTTATTTTCTATCGTCTGTTTTAATAATTTTACTGCCTCAGCTTCATTTTGACATCTTTTAGCTTGAACTAAAATATTACTACCAGCTTGTAAACATAATTCTAATAGATCTTGAGGTCCTTCGCCCTTTAATGTATCGATTGCTTCGATTACTTCCAAAGCATTACCAATCGCATTACCTAATGGCTGATTCATATCAGAAATAATTGCACGAGTATCTTTACCTAATCGTTGTCCTATTTCTATCATCGTATGCGCTAATATTATAGCTTCTTCTTTAGTTTTCATAAAAGCACCTTGACCATATTTTACATCTAATAATATTACATCACTGCCAGAAGCAATTTTTTTAGCCATGATTGAAGAAGCTATCAAAGGAATGCTATCAACAGTAGCTGTAACATCGCGCAAAGCATACATTTTTTGATCAGCAGGAACAATTTTAGTACTTTGACCAATAATAGCAATCCCAATTTCATTAACCTGCTTAATAAAATCAGTTTTACATACTTGAATGTTAAATCCGGGAATTGACTCTAATTTGTCTAATGTCCCGCCAGTATGTCCCAAACCTCTTCCTGACATTTTTGCTATTTTGACATCACATGCTGCAATCATTGGTCCTAAAACCAATGATGTTTTATCCCCAACACCACCAGTTGAATGCTTATCTACTTTAATTCCTTCAATATCCTTTAAATTAATTATCTCACCACTATGAATCATTTCATCTGTCAAAATTACCGTTTCTGACATCGTTAAACCATTGAAACATACACTCATTAAAAAAGCACTCATCTGATAATCAGGTATTTTTCCTTTACAATAACCATCAATTATAAAATGATACTGTTTTCTTGTTAAAGAGTGATTATTTTTCTTTAAATCAATTAAATCTACCATCCGCATAAATATCTCCTCCAGTATTTAAATTAATTAAAGCAAAATATTAACTAAAATTTCTTCTTCAATAATTAATTCTTTTTTGTTTCCTAAAAAATACAAAAGGAAGTATTAACTTCATTGCCGATAATTAAAACTTCCTTAATTTCGTTTGTACATTAGCTAATAAAAACTTTTTCTTTATCATTTAATCATATCTATTTTTTGCTTAAAAACTTTAAAATCAGCTTCTTTAAAAATTAATTCAATTATTTCTTCTAATTGCTTCCCTGTTAAGCTCTCTACCCATTCCTGGCAGTCTTGATGATATTGCTTTTTAATCAATTTAATACATGTTTGCTCAATACCTTTTTCAATACCCTGTTCAACACCTCGCTCAATTCCTTGAGCAATACCTTGTTCAATCCCTTGTTCGATACCCTGCTCGATGCC
>BAHP02000102.1 GCA_000508865.1 Clostridiales bacterium VE202-01
CACTTTCACCCTTTTTATATTAACATAAAAAAGACTCTTTTGAATCACCAAAAAAGTCATTACTTATAAATTTTCACAGATTTATTATACTTTTCTAATCCTTTCACCATTTTTTATAAGATATCCTAATACTTTACAGCCACTTAATTTCTCTATCATTTTAAGATTATCGCGATGAAGCAAATTATCTTCTTCAAAATAATTCATTATAAAACCTAATATTTCTAAACCTTGACTTTTCGCATATAAAGCAGTTAAAACCGCACTATTGATACTTCCAAGACCTGATGAAGTGACGATAATCAAAGGATATCCGGCTAATTTCATTACATCGGTCAACATAATTTGTTTATCATCATCACGTAATGGACAAATGATACCACCACTACCTTCAATAACTACTATGTCATGATTTTTTGATAAATCATGCAGGTCTTTTTCTACTACAGTCAATTCAACAGGATCATTTGTTTTTTTAGCCGCTAAATGCGGAGCATAAGCATCTTTATAAAGATAAGATACTTTACAATCTGTTTCTTTTAAATTGGCATATTTAGATACATTCTCTTTATCACCAGGAATCATTATACCATCAACTATCTCAGCCCCGCTTAAAGCTGCTTTATAGTAGCCTACATGATATTGTTGTTTTAATTCTTTGATGATTCTAGATGTCACATAAGTCTTACCAATATCAGTAGCTGTCCCCGTTATAAATAATCCCTTGATCATAATTTGACTACCTCAAAGCCTAATTCTTTAATGATTCTTTGATCTTCATCGATCGTAATCCCCTGAGTTGTAAGCATATCTCCAGTAATTGCAGCATTAGCACCACTTTTAAAAACACTTAGCCCCTGATCCTCTAACAAACCTCTGCCCCCAGCCATTCTAATTGCGGCATCAGGAAGAATAAATCTAAAAATTGCAAAAATGCGTTCAACTTCTTCTTTTGATAAAGGATAAAGATGTTCTAAAGGAGTCCCAGGAATAGGATTTAAAATATTGATGGGAATCGACTTTACCCCTAATTCCTTCAATTCAAAAGCTAAATCGATGCGATCCTGCCATGATTCATTCATCCCCATAATTCCCCCACTGCACACTTCTAATCCGGCCTCTTGCGCCGCTTTTATAGTTTCGATCTTCTGTTGATAACTATGAGTTGTACAAATATTGGGAAAATAGTTACGAGAAGTTTCTAAATTATTATGATATCTTTTTACTCCCGCTGCTTTTAATTTTGTTAATTGTTCCAAATTCAATAGACCAAATGAGGCACACAAAGATATCTCTATCGTATCATGAAGACTTTGATATATTTTGATCACGTCTAAAAATTCTTGATCATTTAAACGCCGGCCTGAAGTAACGATTGAAAAACGTTTCACGCCTTTATTTTCATTATGTAAAGCCATATCTTTAATCGTTGCTTCATTAAGCAGATCATAAACTTCAACATTCGTGTGATAGTGAATCGATTGGGCACAATATTTACAATTTTCACTACAGCGTCCACTTTTACCATTAATAATTGAACATAAATCAAATTTGTTACCACAAAAATGTTCACGAATCAAATCAGCAGCCTGCTTTAACCAAACTATATCAGCATCAACTAGTAAAATGGCATCAGACTTACTAATTTCACGACCAGCTAAAACACCTTTTAAAATCTTTTCCAACATTATCTTCTCCCCTTCTTAAAGACCTTTTCAAACCTAACTCCAGCCATCATCGCTAAAATACTTAAAAATATATCACCTGGTAAATCGATTGGAAAACATGATAATAGTACTAACTTCCATGAAACGGCTGTACCTGTATAATAATTTAAAATCATATACTTATAACCTAAACCAATAATATAGGTCACTAGTAACCCTAAAAATACTGCTAACGCATATTTTTTTAAAGACGAAAAAGATGTTTTTTCAATAACTAAACCAGTAAAATATGCCCCCGCAATAAACCCTAGCAAATAACCAAAACTAGGTCTAACAATATACGCTAAACTACCACCGGCAGCAAAGATCGGTATCCCCAGTAAACCGATAACAACATACAATAAAACCGCTAAACCACCTAATTTTGATCCTAACAAGATCCCTGCTAATAAAACAAAGAAAAATTGTAATGTAAAATAATCCATGTATGGCACGGGTATTTGAATAAAAGCCCCAATCGCAATCAAAGCTGTAAAAATTGCACACTGTGCTATCTTCGTTGTGGTTAAAATTTTATTTTGTTCCATAATTTCCTCCCACAATACTGACTTCACCAGAGCTTAAAATTAATTCTTGGTCATTACATTCAACAACTAAATTACCATGATCATTGATATCCTTTACTATTCCAGTAAACAATTGTCCCTTAATCGTAAATTCAATATTTTTATTTAAAACACATGATAAGTTTTTATATTCAACTAAAACCTGTATAAAATCTTCATCAATTATCTTAAATAACTGCTTTAAAATTTCTGCGATAAATTGATTTCGATTAGCATTGTCTAAATTTAATGATGTAGCTTTATCCTGAAGTTCATCAGGAAATTCTTTAGTAGAAACATTTATCCCAATACCAATAATAACAGCTTCAATCATGCCACTTTCAAAATCACTAATTGCTTCTGTCAAGATTCCACAAATCTTTTTGCCCTGATAATAAAGATCATTGACCCACTTGATTTCTGTTTTTATACCATATAACTTTTTAATTGCCCGATTTACTGCTAAAGCGGTTTTAATTGTAATAAAAGTCGCATCTTGGATCATTTCCTGCCGTTTCAACAAAACACTCATATAAATACCTTTTTTTGCGGGAGAATAAAAACTACGACCAAATCGTCCGCGTCCGGCACTTTGTTTTTCAGCTACGATCACACAACGATCATTACCACCATCAACAGCCAATTTCTTCATTTGGTTATTAGTTGAATCAATACTTTTATAAGCGTATATATCAATTTTTTCATCTAAATAACAGGCAATTCCTTCACTTGAGATAACATCGCTATTTTCCAGCAGGATATATCCTTTATTAGGTGTGGCCTCAATATGATATCCTTCATCTTTTAATGCTTTAATTGCCTTCCAAACAGCAGCTCGACTTACATTTAAACTATCTGCCAGTTCCTGCCCAGAAATTGCATTATTTCTATTTTTTTCTAAGATACTAATAATTTCGTGTTTAACACTCACTTTTTTCACCTCGTTATTAGGATAGCAAAACCAGCTACAATTGTAAACTTGTTTTTTTATAAAGTTTACAATTGTGACTAATAATAAAAACAGCACTAATTACACCAAAATATTTAAAAATTATTTTAGTATAATTATTATTGATCAATACATGATTAAAAAAGCACAAAAAATCAGGTATTTCATTCACACCTGATTTTTGTTTAAACTAAGATTTTATGCTTTTTTTGTAAGAATTGTTTTGATTTGAGTAGATTATCTAATTAATTTGTGAAATATAAATTTAAAGACAAACGCACATACTAATAACTAAATCATTAATAAGCTTATACCACAAATATGTATTGTAGTACTGTTATCATTTGTTCACGCTGAATAATACTTCTTTATAAACATGTAATTTTCTGATTTTTATTAGAAACAAAGCTCTTATTTATCACTATATAAAGATTTACCAATATCCTTGATTGTTTTGGATCTTACCCAAAATATAAAAGCTAGTCAATTTTCTAAAAACATGATTATTAAAAAAGCCTATAAATTATTAGTACAACATAATACAAAATGAATATTTATTTTTGCTTATATATATTTGTTTTAGATTTTTACCAGTTGCAATCATAACAAGATCTCTAGCATATCTTTTAAAACTAAAATACATGTTATAATAAATTCTCATTTTAATCACAAGTAAGAACAACTATTTTACTAAGTTACCACTATATCTATAACATTTATTTTTCGTACTGTCTGTACTTGTTTTTACAATTGGAATTCCATGAAATGCACCATCTTCTAAATATTCACAATATATCATTCGTTAATATTAAATTTTAATCCACAAATTTCAACAGGACTAAAGATTAATAAACTATTTAAAAAACTTTTCATTTCTTTTCTCCCCACATATTTTATTTTTCAATAATCTCTATTTCTTTATGCAAATTTGATTCATTTTTTATTTCATCAAGTTAATTCAATCTATACACCTTAAACATAATCACATAATAATTAAAATTAATACCACTCTGTTTTCTTTTTAATAAAACTGTCTGTATCAATTTTTATGATCATGTATCCCATATGGTCTATAAATCTAAAATTTCGTTATTCAAAAAATATTTTTTTGAATTGACGAGTATGATTTTTAATTTCATTTATGTATAGCTTATTCTTCACCTACATTACCTTTTTCACCATACTCTAAAATATCAAAAACACCCTGAATATTTTTTCTAAATTCTTCTCTAACAGTCATTAAATAATCTTTACCTGATTCTTCTAATTTATAATATACTCTGATTCTCTTTCCTGCTATAATGTCATAACTGCTTATATATTCCTTTTTTAACAATGTATGGACAACTGGATATAAAGTTCCTTCTTTTATATCCAAAGCACCATGAGAAATCTCTCTAATCATTTTACAAATCTCGTATCCATAACAATCTTTAACATTTAGGATACTTAAAACAAGCATATCAAAATTAAAAAAAGTATTTGCCTTTGCCATTTTCATCACCCACTTAAAAAATATCATAAATTTCAAATAATAACAACATAAATCGCTTTAAAACATAATAAATATTTGAATATTAATATTATTATATAATTCAATTTTTTGATTTATATCATTTTATACACATATAATAATAGTATTAATGAAGAAAAAATTTAAAAAGATAATAAAAAATAACTAATTTAGACCATATTACTATTAGAGATTTCATAATAAAAGTTACATTTAATAGATTAAATTAAATACATTAGATATAGAAATAATGCTTTACTATTCTCATATTTTGTTTTATTTTTTATCAAAGCCAAGTATAAATCACACACCTGGCTTTTTTATAATTTACCTAAGTAAATAAATATAAACTATTTTAACTTTTCTCATTATTAAAATATACTACATACTTCTACGCCCTAAATCTTATATTTTTGTTTAGTCAATGAGGAAATTCCCACTTCTACATCAAAATCTTGTCTATTTGCATAACATGATTTTAGAGATATAATACTTAACTTATTAGTTAAAGTTATTATATACAATAATTACATTCATTATACATTTAACAAAATTAATATTATTAATATATCATATATATTGACAAATAATTATTATATGATTATAATTTAAGTATAAAAAATATCAAAAATATAAAATTATTAAATAAAAATTAATAATATAAATTAAATAATTGACTTAATAAATTAGTAAGAATAGTTTTTATATTATAGTTGTAAAACCATGATTTGTATATTTTATTAAATATCACTTTAAAATACTATTTATATATAGATAAATTATAATTATTTAATTATCTGCAATTCAGAAAAAATAACCGGTTAAATATCATAAAACAAAAAAATAATGTTAAAAATTTTCAAGATGAAATAGAAACAATCTATAGATAAACAACAAAATAATTCTTCAGATCTAATTTAAAATTGACTATCATTTGAATAATTACTTAATTATACAAATTCTTTCAGCAATAAAAATTTTTTTCAAATATTGATTAAGTAGATAACAATAAAACATTAATTATTTGATATAATCAAAATTTCTTGTTTTTTTAATTATATATCTATATTTAAAAATAACTTCTAGATATTTTATTATTAAAGAAATTTTATATTAAATTTAAAGATATATCATTTAAATGAAAGTGAGTGATAAAATGAATTTATCTAATTTAGGTATTACTTTTTCAACATCTAATTCTAAATATTTTTATAATACTAAAACTGAAAAAGTATTTAGATGTGAACCCTTACAGTATAATATTTTGAACGATATATTAAACGGTATAGAAATTCATGGTAAATATTCGGATGAAGAAATTGAAGAAGTTAAAACAATAGTTGAAAACTCAAAAATATTATCTAATGAAAAAGAACTCCAATTTTATAATGAATACAAAGAACTTATTGAACATTCGACCGAGATGATTAATCAAGTTGTATTTGAATTAACAGAAAACTGTAATTTTAGATGTAAATATTGTATTTACAATGAGCAGAGTGATTATTTTAGAAATTTTTCTGCCAAAAATATGAATGTAGAAACTATAAAAAAAGCTTTAGATTATATGCTGCCTTTAGCTAAGGGACTATTAATCATAGGATTTTATGGTGGTGAACCTTTAGTTCAATTTGATTTAATAGAAAAAACTGTCAATTATGTAAATATGCACAAACCTAAGGATTTAAAGATTAGCTACGCGTTAACAACTAACCTATCTTTGATGACTAGGGAAAGAGCAGAATTTTTTGCCAGTCTAGAAGATTGTAGCATTACTTGTAGTATCGATGGTCCTAAGATCATCCATGATAATTTTAGAGTTTCAACTAACAATGAAGGCACATTTGACAAGACAATAGAGGGCTTACATAATTTAGTAGATGCATTTGGAGAAAGAGCTAAAAAAATGTTTATCAATCTATACTGTAATTTGCCCACCATTTACGGATGAAAGATTACAAGCAATTTATGATTTCTTTACAAGTTTAGAATGGTTGCCAAAAGAAGTGAACTATGAAAACACAAAGGTAAAAGCCGGAACATATGAACTTGAAGATAATACTGCGTATTCTAACAAATTATTATCAGAGCCAATAAAAGATTTCTTTTTGAGAAAATCTTTAGAAACTACTGATCCATTTGATTATGCAGTTCAAGCTATCAGAAGATTAATTATAAAAATCAATAATCGTAGAATTAGCCAAGAGCCAGATTGTATAATTCCTATGAATGGCTGCTGTATACCAGGACAAAAAAGAGTTTATATCACAACTGATGGTGAATTTAAAGTTTGTGAAAAAGTTGGATATTCACCATCAATTGGTAATGTTGAAACCGGTTTTAACAAAGATGAACTAATGAAACATTATTACTATGATTATATAGAACAGTCTAAAGACGATTGTACACATTGCTGGGCTTCAAAATTATGTCCATTATGTTTTTCTAACTGTTATGATGAAAATGGATTTAATTTAACAGCTAAGAAAAATGATTGTACTAGAGTGAAAAATTTTGTGAAAGATTGCTTAATAATTTATCACGAGTTATTGGAAAAGAATCCGGAATTACTTGTAAACATTATCAAATCAGCTGATGTTTGATTTGGTTTGTTAATAAAAAAGATAAT
>BAHP02000101.1 GCA_000508865.1 Clostridiales bacterium VE202-01
TGAAATAAAATTAAAAAAAGTATTGCATTTATCAAATATTAATGTATAATTCGTAAGTGACGCGATATGTGTTACTATGCGTGGAAGGACACTGTCCATTTGACCACAGCACGGACAAATTTTATATAGGAGGTTATGTCACGTGAGTAAAAAAGTTGTAAGAGTTATGAAGATTCAATTCCCTGCTGGGGGAGCTAAACCAGGTCCAGCATTAGCTGGAGCAGGTATCCAAATGCCTAAATTCTGTACAGCGTTCAATGACCAAACTAAAGATCGTATGGGTGAAACTGTACCTGTTGTCTTAACAGTTTATGAAGATAAAGATTTTAGTTTTGTATTGAAAACTGCACCAGCAGCTGAAATGATTAAGAAAGCTTGCGGAATCAAAAAAGGTTCAAGCAACGCTGGAACTACTACTGTTGCTAAGTTATCAGCTGATAAGTTAAGAGAAATCGCTGAATACAAAATGCCAGACTTAAATGCTAACGATATAGAATCAGCAATGAGAATTGTTGCTGGTACTGCTCGTAATATGGGCGTTGAAGTTGAAGCATAGTTAAAAAATAGAGAATTATCGTCATTTGTGGAAGGATAATCCGTTAGACCACTAAGGAGGAAAAGTAATGGCAAAGAAAAGTAAAAGATATCAAGAAGCTGCTAAATTAATTGAAAAAGGTAAAGCTTATTCAATCGAAGAAGCAGTTGCATTAGTAAAAGAAACAAGTAAAGTTAAATTTGATGCTGCTGTAGATGTTGCATTTAGATTAGGAGTAGATCCTCGTCAAGCAGACCAACAATTACGTGGAGCATTAGTATTACCAAACGGAACAGGAAAAACTAAAAAAGTTTTAGTTGTTACTGAAGGAGCTAAAGCACAAGAAGCTAAAGATGCTGGAGCTGATGTTGTTGGTGGTAAAGAAATTTTAGAAGACATCAAAAAAGGATGGTTAGATTTTGAAGTTATGATCGCTACTCCTGATATGATGGCTGAATTAGGTAAATTAGGTCGTATTCTTGGGCCTAAAGGGTTAATGCCTAACCCTAAAACAGGAACAGTAACTATGGATGTTGCTAAAGCTGTTAAAGAAACTAAAGCTGGTAAAGTAACTTACCGTACTGATAAAGAAGGAAATGTTCAATTAACTATTGGACGTGTATCATTCGATAATGAAAAGTTAGTAGAAAATTTCACTGCTATCTATGATTTATTGGTAAAAATCAAACCTTCTACTTCAAAAGGTGTTTATATGAAAAACATTGCTATCTCATCTACAATGGGACCTAGCATTAAAGTATCAGCTGCTAAATAGTAGCTATTAATTAGTCGCAATCAATATACCCAAGACAGTAACTGGGAAACCTTAATTTGTTACCGAGGTGTTAAAGAAATATATTATATATATTAACTTTGACTCTCGTTTTACGAGAGTTTTAGTTTGAGTATATTGTTGCATATATAGAAAATTACAGGAGGTGTGACAATGTCAGCAGAAGCAATTAAAGCAAAAAGCGCATTAGTCGAAGAAATCGCTGCTAAGTTAAAGGAAGCTCAATCTGCAGTAGTAGTTGAATACCGTGGATTATCTGTAGCAGAAGTTACAGAATTACGTAGAAATTTACGTGCTGAAGATGTTGAATTCAAAGTTTATAAAAACACATTGGTTCGTAGAGCAACTGAAATAACTGGTTATGAAGGACTTAATGCACAATTAACAGGACCAAACGCAATTGCATTTGGTAACAGTGATGCTGTAGCACCAGCAAGAGTACTTGCGAAATTCGCTAAAGATCATGAGGCTTTAGTAATTAAAGCAGGAGTGGTTGAAGGTAAAATATTAGATGTTGATGAAGTTAAAGAAATTTCTAAATTACCTAATCGTGAAGGTATGTACTCTATGTTGCTTGGTATGTTACAAGCACCAGTTAGCAAATTTGCGCGCGTAGTAAAAGCTGTTGCAGAGGCTAAAGAAAACGGAAGCACTGCAGAAGCTACAGAAGAAGCTGCACCAGTAGAGGCTGCGGCTAGTGAAGAAACTAAAGAAGAAACAGCTGAATAATCAGCTAAATAAAATTGGAGGAAAATAAACATGGCAAAATTAACACATGAAGATATCTTAGCTTATTTAGAAGAAGCTACAATCTTAGAATTAAATGATTTAGTAAAAGCAATTGAAGAAAAATTTGATGTAACTGCTGCTGCACCTGTAGCTGTAGCTGCTGCTGGAGCTGAAGAAGCATCTAGTGAACCAGCTAACGTTACTGTAACATTAACTGCTCCTGGTGGAACTAAAGTTGCTGTAATCAAAGCTGTAAGAGAAATTACTGGATTAGGATTAGTTGATGCAAAAGGTTTAGTTGATAAAGCACCATCTGTAATTAAAGAAAACATTCCTGCTGCTGAAGGAGCTGAAATTAAAGAAAAATTAGAAGCTGCTGGAGCAACTGTAGAAGTTAAATAATCTAATTTAACTAATAAGAGCCCTCAAGGGCTCTTTTGTCTTTGGAGGGAATATGAAACATTATTATACCAATAATGAAGATTTAGTAAGTGCTCCTGAACAATTTAGTTTTTTTTATCGTGATAAAGAATTGAAATTTATTAGCGATAATGGAGTTTTTTCAAAAAAAATGATTGATTTTGGTTCGAGGGTACTACTAGATGCAATAATTATTGATGAAAGTAAAAGTAGTTTATTGGATGTTGGATGCGGTTATGGGACTTTTGGCATTGCTTTGAAAAGTGTTTACCCATTTTTACAAATTGATATGGTTGATGTAAATGAGCGGGCGTTATCTCTTGCAAAAAAAAATTTACAGATAAATAAATTGGATGCAAATGTATTTTTGAGTAATGTTTATGATAATGTTGAAGGTAAATATGATTTGATTGTTACGAATCCTCCGATTAGAGCGGGAAAGGAAATTGTGACAAAAATTTTGGTAGATGCCAAAGAACATTTAAATCCAAATGGTGAGATTTGGGTGGTTATCCAAAAGAAACAAGGGGCTCCTTCGGCAAAAAAGAATTTGGAAACAGTTTTTAAAAATGTAAATGTAGTAAAAAAAGATAAAGGGTATTATATTTTAAAGGCTGTTAATTGTTAAGGATGGATGTAAAAGCATTGATTATTAAGTAATAATCAATGTTTTTTATTTGTCAATAGTTTTTTTAAAAAAAGACAAAAAAGTTATTGACTTTAAAATATCCTTGTGATAGAGTATTAAAATGCCTATTAATGTTTAAAATCAAGCGCTATTGCGCGCTCTAAAACATGATGATAGAGAAAAATAAAGGGGTGGAATTAATACGTGGAAAGTAAAATAACCAAAGCAAAGAGCAAAATTACTCGTCGGAATTATTCAAGAATTAGTGGATCTTTAGAACTTCCAAATTTAGTTGAGATTCAAACAAATTCATATAAATGGTTTAAAGAAGTTGGAATTAAGGAAGTTTTTGAAGATATCTACCCAATCACTAACTTTAATGAGACATTATCGTTAGAATTTGTAGATTGTACATTTGATGAAGCAAAATATTCAGTTGAAGAAAGTAAAGATCGTGATGCAAATTATGCAGCTCCAATTCGCGCATCTTTACGTTTAGTTAATTCAGCTACTGGTGAAATTAAGGAACAAGAAGTATTTATGGGTGATTTCCCATTAATGACAGATTCTGGAACCTTTATTATCAATGGGGCTGAACGTGTTATTGTATCACAATTAGTTCGTTCACCTGGTGCTTATTTTGCTGATGCATTAGATAAAAGTGGTAAAACTGTATTTAATGGTAGTATTATACCATCAAGAGGAACTTGGCTAGAATTTGAAAATGATGCTAAGGATGTTTTAAACGTGCGTATCGATCGTAACCGAAAGATGCCAGGAACAGTATTATTAAGAGCTTTAGGATTATCTAGTAATGATGAAATTATCGATGTTTTTGGTGAACATGAGTTTATTATGAATACTTTAGCTAAAGATAATACAACAAATATGGAAGAAGCTTTGATTGAGATTTATAATAAATTAAGACCTGGAGAACCTGCTACATTAGAAGGGGCTAATAACTTATTATTTGCGAAATTTTTTGATTGTAAACGTTATGATTTAGCTAAAGCGGGACGTTTTAAATTCAAGAAAAAATTAAGTCTTTTAGATCGTATTTCTGGACGTATTTTAGCTCAAGATTTAGTTGATATTAATGGTGATATAGTATATCCAGAAGGAACTTTGATTACTCAAGAAATTATAGATGTAATAAAACCAGTACTTGAAGCTGGTGCCCATACGCGTGAACTTAATACCAACCCTAGATTAGAATCAAATGGTGTTATTCAAGTGCTAGATGTGTATGTTGATGACACAAAGAGTAAAAAAATGAGAGTAATTGGGACGGATTTATCTTTAAATAGTAAATTTGTTACAATTTCTGATATGATTGCAGCATATTCATATATGTTCAACTTAGTTGATATATATAATTCTTTAGATTTAACTGCTGAAGATCGTGTTAATTTAATGGCACGAATCGGTTTATTAGATGATATCGATCATTTAGGTAATCGTCGTGTGCGTTCAGTAGGAGAATTGATTCAAAATCAATTTAGAATTGGTTTATCAAGAATGGAAAGAGTTGTTAAGGAAAGAATGTCTTTATCTGAGGTTGATTCAATCACACCACAGTCATTGACTAATATTCGACCATTGACAGCGGCTATTAAAGAATTCTTCTCTTCTTCACAATTATCTCAATTCATGGACCAAATAAATCCACTTGCTGAATTGACAAATAAAAGACGTTTATCAGCATTAGGGCCAGGGGGATTAAGCCGTGATCGAGCTGGATATGAAGTTCGTGACGTTCATGCTTCTCACTATGGTAGAATTTGTCCAATTGAAACTCCTGAAGGTCCAAATATCGGGTTGATTTCAACTTTGGCATCATATGCTAAGATCAATCAATATGGTTTTATTGAAACACCATATCGAAAGGTTAATAATTGTGTTATTGATGAAGGCGATGTCCGCTATTTAACAGCTGATGAAGAAAAAAAATTATATTATTGCTCAAGCAAATGTAAAAACTGATAAAGACGGAACTATTTTAGATGACCAGGTTATTGCTCGTCATTTAGGTGAGAATATTATGGCTAAGCGTGAAGAAGTTGATTTTATTGATATTTCACCAAAACAAATCGTATCAGTTGCAACTTCATGTATCCCATTCCTTGAAAACGATGACGCGACTCGTGCTTTGATGGGAGCTAACATGCAGCGTCAAGCAGTACCTTTATTAAATCCCCATACACCATTTGTTGGGACAGGAATGGAATATCAGGCGGCTCGCGATTCAGGAGCTGCAGTAGTAGCCCGTGAAGATGGAATAGTTAAATATGTTGATGCTAAGAAGATCATCGTTGAAGATAATGAAGGGGTAGAGCATCGCTATCGTTTAGCGAAATTTAAAATTTCTAACAATGGAACATGCATTAATCATAAACCAATCGTGGATCTTGGAGAAAAAGTTTTAAAAGGACAAGTAATTGCTGATGGTCCAGCGATGGAAAAAGGTGAACTTGCTTTAGGACAAAATGTTTTGGTTGGATTCATGGAATGGAATGGATATAACTATGAAGATGCTGTCATTATGTCAGAAAGATTAGTAAAAGAAGATGTTTATACTTCAATTCATATTGATGAATATGCAATTGAATGTCGTGATACTAAATTAGGACCTGAAGAAATCACTCGTGATATTCCTAATGTTGGTGATGAGGCTCGTAAAAATTTAAATAGCGACGGTATCATTATGATTGGGGCAGAAGTTAAAGAAGGAGATATTTTAGTTGGTAAAGTAACGCCTAAAGGACAAGCTGAACTTTCTGCTGAAGAAAAATTGTTGTTAGCTATTTTTGGAGAAAAATCTCGTGAAGTTAAAGATAATTCATTACGAGTACCACATGGTGGAGCTGGAATTGTTCATGACATTAAAGTATTTGAAAGAAAAAATGGCGATGAATTACAGCCAGGAGTAAATAAAGTAGTTAAAGTATATATTGTACAAAAAAGAAAAATTTCTGAAGGAGATAAAATGGCGGGACGTCATGGTAATAAAGGGGTCATCTCAAGAATATTACCAATTGAAGATATGCCGCATTTAGAAGATGGGACGCCTTTAGATATCATGTTAAATCCATTAGGGGTTCCTTCTCGTATGAATATCGGACAAGTGCTTGAGTTACATTTAGGATATGCCGCTCGGCAATTAGGTCTATATATTGCAACACCAGCTTTTGATGGTTTACATCCAAATGATCTTGAAGATATCATGGCTGAAGCAGGTATGTCTAAAGATGGTAAACAACCAGTAATTTCTGGACGTACAGGTGAATATTTTGATAATAATATTTCAGTTGGAATAATGTATATGATCAAATTAGCGCACATGGTCGATGATAAATTGCATGCACGTTCTGTTGGACCATATTCATTAGTAACGCAGCAGCCATTAGGTGGTAAAGCTCAAAATGGTGGACAAAGATTTGGAGAAATGGAGGTTTGGGCTCTTGAGGCATATGGAGCAGCATATACATTGCGTGAGATTTTAACTGTTAAGTCTGATGATGTTGTTGGACGTGTTAAAACTTATGAAGCAATCGTTAAAGGACAGCCATTACCGGAACCAGGATTACCTGAATCTTTCCGAGTATTGAAAAAAGAATTACAAGCTTTAGCTTTAGATATTCGCTTATTAGATGAAAATGATAATGAAGTAGACATGCGTAATATTGAAGAAGAAGAGCATCGTTTCCCTCGCAGTATCGATAAAGATGAAGTGATTGAAACCCCAAATACTGAAGATGAAGTTGATGAAGAAATCATTGAAGATGATTTAGAAGTTGATGAAGATTGTGAAGTATGTGATGAAAATGACTTTGAAGCTGATGACTTCGAAGAAGATGATATTGAAGAAAGTGAATCATTATAGGAGGGATAGAGATGGCAAATACAAATAAATTCTCAGCAATTCAAATTGGTTTAGCTTCTCCTCAAAAGATTCGCGAATGGTCTTATGGTGAAGTAAAAAAGCCAGAAACAATTAACTATCGTTCTCAAAAACCAGAAAAGGACGGATTGTTTTGTGAAAGAATTTTCGGTCCTTCAAAGGATTGGGAATGTAGCTGTGGAAAATACAAAAAAGTACGTTATAAAGGTGTGGTTTGTGACCGCTGTGGTGTTGAAGTAACTAAATCAGCTGTTCGCCGTGAAAGAATGGGACATATTGAATTAGCGACACCTATTGCTCATATTTGGTACTTAAAAGGAATCCCTTCAAGAATGGGACTTATTCTTGATATGTCACCAAAACAGCTTGAAGAAATTATTTATTTTGTTTCTTATGTAGTTATTGATAAAGGAAGTACGCCTTTAGAATATAAGCAGGTATTATCTGAAAGAGACTATCGTAAATGTTTTGAACAGTTTGGTCATACTTTTGAGGCTAAGATCGGTGCTGAAGCAATCCAAACATTATTAAAACAAGTGGATCTTGATGCTGAATTTGAAAAAGTAAGCAAAGAATTAAAAGAGGCTCAAGGTCAAAAGAGAACAAAATTATTGAAACGATTAGAAGCGATAGAAGCTTTTAGATCTTCAGAAAATCAACCAGAATGGATGATTTTAGAAGCTTTACCTGTAATACCACCAGATTTACGGCCAATGTTACAATTGGATGGAGGGCGTTTCGCTACTTCTGATTTAAATGATTTATACCGTCGAGTTATTACTCGTAATAATCGTTTAAAGAAATTATTGGAATTAGGGACTCCATCTATCATTGTTCAAAATGAAAAGAGAATGTTACAGGAAGCAGTAGATGCATTAATTGATAACGGACGTCGTTCTAAACCAATTACTGGAGCTGGGGGACGTGCCTTAAAATCATTAAGCCATACTTTAAAAGGAAAACAAGGACGTTTCCGTCAAAACTTGCTTGGTAAACGTGTCGATTATTCAGGGCGTTCTGTAATTGCAGTCGGTCCAGATTTAAAAATGTATCAATGTGGTATTCCTCGTGAAATGGCACTAAATTTATTCAAACCGTTTGTAATCAACGGATTGGTAAGAGATCAATTGGCAACTAATATTAAAGCTGCTGAAAGATTGATTGAAAAAATGGATGATCGCATTTGGCCAATCGTAGAAGAGGTAATCAAGCAGCATCCAGTATTATTGAATCGTGCACCTACTCTTCACAGATTAGGAATCCAGGCTTTTGAGCCAAAGTTAGTTGAAGGACGAGCAATTCGTCTACACCCATTGGTTACTCCAGCATTTAACGCTGATTTTGATGGTGACCAAATGGCTGTCCATGTACCATTAGGTGAAGAGGCTATTCAAGAAGCACGTCAATTAATGTTAGGGTCAAATAATATTTTGGGACCTAAAGATGGTAAGCCGATCGTTACGCCTTCTCAGGATATGGTATTAGGTAATTATTATTTAACTTTAGAAGATGTAGATGGTATTGGTGAAGGTACTGTTTTTGCTGATCGTAATGAAGTCGATCATGCTTATTTTGCAAAAACAGTTGGATTGCATACGAGAGTGGCAATTAAAGCTTCTGCTTTAAATAATAGTACATTTACAGAAGCTCAAAATAAATGTTATTTAATTACGACTGTTGGTAAGATTCTATTTAATGATATCTTTGATGGACAATTCCCATTTATCAATGATCCAAGTAGTGAAAATTTAATTGCAACACCAGATAAGTATTTTGTACCAATGGGAACAAATATCAAAGAACATATCAAAAAGCAGCCAATTATTAAGCCTTTAAATAAGAAATCTTTAGGAAAAATAATTGATGAAGTATTTAAACATCAAGCGATGTCAGATACTAGTTTGATGCTTGATAAGTTAAAAGATCAAGGTTTCTATTATTCGACTATTGCGGGAACAACTGTATCTGTATACGATATTCAGGTTCCTCATGCAAAATATGAAATTTTTGAAAGAGCTGATGAAAAGCTTGAGCAAATCAAAAAGTTCTATAATAAGGGTAAATTAACAGAATCTGAAAGATATCAAAATGTTATTAAATTATGGACGGATGTCAAAGATGAGGTTCAAGAAGTAGTTCGTCAAGAATTCGAAGCTGATGATCGAAATCCAATCTTCATCATGTCAGATTCTGGAGCCCGTGGATCTTTATCAAACTTTACACAGTTAGTTGGTATGCGTGGATTGATGTCTAACCCAAAAGGAGAAACGATTGAGTTACCTATCAAATCTTCGTTTAGAGAAGGGTTAACAGCATCAGAATTCTTTATTTCTACCCATGGTGCTCGTAAAGGATCTACAGATACAGCGTTAAAGACTGCAGATTCAGGTTATTTAACAAGACGTTTAGTTGACGTTGCACAAGAAGTAATTATTTCTGAAGAAGATTGTGGAACGGATCGTGGCTTTATTGTTACAGAGTTATACAATAATGATGATAAATCAGTTATTGTACCATTGCGAGATCGTTTAGTAGGACGTTTTTCACAAAAAGATATTTTCCATCCAGAAACTCGTGAATTAATTGTCGCTGGAGGAGAGTTGATTACAGAAGCGATAGCTGATGATATTGTTAATGCTGATATTAAAGAGGTTGAAATTCGCTCAGTTCTTGGATGCAGCGCTAAAGGTGGTATTTGTCGAAAATGCTATGGTCGTAATTTAGCTACTGGAGATGTTGTTGAACTTGGTGAAGCAGTAGGAATTATGGCGGCTCAATCAATTGGAGAACCTGGTACCCAACTTACAATGCGTACTTTCCATGACGGTGGAGTAGCTGGTGGTGCTGATATTACACAAGGGTTACCACGTATTCAAGAATTATTTGAAGCTCGTAATCCAAAAGCAAAATCAATTATTAGTGAAATTGAAGGTGAGGTAACTAATTTAATTGATAATGCTGGAAGAATGGAAGTTGTGATTACTAATGATTTGGAAACACGCAGCTATTTAGCTCCTTATGGTGCTAAAATTAGAGTTGGAGTTGGAGATCATATCAATATTGGTGATAAGATTACAAAGGGATCTATCGATCCAAAAGAGTTGTTATCAGTTGCTGATGTTGAAGCTGTTGAAAACTATATTATTAAAGAAGTTCAAAAGGTTTATCGTATTCAAGGGATTGAAATTTCTGATAAACACATCGAAATTATTGTTAAACAAATGTTAAGAAAGATGAAAGTGATAGAAGGTGGCGATACGGGATGTCTACCTGGTACTAATATTAATGTCAATGCATTTACAGAGTTAAACCGCGATGTTTTGAGATCTGGTAAACATCCTGCTGTTGCAAGACCAGTATTACTTGGAATCACAAAAGCTTCTCTTGAAACAGAATCTTTCTTATCTGCTGCATCATTCCAAGAAACTACAAAGATTTTAACCGATGCATCAATTAAAGGTAAAAAAGATTTATTAAAAGGATTGAAGGAAAATGTTTTAATTGGAAAATTATTACCGGCTGGAACAGGACTTCGTGGACCTTTGAAATCTCCTGAAACTTTAAAACGTGAAGCCGAAGAAGCTTTCGCTGCAAGTCAGGAAGTAGTTGATGAATCTATTGATGAATCAGAAATTGTATCTGAGGATAATGAAGTGATAGAACAAGCAGGATAATCCTGCTTGTTTTTAATTGTGAAACAAAATATCACGTGCTATGCACATGATAACAATAATATTAAAGTATGAGATATAAGATTGGATGTATAAACTTGTATAAGAAAAAATAAAAAAAGTAAAAAATATGTTGACATAAACAAGTAAATAGATTATTATGATTTACGGTGCTCGTTATGGAGCGCGTTGTTTATTACGAAATATGAAACACCCGGTATTGTGTGTTTGAATATGGAAGAAAGGAGAAAAGTAATGCCTACTATTAATCAATTAGTAAGACAAGGTCGTACCGACAAAACTACAAAATCAAAATCACCAGCGTTAAACAGAGGTTTTAACTCATTGGCTAAAAAACCAACAATAACTAATTCACCTCAAAAACGTGGTGTTTGTACTCGTGTTGCTACCATGACACCTAAGAAACCTAACTCAGCTTTACGTAAATATGCCCGTGTTAGATTATCAAATGGTATGGAAGTAACTGCATATATTCCAGGAATTGGACATAACTTACAAGAACATAGTGTTGTTTTAATTCGTGGTGGTCGTGTTAAGGATTTACCAGGGGTTCGTTATCACATTGTACGTGGTACTATGGACTGTGCTGGAGTTAACAATCGTAAACAAGGCCGTTCAAGATATGGTGCTAAAAAACCAAAAGCTTAAAATCAAGTATAGGAGGAAAATTAAATGGCAAGAAAAGGTCAAGTTGCTAAAAGAGACGTTCTACCTGATCCAGTGTACAATTCTAAAACTGTATCTAAATTAATCAACAACATTATGCTTGATGGTAAAAAAGGTGTAGCGCAAAACATCTTATATGATGCATTTAAAAAAGTTGAAGAAAAAACTGGAAATCCAGCAATGGAAGTTTTTGATCAAGCAATTAACAATATTATGCCAGTTCTTGAACTTAAAGTTAGACGTATTGGTGGGGCAAACTACCAAGTACCAGTAGAAGTTTCTGGGGAAAGAAGAATGACTTTAGGATTAAGATGGTTAGTTAATTATTCTCGTTTGAGAAATGAAAATACAATGGTTGATCGTTTAGCTAACGAAATCATTGACGCTTCTAATGGAGCTGGGGCTTCTGTTAAGAAGAAAGAAGATACACATAAAATGGCAGAAGCTAATAAAGCATTTGCTCATTTCCGTTGGTAATATCCAACCAAAAATTAAGAAAGGAGAAAAATTATGTCTCGTGAATTCTCGTTAGAAAAAACTCGTAATATAGGAATCATGGCTCATATTGATGCTGGTAAAACAACAACAACTGAACGTGTTCTTTATTACACAGGGAAAATCCACAAAATTGGAGAAACTCATGAAGGGGCTTCTCAAATGGACTGGATGGAACAAGAACAAGAACGTGGTATCACAATTACATCTGCAGCAACTACTGCTCAATGGAATGGATATCGTGTTAATATTATCGATACACCGGGCCATGTTGACTTCACTGTAGAAGTTGAACGTTCTTTACGTGTATTAGATGGTGCCGTGACTGTATTAGACTCTAAAGCTGGTGTTGAACCTCAAACTGAAACAGTTTGGCGTCAAGCTACAACTTATGGAGTACCTCGTATTGTATTCTGTAATAAAATGGATGCTACTGGAGCTGACTTTATTATGTCTTTAGAATCTTTAGATAAGAGACTAGGAGTGCATGGTGTAGCTATTCAATTACCAATTGGTGCTGAAGATACATTTGAAGGTGTTATCGATTTAATTAAAATGAAAGCAGTATATTTTGAAGGGGATAAAGGTGAAAACGTTGTTTATAAAGATATTCCTGAAGAATATATGGCTCAAGCAGAAGAATATCGTGCTAAAATGTTAGACTCTGCTGCTACTTATGATGATGATTTATTAATGAAAGTCTTAGAAGGTGAAGAACCAACAGAAGATGAAATCAAAGCAGCTATCCGTAAAGGGGTTTTAGCAGTTGAATTATTCCCAGTATTATGTGGATCTGCTTATAAAGATAAAGGTGTTCAACCAATGTTGGATGCAGTTATCGATTTCTTACCTGCACCTACTGATATTCCATCAATTAAAGGTGTTGATGAAAATGAAAATGAAATTGAAAGACATGCTTCTGATGAAGAACCATTTGCAGCATTAGCTTTCAAAATCATGGCTGATCCTTTCGTAGGTAAATTAACATTCTTCCGTGTATATTCAGGAACTGCTGAAGCTGGAAGTTATGTATTAAATTCAACAAAAGACAAAAAAGAACGTTTAGGACGTATTCTTCAAATGCATGCTAATAAACGTAATGAAATTAGTACAGTATATGCAGGAGATATTGCTGCTGCAGTAGGTTTTAAAAATACTACAACTGGTGATACTATTTGTGACGAAAAGAATTTCGTTATTCTTGAAAAAATGGAATTCCCAGAACCAGTTATTGAACTTGCTATTGAACCAAAAACAAAACAAGATCAAGATAAACTTGGTACAGGATTAGCAAAATTAGCTGAAGAAGATCCAACATTTAAAACTTATACAAACCCTGAAACAGGTGATACTGTAATTGCCGGTATGGGTGAATTACACTTAGATGTAATTGTTGATCGTTTAAGAAGAGAATTTAAAGTAGAAGCTAATGTAGGAGCTCCACAAGTTGCTTATCGTGAAACAATTACTCAAGCAGCTGATTGTGAAGGTAAATATGTTAAACAATCAGGTGGTCGTGGACAATATGGTCACGTATGGATTAAATTTGAACCTAATGAAGGTAAAGGATTTGAATTCGTTGATGCAGTTGTTGGTGGTGCTGTACCTAGAGAATATATCAACTCAGTTAAAGTGGGTCTAGAAGATGCACTAGAAACAGGTATGATTGCTGGATATCCAGTTTTAGATGTTAAAGCTACATTATTTGATGGATCATACCATGATGTCGATTCATCAGAAATGGCTTATAAAGTAGCTGCCAGCTTAGCACTTAAAGCTGCAGGTAAAAAATGTGCTCCAGTTATTTTGGAACCAATTATGGCTGTGGAAGTTGTTGCCCCAGCTGAATATTTAGGTAGTGTTATGGGTGACGTATCTTCACGTCGTGGTATGATCGAAGGACAAGAAGAAAGAGGAAATGCTATTTCTGTTCAAGCATCTGTACCTTTATCAGAAATGTTTGGTTATGCAACAGATTTACGTTCATTTACTCAAGGTCGTGGTAACTATACTATGAGATTTGATAGATATGAACCTGTACCAAAATCTATTAGAGAAGAAATTATTAAGAAAAACGGTGGAAACGATTAGCACCAATTAAAATCTTATTGATTTTTTCAAATAAATAAATTAGAATGTATATGTACAAAAATATAAATTAGGAGGAACCTTAAATGGCTAAGGAAAAATTTGACCGCTCTAAAGCGCATGTAAATATCGGAACTATTGGTCACGTTGACCATGGTAAAACAACTTTAACTGCTGCTATTACAACAGTTTTATCAAAAGAAGGGCAAGCACAAGCTATGGACTATGCTTCAATCGATGCTGCTCCAGAAGAAAAAGAACGTGGTATCACAATCAACACTGCACACGTTGAGTATCAAACAGCTACTCGTCACTATGCACACGTTGACTGTCCAGGTCATGCTGACTATATCAAAAACATGATCACTGGTGCTGCACAAATGGATGGAGCTATCTTAGTAGTTGCTGCAACAGATGGTCCTATGCCTCAGACTAGAGAACATATCTTATTATCTCGTCAAGTAGGTGTACCTTATATTATCGTATTCTTAAATAAATGCGATATGGTAGATGACGAAGAATTATTAGATTTAGTAGAAATGGAAGTTCGTGAATTATTAAGCGAATATGATTTCCCAGGTGATGACACTCCAGTTATCCGTGGTTCTGCATTAAAAGCTTTAGAAGGAGATCCAAAATGGGTTCCAGCTATTCATGAATTAATGGAAGCTGTAGATACTTATATTCCAACTCCAACTAGAGATACAGATAAACCATTCTTAATGCCTGTAGAAGACGTATTCACTATCACAGGACGTGGTACTGTTGCTACTGGACGTGTTGAACGTGGACAATTAAAATTAAACGATCCTCTTGAAATCGTTGGTATCCATGAAACTCAAAATACAGTAGCTACTGGTATTGAAATGTTCCGTAAATTATTAGATTATGCTGAATCAGGAGATAACGTAGGGGTTTTATTAAGAGGTATCAACCGTGATCAAATCCAACGTGGACAAGTTTTAGCTAAACCTGGATCAGTTAATCCACACAAAAAATTTAAATCTCAAGTATATATCTTAAGTAAAGATGAAGGTGGACGTCATACTCCTTTCTTCGCTAACTATAGACCTCAATTCTACTTCAGAACTACTGATGTAACTGGTGTAATCCAATTACCAGATGGTGTAGAAATGGTTATGCCTGGGGATAATGTTGAATTAACTGTAGAATTAATTGCACCAATCGCAATTGAAAAAGGAACTAAATTCTCAATCCGTGAAGGTGGTAGAACTGTAGGTTCTGGAAATATTTCTGATATTATTGAATAATATATCAAATAAAAAGGGAGTCATTATGGCAATGTCATTATGAACTCCTTTTTGTTTTTTATATTTGTATATAGATTATGTATATTATGTTAGTTATATTTAGCAAAAAATAATCGAAGAGAAAGGTCCTATCTGATAATTATAGGTGTAAAAATAATTGGTATTAAGTCAATAAAGATGTAAATACCTATGAATATTTTAAAGTAAAAAGAGTTAATAAAAATAAGGCGATTTGTATTGAAAATATGTGTCTAGAAGTTATCGTAAGAAGTTGTATTTAATTGAAAATAACAGTATAATCGGTATTTCTTTTACATTTTGAAAATCATTGAAACCGCTTGAAAATGATATGTCAGTTGGGTATAATATAAGGGCAGATGTATTTCTGAAAATTTGTGTTATAAGGAGAAATCAAAATGGATGAACAAGAACAAATAGTAATTAATCTAATTGTAAACAGCGGTAGTGCTCGTAGTTCTGCAATTGAAGCTATTCAGTACGCTAAAGCTGGTGATTTAGAAAAGGCAGATGAATCTTTACAAGCTGCTAAAGAAACAGTTAATGAAGCTCATCATTCACAAACAGAATTAATTCAAGCTGAAATTCGTGGTGAAAAATCACCATTAAATTTACTAATGGTACATGCTCAAGATCATTTGATGACTGCATTAGTTGTTATTGATTTAGCACAAGAATTTATTGATGTTTATAAAAAAATTGGTTAATAAGGATTTAGTAATTCCATCTCTTGTTTAAGGGGTGGTTTTTTATTGAAAAAACAGTTTTAATTTAAAAGTAGATAAAGAGTGCAAAAAGTAAAGAAAAAAACTGTAGTGAAAAGTTAAATTCTATTTATCATAACATATATAACTTATATTTTTTGAGAAAATAAGATTTTAGGTGAATTTGTCTTTTTATTTTAAAAATATCTTATTTGATGAATCCTTCATATATCACATTATTTAGAAATTTTATCATTGCATTTAGTCTTTGAGATTTTATTAATTCAGTAAGTCTTAAAGTTCTGAATCAGTATATTAGGAAATACATATTTGAATTCCTTATAGTTGTTTTCAAAACCTTAGCGTGCTTATAAAAGTATCATGAGTAAGAGCATCATATGACTGGGTTAAAGCATTAGACATATTTCTTTTTGTTTTATTTTCGTAAGATAGAACAATGATAAAAATTCAAACGTACAAATAAAAAATGCACAATGCATCAGTTAAAACAAGCGTAAGAATTATTTTGTTGAGAACTATTTAAGTTATGAGTTATTATTTTG
>BAHP02000100.1 GCA_000508865.1 Clostridiales bacterium VE202-01
ATGTTGGACATTTGAAAGCTGGATGATACAATTATTTTAGGGGAAGTGATTTTATGAAATGTGATAACTGTGGTAATGAAATAAAAAATATGCTGGTTTGCCCGCTGTGTGGATATCGTCAGGGAAAGATAAATCGCTGCAGTGTTTGTACAACAATAGTTCATTATGGTCAAAGTAATTGTCCTAATTGTGGGAATCCAACTAAATATTTAAAAAAAGAAGACATTAATAAAAAATATTATCTTAAAGATGATCTAGATTATTCAAAACATACAGCAACGACTCATGTTTATCAAAGTCAGGAGATGTATGATTATCAAGAAAGTGATAATGATATAAAGAAACGCTTTGAAGAAGCGAGAGATAAATTAACTAGAAATCACAAAAAAACAGTTAAACGGGATCGAGAAAAAAAGAATTTAATTGCAATAGTCTTAGGAATAATATTTTTATGGGGAGCACTTTTTAATTTGTTTGTTAGTGATGAAGCTAATGTTGAAATGGTTGATATAAAAGAAATGAGTATTAATGGTGATAATAATGATTTGATGATGGCAGGTAATTTTCAGCAGGGAAGTGTAGTGTTTTTAGATAATGATGAACTTTATTTAGGTTGTGATTATGATCTAAAGAAGGCGGACCGATCTTTTGAAAAAATAGAAAATATTGATTTTATCTCAGATAGTTTGAGTGGAAATATTTATATTGAAGATAATTACATTTACTATGATAATTTTGGTATATATAAACGTTACGATATAAATAGTGGGAATATTGAGGAATTATTTTATGATGAAAATATTTTACCAATAAAAAATCATCGTTTTTTGTATACCAATGAAATGAAGTTATATTTATATGAAAATGGTGAAAGCCGGTTAATAGACAGCCATGATATTTATTATTTAGCATTTGATTTTAAAACAGAACTTATTTATTTTGAAGTAGATGGAGCTATTAGGGCAATCGATTTAGAGGGACGATTCAAAAATGAATATGATCTTTATGCAATAGGTAATTTTTATGTTGATGATGGAGTTATCTATTATAGTAATATTAATGGTATCGAAGCCTATGATACGAAAATAGATGATTCTATAAGTTATCTTGATGAAAGTGATATTTATAATTTTATTGTTACAAATAATGGAATTGTATATACTGATATGGAAAATGATTTATACTATCATAATTTTGATGATGAGGAAATATATTTAATTGATAGTGATATTTATGAATTTAATGTAGCTGGTGACAAGATAATTTACAGAAGTAATGATGATGAATATAACTGGTATATAAGTGATGGGTATAGTATGAGTAAGCTTTTTGAATAGACTTGATCTAAACAATTAAGTCTACTTTTTTTGATCTAGTAATATGGTAAAATAAAAACATTAAAAAGCAGGTGATGAAATGGAAGAAAATAAAAGATGTAAAAAATGTGGAGCTCCTTTATTGGCGGATGAGGATCGTTGTCCAATATGTGATACAGTACAAAATAATGATCATGACCAAATAACTGAAAAGAAAAATTATTGGAAAAATCCAATTATATGGACATTTTTTGTTGTGTTATTGATTATTAGTGTTGCAATCAATGGGTATTTGAATGTTAATCCAATCGAATTAGCGGATCAGAAAGATGTTGATGAACAGGCATATGAAGATGCTGTTTTAACGATTGATGAGGAAACAAGTCAATATGCTCAAGCTACTAATAATAATGGACTGGCAGTAAGTTATGTTAATAAGGATAAGGTTTATATTGTAATGAATCAAGAATTGATTGCTTATGATAAACAGTTGAATAATCGCGAACATGTATATGATTTTGCTTTAACAGATTTTAAAGATGATGGTAAATATTATTATTATCTTGATGAAAATAATGATTATTATCGAGTTGATAAAGAAAGTAAAAGTGAGGATGTTTTATTAACTAATGTTTATTATGTTCAAAATTTAGGTGAAAAAATATATTATCAAAAAGATAGCGATAATGAATCTATTTATTGCCTTGATTTATCAACTAATGAAGATAAAAAAATAAATGATGAAGTTTCATATAGCTTGATCATTGATGAACAAAGAGAACGGATTTTTTATGTGAATGAAAATTCAGAATTAATCTCAATTAAATTTGATGGTAGTGATCGTAGAGCTCTAGCAAGTAATACTAACACATATACTTATGATGGGGAGTATTTATATTATATAAATGATAAAGGTTTAATTAAATGTGATTTAGATGGAAATCATAGTGATGTTTATGAAAATAATAATTTGCAGCTAGTTAATATCGTTGATGATCATTTAGTTGTTCATGATGGTAATGTGATTTATACGATGACGCTTGAAGGTAAGAAGGTAAAAAAACTTTATACGATCGAAAGCATTGGAAAATTGACATTTGAGGTAGTAGGCGATAAACTTCTAGTTTTAACATCAATTTACCAAGAGGGAAATATTGGTTATGAAGTAGTTGGATTAGATGGCAAGAGACAGATATTAGAAAGTGATATACCAGAAATAGCTGGTGAAGAGATTTAGGGTGAAAAAATGAATGTAAGGGAAATAATTAATGCCACAAATGGAATTTTATTAAGTGGTGATGAAAATTTAGAAATTATAGGATTTAGTCAAGACAGTCGCAAAATTAAAGCTGGGATGATGTATATCCCATTAATTGGCGAGCGCTTTGATGGGCATGATTTTATTGAAAGCGCGTTTGCAAATGGCGCTAGTGCAATAATTAGTGATCGTGATATTAAATCTGATGATAAAGTAGTCATCAAGGTTGAAGATACATTAAAGGCTTTGCAGGATATGGCGCGATATTTAAGAAAGAATCGTAATGTCAAGGTCGTTGGTGTTACTGGCAGTGTTGGTAAAACAAGTACTAGAGATATGGTTTATAGCGTTGTTAAAAAGGGATATAAAACTTTAAAAACAGAGGGGAATTACAATAATAATATTGGATTGCCATTGACGATTTTAAGACATAAAGATGAAGAAGTGCTAGTTTTGGAAATGGGTATGAATCATTTAAAAGAAATGGAAGAATTGTCATTGATTGCTTTACCGGATATTAGTGCGATTACTAATATTGGTACGGCACATATTGGAGAACTTGGCAGTCGTGAAAATATTTTAAAAGCTAAATTAGAAATAACTGTGGGAATGAAAGATGGTAGTTCTCTAATTATTAATAATGATAATGATCTGCTTTCAACAGTCGAATTAGATAATTTGGAACTTGTTAAAGTGGGAATTGATAGTGACAGTGATTTTAGGGCGCAAAATGTTGTTTTAAAAGATGATCATAGTACTTTTGAATTAAATTATTTAAATGAAATATATAAAGTAAATGTTCCGGTACCAGGTAATCATTTTGTTTTAAATGCTTTAATAGCTATTGCAATCGGAATTAAATTAGATATAAGTATAGAAAAGTGTATTCAGGGAATCAATGAATTTCAATTAACAAAGAAAAGAATGGATATTATTGAGTTAAAAAATAACATTACTTTGATTGATGGAACATATAATGCTAGTGAAGATTCCATGAAATCAAGTTTAGATGTTTTAGCGACTTATTCAAGAAGAAAGATTGCTGTTTTAGCGGATATGCTGGAACTTGGTGAGTTTAGTGAACAGCTTCATCGTAGTGTTGGTAAACATGTGGCTATTAAAAATATCGATCTACTTGTAGTAGTAGGTAAAGAGGCACGGTTTATTGCAGCTGGGGCAAAAGATGCAGGAATGATGAATATTTATTGTTGTAAAGATAATGAGGAAGTGATAAATTATTTAAGAAATAATTTATGTAGTAATGATGTGGTTTTATTAAAGGGATCAAATGGAATGAAACTTAAAGATGTCGTTACGCAAATAGAGGAGAAATTATCGTGAAAAAGAAATTGTTGGTTTTATGTGGTGGACAATCTAGTGAACATATAGTATCTAGAATGTCATGTACATCAGTTTTAAATAATCTTGATAAAGAAAAATATGATCTTACACTAGTAGGTATCGATTTAGATGGAAACTGGTATTATTTAAATGCTGATCAGCAGGATTTAGCGAAAGATAACTGGTTAGAGAATAGTCAGCTGGTTGATGATATCTATGGTTTATTACGAAAACAAGATGTAGCTTTTCCCGTATTGCATGGATTATATGGGGAAGATGGAACGATTCAGGGATTATTTGAACTAGCAAAAGTAGCATATGTTGGCTGCCGAGTATTTAGCTCTAGTGTTGCAATGGATAAAATATATACTAAAAAAATTCTGGATACAGTAGGGATTCCTCAAGTTAAATCAATTTATATAAAAAAACGTTATGACAATAAATTAGTAGTAGTAGATAATAACTTTGATGAAATTGATGATGTTGAAAATTATATTGTTAAAGAACTAGGAATGCCTTGTTTTATTAAAGCTAGCCGTTCTGGTTCAAGTGTTGGATGCTATCGTTGCGATAGTCAAGAGGAATTAATGGATCGATTGAATGAAGCGGCAAAATATGATCGTCACATTGTAGTAGAAGAGTGTGTTGATTGTATCGAGTTAGAAACAGCAGTTTTAGGAAATGATGATGTGATCGTTTCTCGAGTAGGTCAAATTATGCCCCATGGTGAGTTTTATACTTTTGAATCAAAATATGAGGATGAAGAAAGTAAGACTTGTATTCCGGCTCTAGTCGATCAAAGTATTCAAGAACAAATTCGAGCATATGCAATCAAAGCGTTTAAAGCAATTGATGGTCATGGATTAAGTCGCGTTGATTTCTTTTTGGATAAGAAAACAAATAAAATTTATTTAAATGAAATTAATACGATGCCTGGTTTTACCAAAATATCGATGTATCCTCAGTTAATGGATGATTTTGGTATTAGTTATAGTGAATTGTTGGATCGTTTAATTGAACTAGCAGTTCAAAAATAAAAATATAGACCTAAATTTGGTCTATATTTTTATTTGATATAATTAATATTAAATTGTTGATCAATTATATTGTTAAAACTATTAATAATAAAATTTTTGTTCAATCCTTTTGAATAACGATCATGACTTGTTTCTAGTTCTTCATTATAGAGATTTAAAGGAACAAGTTTAAAATTTTCAAAGTTTTGATCATAGTAATTAATGATTGGTGTATAAGTAACTTTTTTTATTGAAGTTTTATGCTCTTTTTTTTCAAACTCTGTTTGCAAGATCATAGAAATGTTATATGCATTGGCAAATTCATTTGTAGCTCGGGTAACTTGATTATCTGCTGAGATAAAAGAGCCTAATGAGTATGCAACAAGGGTTTTATGATCGTTGTTTTCCAACCATTCGATTGGCTGGATACAATGCGAGTGATGACCAATAATTATATCAACACCCAACTCATTTAAATAATTAGCCAGTTCTTTTTGTTCATCGTTGACAGTGTAAGTAAATTCATTGCCCCAATGCATACTAACGATTACTACATCACTAATTTGTTTAGCTTGTTCAACTTCATTTTTAATAATATCTTTATGTTCATCATCTAGTTTCATCGTATCAAGATTACGATAATAACCAATTAAATTTTGATTTTGATAATCTAGTTTATTAGTTTTATAAGTGTAACCAAGAAAACTGAATGTAATATTGTTAATTTTTTTGGTTTTGATTTTTTGTCGATCTTCAACAGATGAATATACTCCAGTAGTTAAAATATTATGTTTATTAAAAAAATTGATTGTATTATTGCGTCCTTCAATTCCGGCATCGTTAGCATGATTGTTGGCAAGATTAAGGGCATCAACACCCATATCAATAACTTCTTGACCAATTTGTATAGGTGCATTAAAACTATAACCTTTGCCAGAAATACCTAATTCACTTCCTCCGATTGGCACCTCCATATTAGCGAGAGTTAGATCATCATTTAAAAAGTAAGGTTTTACTAAATCATAATAACCTTTATTTTCATAATCGGAACCAAGCCAGTCATAATAAGGCTGTTCATATAATAAGTCTCCAATAAAGGATGCTATAACTGTAGTTGTTGATTTGGCTGGAATTTTATCAGATGTTTTTTTGTTTGTAGAATAATAATTCCAGCTAGTATTAATAATTGTAAATAAAATAATAAATAAAATTATTTTAAAGGGCCATTTCAATCTACGCATTTTTATCACCACTATATATTTTAACATATAAGGGTAAAACGTATACTTAATTATTTTTATAAAAACTAAATGATTTCTTAAGATAAATTAGCTATTTTAGTATTTTTAATTTAGTAAAATGTTATCGAGGAGTTGAAATTATGAATGATGAAGTTGAATTAGAAATTACGTGTATTCACTGTTTGGAAAAAGGAACGAAGAAACTGTTCCCGATTATTAAAAGTGATAATTTGAGGGCAAAGGAATTAATATTTAATGATGAACTATTTTTATATCGTTGCAGTCATTGTGGTCATTATCAAAAAATAGTATATGAGTGTGTATATTATGATGATAAATTAAAATATGCAGTTATTTTATCTCATGATGGATCAAAAAAAATATCAAAAATGGAGGTAAATAAATATCAAATAAGATTTGTCAAAGAACTAAATGAACTTAAAGAAAAAATTATTATAAAAGAACATAATTTGGATGATCGAATTGTCGAAATTATGAAAAATAAGATAAGAAGTACAATAACGAGTAAGGCAACGTATCGTTTGTTTTTGGTTAATGATCATAATGAATTAGTTTTTATGCTGGTTTATCCAAATAATGAAATTATTAAAACCTATACATTTGATTATACAATGTATTTTGATTTAAAAAATAAATATGAAAAGAGTTTATTAGATGATTATATTGTTGATGCTAAGTACGCGTCTAAAATTATTTTGAATTCTGATGATATAATTAGAGATAAGCAAATAAACGCTGATATTTCCAAGGTTTTTTAGGTTGATATTTTTGTGTAATAATTAATTATCGAAGTAATAATTAATTGTCTTTAAAATTTATGAAAAAAGGTTGACTTCGACAAAATATCGGGCTATCATATTCAGTAACATAACTTAAATACTTTGATAGGAACTAGTAGATAAATTTTTCAAGCATAGAGAAGTTCTGGCTGGTGGAAAGAGCTGTTGAGGGTTTATTGAACTCATCCTTGAGTGGAGCGCTGAATCAAGTAGGTGGCTACGGAATGCAACCGTTATCTAGCAAGAGTATGAACTAACTATATAATAGCGTACTTAGTGAGGTTAATATCGTGAGGTATTAATAAATTGAGGTGGAACCACGGGGTTACTATACCTTCGTCCTCAAAGTGACAGGAGTCATTTTGAGTGCGAGGGTTTTTTTATAAGTATTTAAAATAATGAGGAGGAAAAATAAAATGATGAATTATCAAAAGTATAAGAGATTTGAACCAATCAGCTTTAAAGAACGTACTTGGCCTGATAAACAAATTGAAAAAGCGCCAACATGGGTTTCTGTTGATTTACGTGATGGTAATCAAGCTTTGATCACGCCGATGAAAATAGAAGAAAAAGTAGAAATGTTTCAACTCTTAGTTGATATGGGATTTAAAGAAATAGAAGTTGGTTTTCCTTCTTCTAGTCAAATAGAATATGATTTTTTAAGAATTTTAATTGATGAAAATTTAATTCCTGATGATGTCACAGTACAAGTCTTGACTCAGGCAAGGGAACATTTGATTAGAAAGACATTTGAATCGTTAAAAGGATTAAAAAGAGCAATCGTACATGTTTATAATTCTACTTCAGTATTACAAAGAGATGTGGTATTTAATAAGGGGAAAGAAGAAATTAAACAAATTGCGATTGATGGTGTTAAATTAGTTAAAGATTTAAGTAAAGAATTTGATGGAGAAGTGATTCTTGAATATTCACCAGAAAGCTTTACAGGAACAGAATTAGACTATGCTTTAGAAGTGTGTGAAGCTGTAATGGATGAATGGGGAGCATCAAAAGATAAGAAAGTGATTATTAATTTGCCATCGACAGTAGAAATGTCAACGCCAAATGTTTATGCTGACCAAATTGAATGGATGTCAACACATTTTAAAGATCGTGAACGAGTAATACTTTCATTACACACGCATAATGATCGTGGCTGTGGTGTCGCAGCAACAGAACTTGGTATTATGGCTGGTGCTGATCGTGTTGAAGGAACTATTTTTGGAAATGGTGAAAGAACTGGAAATGTTGATATTGTCAATGTTGCTTTAAATATGTTTACTCAAGGAGTTGATCCAAAACTTGAGGTAAGTAATATTAATAATATAAAACATGTATATGAAAAAGTTACTAAGATGGAAGTTCCACCACGTCATCCGTATGTTGGAAAGTTAGTTTTTACGGCTTTTTCTGGTAGTCATCAAGATGCAATCAATAAAGGAATGCATGCGATGCAGGAAAGAAATGATGGTATTTGGGAAGTGCCTTATTTACCTATTGATCCAAGTGATGTTGTCGCCAATATGAACCAATTGTGCGAATTAATTCACAATCAGGTAAAGGTGGCGTTGCTTATGTGATGGAAAGTATGTACGGGTTCCATTTACCAAAAGGATTACAAGTGGATTTTGCAAAAATAATTCAAGATATAAGTGAAGAAGAAGGAGAAGTTTCTCCAGAAAGAGTTTATGATACATTTATTGAAGAGTATGTAGATAACGAAGAACCTTATCGCTTTATTAAACAAAAGCTGGTTGATATAAGTGAAGATGAAACTGAATATGAAAGACGGGCAGAAATTACGATTGAAGCACATGGTGAAGTTGTAACTTTAACGGGTTATGGAAATGGGCCAATTGATGCTGTGAAAAACGCCTTGAATTCACTTCCAGAATTACATTCGCATTTATTGGATTATAGTGAGCATGCTTTAACTTCAGGATCAAGTTCAAAAGCGGCAGCTTATGTTTATTTAAGGGCTAAGGGAAGTGCTTGTCAAGAATATGGTGTAGGGATTCATCCAAATATTACAACGGCAACAATAAAAGCAATTGTATCAGGAATGAATCGCTTAACTAAGGCAATGAAATAAGAAGAAGGGAGCCAATAACATGAATCGTTTAGTATTATCGTTATTAGTGGAAAATAATCCTGGTGTTTTAAGTCGTGTTGCCAGCTTATTTAGTCGTCGTGGTTATGGAATTGACAGCTTGAGTGTTGGAAGAACTAATCTTCCAAATGTTTCAAGGATGACTATCGTAGCGGTTGGTGATGAATTGATTTTAAATCAAATTGAAAAACAATTAGGAAAATTAGTTGAAGTTATTGAGATTTTTCCATTAGAACCTGATAAATCAGTTTATCGGGAATTGGTTTTAATTAAAGTCGAGGCAGATGAAAAGCAACGTTCTTCAATTGTTTCGATTGCGGATATTTTTAGAGCACGAATTATTGATGTTGCACCAGCATCATTAGTCATCGAAGCAACAGGAGATCAATCAAAAATTGATGCGTTGCTTGCGATGTTGGAAGGGTTCAATGTTGTCGAGCTCGTTAGAACCGGATTATCGGGAATTAAACGCGGGCTTGGTGAAATTGATATAAAAAGTCATAGTAATAAGTAAATAGGGGGTTAAGAAAAATGGCTAAAATTTTTTATGAATCAGATTGTGACTTATCTTTATTAGACGGTAAAACAGTTGCCGTAATTGGGTATGGGTCTCAAGGACATGCTCATGCATTAAATTTAAAAGAATCTGGAGTACATGTAATCGTTGGATTATATGAAGGTTCTAAATCATGGAAAAAAGCTGAAGAACAAGGATTAGAAGTGTATACTTCTGCTGAAGCAGCTAAAAAAGCTGATATCATCATGATCTTAATTAATGATGAATTACAAGCTAAGTTATATAAAGAATCAATTGAACCAAATCTTGAAGAAGGAAACATGTTGATGTTTGCTCATGGTTTCAATATTCACTTTAATCAAATCGTACCACCAAAAAATGTTGATGTTACAATGATTGCACCAAAAGCACCAGGACATACAGTACGTAGTGAGTACTTAGCTGGAAAAGGAACACCATGTTTAGTTGCAGTTGAACAAGATGCTTCAGGACGTGCTCAAGATATTGCTTTAGCTTATGGTCTAGCAATCGGTGGAGCAAGAGCTGGTTTATTGGAAACTACATTTAGAACAGAAACAGAAACTGATTTATTTGGTGAACAAGCTGTATTGTGTGGTGGGGTTTGTGCATTGATGCAAGCTGGTTTTGAAACATTAGTAGAAGCAGGATATGATCCAAGAAACGCATATTTTGAATGTATCCATGAAATGAAACTAATCGTAGATTTAATTTATCAATCAGGATTTGAAGGAATGAGATATTCTATTTCAAATACAGCTGAGTATGGTGATTATATTACAGGACCAAAAATCATCACTGCAGATACTAAAAAAGCAATGAAACAAATCTTAGCAGATATTCAAGATGGTACATTTGCTAAAGACTTCTTATTAGATATGTCTGCAGCTGGTGGACAAGCTCACTTTAAAGCAATGAGAAAATTAGCAGCTGAACATGAATCTGAAAAAGTTGGTAAAGATATTCGTAAATTATACAGCTGGTCTGATGAAGACAAATTAATTAATAATTAATCAACACACACTTTTGTGTGTTGTAACTAGGGAGTAAGCTACTCCCTAATTACAACCTACAAAGGTCAAGATAAGGGGGATTATAATCATGGCAATGACTATGACACAAAAAATTTTAGCAAAACATGCAGGTTAGATGAAGTTGTAGCTGGACAATTAATTGAGGCAAAACTTGATGTTGTAATGGCTAATGATATTACTGGACCAATGGCGTTACCAATTTTTTATCAAATGGCAGATAAGGTTTTTGATAAAGATAAAGTTGTATTAGTGCCAGATCATTTTACGCCAAATAAAGATATTAAATCAGCAGAAAATTCTAAAGCAATTTTAGATTTTTCTAATAAACAATGTTTAACTCATCATATGGAACAAGGTAAATGTGGTGTTGAACATGCGATTTTACCAGAAAAAGGGATCGTTGTAGCTGGAGAATGTATCATTGGAGCAGATTCTCATACATGTACATATGGTGCTTTAGGAGCTTTTTCTACTGGAGTCGGTACTACTGATATCGCAACAGGAATGGCAACTGGAGAACTTTGGTTCAAAGTCCCTAGTGCAATTAAATTTGTTTTAACTGGAAAACCATCACAATATATAAGTGGAAAAGATATTATTTTACATATCATTACGAAAATTGGAGTTGACGGGGCTCGTTATAAGAGTATGGAATTCGTAGGCGAAGGAATTCAATATTTAACTATGGATGATCGTTTTACGATTTGTAATATGGCAATTGAAGCTGGAGCTAAAAATGGAATTTTTCCAGTTGATGCTTTAACAATTGATTATATGAAAAAACATTCTACTAAAGAGTATACGATTTATGAAGCTGATGAAGATGCTGATTATGATGAAGTAATCGAAATAAATTTAAGTGAAGTAAGACCAACTGTAGCATTCCCACATCTTCCAGGAAATGGTCATACGATTGATGAAATTGAAGCAATGGATAAAATTATGATCGATCAAGTAGTAATTGGTTCTTGTACTAATGGTCGTTTATCTGATTTACGTAAAGCAGCAGCAATTCTTAAAGGAAAAAAAGTTGCTAAAAACGTTCGCGTAATGGTCGTTCCAGCAACACAAAAAATCTTTATTCAATGCATCCAGGAAGGTTTAGCAGAGATTTTTGTTGAAGCCGGATGTGCTTTTAATACACCAAGCTGTGGTCCTTGTATGGGTGGTCATATGGGTGTAATGGCTAAAGGTGAAAAATGTGTTTCAACGACTAATCGTAATTTTGTTGGTCGTATGGGTGATACAGAAGCATTGATTTATTTAGCTTCTCCAGAAGTAGCAGCAGCTAGCGCTATTGCTGGATATATCGCAAATCCTGAAAAAGTAGGTGAAGAGTAATGAAAATATATAAATATGGTGATAACGTAGATACAGATGTAATTATCCCTGCTCGTTATTTAAATTCATTTGATGCTAAAGAGTTAGCTAGTCATGCAATGGTGGATATTGATCCTGATTTTGCTAAAACAGTTGAAGATGGTGATATTATTGTTGCGGGAAAGAACTTTGGATGTGGTTCTTCTCGAGAACATGCCCCATTATGTTTGAAGACAGCAGGAACTAAATGTGTAATTGCGGAAAGTTTTGCACGTATCTTTTATCGTAATTCAATCAATATTGGCTTTCCAATCATGGAATGTCCTGAAGCAGTAGCGGGTATTGATCAAGGTGATGAAGTAACTGTTGATTTTTCAACGGGTTTAATCACTAATGTTACAAAAGGGCAAACTTATCAAAGTCAGCCATTTCCAGAATTCTTACAAAAAATGATTGAAGTTGATGGCTTAGTCAATTACGTAAATAGTAAAAAGGGGTAAGAGTCATGGAAAAAAATATTGCAGTAATTAAAGGTGATGGAATTGGACCAGAAATCGTTGGTGAAGCGATGAAGGTTTTAGATGCTGTTGCTAATAAATATAATCATAAATTTAACTATACGCAAATTTTAATGGGTGGGGCATCAATTGATGTACATGGTGTCCCCTTAACTGATGAAGCATTAGAAGTTGCCAAAAATAGTGATAGTGTTTTATTAGGATCAATTGGTGGCGACACAACAACTTCACCCTGGTATAAATTAGAACCTAGTCTTCGCCCTGAAGCCGGATTATTAAAAATTCGTAAAGAGCTAGGGTTATTTGCAAATTTAAGACCAGCTGTTTTATATGATGAATTAAAAGGAGCATGTCCATTAAAAGAAGAATTAACTGAAGGTGGGTTTGACATGATGATCATGCGTGAACTTACTGGCGGTTTATATTTTGGAAAGCGTTCAACTAAAGAAGAAAATGGTGAATTAGTTGCTCGTGATGCGATGAGTTATAGTGAAACAGAAATTAGAAGAATTGCTAAGCGAGCATTTGATATTGCGATGAAACGTAATAAAAAAGTTACTAGTGTTGATAAAGCAAATGTTATTGATACTTCAAGATTATGGCGCAAAGTTGTAAGTGAAGTAGCTAATGACTATCCTGAAGTAACTTTAGAACATATGTTAGTAGATAACTGTGCAATGCAGTTAGTTAAAGATCCTAAACAATTTGATGTTATTTTAACAGAAAATATGTTTGGTGATATTTTAAGTGATGAAGCAAGTATGGTGACAGGATCGATTGGAATGTTATCAAGTGCTTCTTTAAGAGAAGATAAATTTGGAATGTATGAACCAAGTCATGGTAGTGCTCCAGATATTGCTGGTAAAAATATTGCTAATCCGATTGCGACGATTTTATCGGCGGCAATGATGCTTCGCTATTCATTTGATTTAGATCAAGAAGCTAAAGATATAGAAGGAGCAATTGAAAAAGTCTTAAAACAAGGATATCGGACTGCTGATATCATGTCAGAAAATAAAACAAAAGTAGGAACTAAAGAAATGGGTGACTTAATAGTTGCTAATCTATAAAGATAAAGGGGGAAATAAGATGCGTAGTGATAATGTAAAAAGCGGAACTGAAAGAGCGCCACATCGATCATTATTTAATGCCTTAGGATATACTGATGAAGAATTAGAACGACCATTGATAGGGGTTGTAAATTCATATAATGAAATTGTTCCAGGACATATGAATCTTGATAAAATTGCAGATGCTGTAAAAAAAGGGATTTATTTAGCTGGTGGGGTGCCAATTGAGGTACCGGCTATTGCTGTATGTGATGGAATTGCGATGAATCACACAGGAATGAAATATTCATTAGTTACCCGAGAATTAATTGCTGATAGTACAGAAGCACTAGCAACAGCACATCAATTTGATGGTTTAGTTATGATTCCTAATTGTGATAAAAACGTACCTGGTCTATTAATGGCAGCAGCTCGTTTAAATATTCCAACTGTTTTTGTATCAGGAGGACCAATGTTAGCAGGGCGTAAAGTAGATGGGAATAAAACATGCCTATCTTCATTGTTTGAAGCTGTTGGTCAGTTTAATGCTGGTATGATAACTGAAGAAAAACTTCATGAAATTGAGCAAAAAGCTTGTCCGACTTGTGGATCATGTTCAGGAATGTATACTGCTAATTCAATGAACTGCTTAACTGAAGTTTTAGGAATGGGTCTTAAGGGAAATGGTACGATTCCCGCTGTATATAGTGAAAGAATTAGATTGGCTAAGCATGCCGGAATGCAGATCATGGAATGTATTAAAAAGAATATTAGACCACGTGATATTATGAATGAAAAAGCTTTTCATAATGCATTAACTATTGATATGGCATTAGGATGTTCAACTAACTCAATGCTTCATTTACCAGCTATAGCTCATGAAGCTGGGGTTGAATTAAATTTAGAAATTGCTAATGAAATTAGTAAAAAAACACCGAACTTATGTCATTTAGCTCCAGCTGGAGATACATTTATGGAAGATTTAAATGATGCTGGTGGTGTCTATGCGGTAATGAATGAAATTAATAAACTTGGTTTATTATATACTGATATTATGACGGTAACTGGTAAAACAGTTGGTGAAAATATTAAAGGATGTGTAAACTTGAATCCTGAAATTATTCGTCCAGTTGAAAAACCATATGCGCCATTTGGAGGAATTGCGGTCTTAAAAGGTAATTTAGCACCTAATGGAGCTGTAGTAAAGCAATCAGCAGTAGCTCAGGAAATGATGGTTCATAGTGGACCAGCCCGTGTTTTTGATAGTGAAGACGAAGCTATCGCGGCAATTAGAGCTGGTAAGATCGTTAAGGGTGATGTTGTTGTAATTCGTTATGAAGGTCCAAAAGGGGGACCAGGAATGCGTGAGATGTTATCACCTACAAGTGAAATTGCGGGAATGGGATTGGATAAAGATGTTGCTTTGATTACTGATGGTCGTTTTTCTGGAGCTACTAGAGGAGCTTCGATTGGACATGTTTCTCCAGAGGCAGCTTCAGGGGGACCGATTGCATTAGTTGAAGAAGGCGATATTATCAATATTAATATTTTAGAGCATTCAATGAATGTTGAAGTAAGTGATGAAGAATTGGCTAAACGTAAAGCTAAATGGCAGCCAAGAAAACCAAGAATTACAACGGGGTATCTAGTAAGATATGCGTCAATGGTAACTTCTGCTGATCGTGGAGCAATTCTTGAAGCTAAAGAAGAAAAATAAATAATAAGGAGGGAATTGCTATGAAGTTAACAGGTTCGGAAATTGTTGCAGAATGTTTGATCGAACAGGGTGTAGATACTGTATTTGGTTATCCAGGGGGAACGATTTTAAATATTTATGATGCATTATACAGATATCAAGATAAGATTCATCATATTTTAACATCTCATGAACAAGGGGCTGCACATGCGGCTGATGGATATGCTAGAGCAACAGGAAAAGTTGGAGTATGTATGGCAACATCAGGACCCGGGGCGACTAATTTAGTTACAGGGATTGCTACAGCATATATGGATTCAACTCCTCTTGTGGCAATTACTGCTAACGTAGCTGTATCACTATTAGGGCGTGATAGTTTCCAGGAAATCGATATTGCTGGGGTGACAATGCCAATTACTAAACATAATTTTATTGTTAAAGATATTAATGAATTAGCTCCAACAATTCGTAAAGCTTTTCAAATTGCTAAAGAAGGACGTCCAGGACCAGTATTAGTTGATATTACTAAAGATGTTACAGCAGCTACAATTGACTTTGCGCCATGTGTACCGGATGTAATTGAACCACGTCGATATACATATGGATCACAAGAGATAGATCAGGCAATAAAAATGATAGAAGCTAGTGAAAAGCCGTTTATCTTTGTTGGTGGTGGGGCTATTGCTAGTGATGCATCTAATGAATTAAAAGAATTTGCGGAAAAAATTGATGCTCCAGTTACCGATTCATTAATGGGTAAAGGTGCTTATGATAATACTCGTCCTCGTTATACAGGAATGATTGGGATGCATGGTACCAAAGCTTCTAATTTTGGAGTTAGTAGATGTGATTTATTGATTGTTATTGGTGCTCGTTTTTCTGATCGCGTTACTGGTGATACTAAACGCTTTGCTAAAGATGCTAAAATTATTCACATTGATGTTGATGCGGCTGAAATTAATAAAAATGTAATTGTTGATTTAGGAATTGTTGGGGATGCTAAGAGTGTATTAACGGAATTAAATGCAAAACTTACAAGACAAAATCATCCTCAGTGGTTAAAAGAAGTTCGTGATTTAAAAGAACAGTATCCTTTAAACTATGATAGTGAAGGGTTAACAGGACCATATGTTATTGAACAAATAGATTATTTGACAAATGGTGAAGCTATCATTTGTACTGATGTAGGACAACATCAAATGTGGGCTGCTCAATATTATCGCTATAAACGTCCTCGTCAATTCGTTTCATCAGGTGGAGCGGGAACGATGGGATTTGGTTTAGGGGCTGCTATGGGCGCTAAACTTGGTAATCCTCATCAAACAGTTTTCAATATTGCTGGCGATGGCTGCTTTAGAATGAATATGAATGAATTAGCAACATTAAGTCGTTATAATATTCCAGTAATTCAAGTAGTTATTAATAATCGGGTGTTAGGAATGGTTCGTCAATGGCAAACATTATTCTATGGGCAACGTTATTCAAATACGATCTTAGCTGATAAAGTTGATTTTTGTAAAGTTGCTGAAGGTTTAGGATGCAAAGCAATTAAAGTTACAACGAAAGAAGAATTAGTTCCTGCTATTAAAGAAGCAATGGAATATGATGGACCAATTGTAATTGAATGTATAATTGATAAAGATGATAAGGTATTCCCAATGGTTGCACCAGGAGGACCAATTGCTGAAGCATTTGATGCTACTGATTTAAAAAATAAATAATGTTTTAAAAGCTATAGACTATGGTTTATAGCTTTTTTTGACCAATGAATCTCTAATTGAACCGTTGAATCAAAAAGCATCATAATAAGAAACAATTGATGTATAATAAAGATAAACAGAATACCATCATAATTTTCCAATAATAGTTAAGTAAAATATGTAAAGAAGGTGAAAAGATGCGAAAAGTAATGATAAATGTAATGTTGCTTATTATTGGAATAGGTCTATCTAGAATCTACTTTCTTATATTCGGTTATTTTATAAGCAAGTTTTATGATATAGGAGAGGGAATTGGGATTACTTCATTGATGCTTTATTTATATCTTATTTTAGCCATCCCACTAATTTTAATTATTTTAAAGAAAATCAAAGAATTATTAAACTAAGAATTATAATATGAATAAGATTATGTAAAAAGATCTTTGTGATGACAGTTCCTAAATACTTATTTTAAATTAAATATTTTTTATGTATTTAATAAGATATTGTTTGAGAAAAAAATAATATGAAAAGGAAATTATTAGGATTTATAACATGTATTTGTTTATCATTGAGTTTATGTACTGTTACTACAACAAATGTTGAAGCAGAAGCGCGTTTATCGTTTGCAAAAACTGCATTATGGTATATTTAAAAAATTATCAACTGCTTTTTATTTTAGAAGTCCAAGTATCGAAATTGGAGATAATTATATAGTTCTATTTATTTTAATCAAGTAAATACAGGAATGATGATATACCAATCAAAGAGATTATTAAAATATTACCAACACAATTTGTACAGGTTAATAAAAATCAAATTATAAATATTGATAAAATAGCTTTTATGAGAGAGATGAAGATAAAATTAAGACATAGTAATGTAATAATAGAGGTTAGTAGAAGAAAAAGAAGGGAAGTATTTGAATTAATGATTCGAGCAATTAATCAGATATAATTGGCTAGTCGATGAAAGAAACTTTTTACTTAAGTTTCTTTTTTTGGGTGAGAATTTGATGTTTTTTCATATGAATAATTTTTAATTTGTTTATCTGCAAAATATTTTACACTATTTGAAGCAAATTATTATCAAACTCATTATCTCCTGTAAGACATATTTTTACAAAAATATCTGTGAATATTATTTTAATAGCATAAATATTTATTTTTTAAAACTATAATAAAAAATCTTATAAATTAATTGATTAAAACTTTACATAAACTTGGTATTTTGATTTAAAGGAGATGATTATAATTTATCTGAAAATGAAAGGAGAAAAATAATGATATGGCAAAAGAAATTTCATAAAATTAGTATTTGTCTACTGTCTTTAGTGATGATATTTTCCATAATGTATGGAAATCTAAATTTTATTAACGCTCAAGAACAGCGACAGACTATTGCAAACTGGAATATAGATAGTAATCCTGAAACAGTACCAGAAAAATCTGTAATTCCAGCTACTTTTGGAGAAGGGTTTAATTTGACTACAAATGCCACAGGAACCTGGGGAAATAGTGCAAGCTATTTTTTAGCAGCTAGTGGCTTTGATGGTGAAGCGGGCAGTAAATACTGGCAAATTGAAATACCAGATTCAAGTTATGAAGATTTACAGATTAGTTTTAGCATGCGGCGTTCAAAAACGATGAATCAAGAGTGGCATGTTTTATATTCACAAGATGGTTTGGAATACAAAAAAGTTAGTGAAAGTGATTTTGAGATTACTGCTACCTCTGGAGCTTTAAATGCAATATCATGGAATGATAATACATATTTAAGTATACCTAGCGAGGCTAGATATATTCGGATTGTTCCAAGTGATGATGTTAGTAGTAGTGGAGCTACTTGCTATTTGAATAATATTACATTAACGGCATTGTTGGGTAATAAAGTAAGCAATGTAATTATTGCTCCAAATGGTGGCCAGGTAGCGTTAAAGACAAAATTATCAATGAGTTGTGCTACGCCTTTAGCAACGATCTACTATCAGATTGGAAATGACGAGGCTAGGGTTTATGATCTAAATAACCCACCAGTGTTAAACGAGCTGCCTTGTACGATCAAAGTTTGGGCAACTTTAGATGGTAAAGAAGACAGTGATGTAAAGGTATATCAATTTACAGAAAAATACAGTACGATAAATGATGCTCGTAATGGTGAAAATAATGAATTTACAGTTAAAGGCATTGCTACAAGTAAATATGATAATGCATCATTAGGTCAATATATTCAAGATTCTACAGGCGGAATCATGTTATATGGGGATGCAGTTTTAAAAGATAAAAAGATTCAAATTGGTGATGAAGTAATCGCTAAAGGAGTTACTAAGTATTATAGTGGTAAATGTGAATTAGAAGTAACGGATGTTCAAATCATAAGCAATAAAAACGAAGTTTTAGCTACAACTGTAACACTGGATAAAATTGGTGATATGTGTGGTGGAAAATATGTAGCTTTAGATGAAGTTATTGTAAATAGTATGTCTAAAGACAATTATAACAATGCTAATCTAACTTTATTTAAGGATGGTTATACACTAAATGCCAAATTAGATTCACGTCGTGGTGATGATTATGAGATCTTAGCAAAAAAGATTGCTCAAAACAATGTTATCAATATAAAAGGAATTTTAGAGGGATATAATGGCTCATATATTTTACAATTATTGAATGCTAATGATGTAACTAAAGTGGCAGATAAGCCAAGTGAAGAGATTGCCGGTGTTGTGGCTAGTCAAGGTAGTGGGGAGTTGGAATTGAATAGTAAAATCACATTATCCTGCGCTACTTCAGATGCTAAGATCATGTATAAGTTAAATGATGGTGAGTATCTTGAATATAAAGAGCCTATTACGATCACAGTTTTACCAGCAACATTAAAAACTTATGCTATTTTAAATGGTGAATCAAGTAAGGAAATAACGTATACATACCATGAAGTATTTACAGGAATATATAATACTTATTTTGGTCAATTACACGCTCACACAAATTTATCTGATGGGGCAGGATCAGTTGAAAGTGCTTTTGAATATGCTTCAAAAGTTAAAAATTTAGATTTTTTAGCAGTTACTGATCATTCTAACTCATTTGAAGGTAGTAATTATGAAGCTTCGATCAATGATTCAGCAAATAATGAAAAATGGGCAACTGGTAAAGCCGCAGCCCAAAATATCACTGATCAAAAAATTATTAATGACGATGTTACTAGCGCTGGATCAACTTTTTTAGGAGTCTATGGTTATGAGATGACATGGAGTGATGGTAGCGGACATATTAATACTTTCAATACAGCCGGTTTTGAGAATCGAAATAATGCAATTTTTCAAAACAAAAAACAGTCAGCAAGCAATCCTTCAGGATTAGCCCAATATTATGATCGTTTAGTTAGTGCCGCGACATCAATTTCTCAATTTAATCACCCAGGAACAACTTTCGGAGATTTCTATGACTTTACAAACTATAGTGTTGAAAACGATGCAAGAATTAATTTGATTGAAGTTGGTAATGGTGAAGGAGCTGTAAGGAGCGGTGGTTATTTTCCATCATATGAATATTATACAAGAGTGTTAGATAAAGGCTGGCATGTAGCACCAACGAATAACCAGGATAATCATAAAGGGGCTTGGGGTGATGCAAATACAACTCGTTCAGTTATTTTAGCGCAAACATTAGATGAAAATAGTTTATATGATGCTTTAAATAAACGTCGTGTTTATGCAACAGAAGATAATGATTTGAACATTTATTATACTTTAAATGATCAAATCATGGGTAGTGAAGTATATGATGCTGGTGAAACTGTTCACCTTAGTGCTAAAATTAGTGATCCTACAGATAAAGCAATTGGAACTGTAGAGGTAATTGTAAATGGAGGAATCGTTGCTGCAAGTAAGACGATTTCTGGAAATGAAGGGACCGTAACATTTGATCTGCCTAATAATTATTCATATTATTATTTAAGAGTAACTCAGCCAGATCAAGATATCGCAGTAACGGCGCCAGTATGGACAGGCGAAGTGGAAAAAGCGGGCATTGCTAGTGTTGCTTGCGATACCGAATTACCTATTAAAAATGAAAATGTTGGAATTACTACAACACTATATAATAATGAAAATGTCGATATGATAATTAAATCGATTGAATATTTTGTAAATGGAAATGTTATTCGTAGTATCGATGGTAGTGAACTTACTAATGGTGCGATTCTAGAATCGTTAAAAACAACGACAGATGAATTTACATATATTCCTTCTGTAAATGGAGAAACAACGATCAATGTAGTTTTAAAGGCAATGATCAATGGGGTAGATAAGACTTATAATGGTTTGGTTAAATTAGATGCCGCTGATCCAAGTACAGTTACAAAAGTTGTGATTGATGGGACACATTTTAATGATTATGTAAACGGATATTATAGTGGGAATATGGATAACTTTATCAAGTTATGTGCTAATCAAGGTGTTCAGGCAAGAATAGAAACTAATAAAATTGATGCTAAATTATTGAAAGATACAGATTTACTGGTAGTAACGGCGCCAATGAAAAAAGTGACATCTATTAGTGGTGAAGGAATGCAGCCGAGTGTTTTTGAAGAATCGTTTATGAAAGATGTTGCTGAATATGTAAATAATGGTGGAACTGTAATAACATGTGCATTAGCTGACTATCAAGATGCAAATGAAGATCCATATACATCAAGTACACAAATTAATACGTTATTAAAAACAATTGGGTCATCGATGTCAATTAATAGTGATGAAGTAATTGATCAAGAAGTTAATGATGGTCAAAGTTATCGTTTAAAACTTAAAGGAACATATAATAGAGATTCAAAATGGCTAGCAGGGGTAGTTGATCAACAAGAGTACAGCGTTTATTCAGGATGTTCAGTAAATCCTGGCAAGGGTGAAGCACTGGTTAAAGGGTTTGACACAACTTATAGTATAAATTCTAGAAAAAGTAATAGTAAATATGAAAGTGATAAACCAGTACTAAGTGCCACTGCACCATATGATGAAAATACAGCTGTAGTAAAAAAAGGTGATGTAACAGTGTTGGCAGCTGAACAAGTTGGTCAAGGACAGGTATTTACAGCTGGGACAGTGTTCTTATCAAATTTTGAAGTTAAGGCAGACATTGATAATATTTATGACTTGCAATATATAAATTATAATATCGTAACTAATATTTTAGATAGTGTAAAAGTGGATGTTCCCACAACAAGTATTGCAGAAGTTCGTCAAAATGGACATCTTGGAGATATTTATGCAGTAGAAGGAATTGTTACTGCAGGTAGTGAAGCTCCAAATGCGTTCTTTGATACAATTTACATCCAAGATGAAACTGGTGGAATTGATATTTTTCCAATTGCTAATGGCAGTGGGATCAAAGTAGGTAATAAAGTACGTGTAATTGGATATGTTGATGAATATCAAGGGGATAAAGAATTAAAGATTGGTAATAGTGGTGTTTATGGTTATGAGATAATTGATGATGCCGTTAATCCGCTGGATCCAACCGAATTAAGTTTAATGCAAGCTAATGATTATGAAAATTATGGTGGATTATTAGCTAAAGTTAAGGGGAGAGTAACTGAAGTAAATATTGTCGATGGTATCTTAGATAATTGTTGGATTCAAGATGATCAAGGAACTAGATTTAGAATATTTGTTGATGGCTATATTAATCCTGAAGTAAATACAAGTGATGTAATTCAAGTAGGTAACGAAGTTAGTGCGATTGGAATCATATATAATAATCCAGATGGTGTTTGTTTAAGAGTCCGTGATCGTAATGAAATTAGATAGAAACAGTGAGTAGAATAGACAAGAGTGAATTACAAAAGTTGATCGATGAGATGTTAACTAATGATGGATATAGTGATTCTAGTTATGCAAGCTATTTAAAAGCAATCGATGAGGGTAAAATAATTTTAGCTGATTTGAATGTTACTCAAAGTGAAGTTGATCAGGCAGTTGAAACAATTAAACAAGCTATAGAAAAAACTTGAAAAAAATCCTAAAAATGAAATTACAAAACCTGGTGATGATCAAACTGCTAAACCTACTGTAACAGAAACTACTAATAAAAATAAAGCAGTTGAAACAGGAGATAATAGTAACCAGGAATTAGTTTTAATAATGGCAATAATAAGTATATTTGGATATAGTTTGATTAGAAAAAAAGAAATTTAAGCTGATAAAGCGCCACATTGTGGCGTCTTTATCATTGGAGGAAAAAAAATTGAAGTTAAAAATAAAAAAAATTACTAAAAAACAATTTATTAAGATGGCATTAATATTCATTGTAACTGTTATATTTGTTAGTGCTATTTATTTGATTAATCAAAATAACCAAGATTATCAATCATCTAGTGCTGGTAAATATGTAAAAGCTATTGTTTTAGAGGTTAAAGATGATAAATTAGAAACTAGTGATAAAAGTGGTTTACAGCTAGGAAGTCAAGAAGTTAGTTTAAAAATAACTGAAGGTGAGCATAAAGGTGAAGTACATGATGTTACAAATGAAGTTAGTCAACTTCATAATATAGTTGTAAAAAAAGGGACTAAAATTATTGTAACGATTTTAGAAAATACTCGTAACAGTTATAATGTAGCTATTTATAATTACGATCGTACTAATACGATTTTGATTAGTATAATACTTTTTGTGGCTCTATTATGTCTTATTGGAGGGATAAAAGGATTTAAAGCTGTATTAGGGTTAGCGTTTGCGATAATTGGGATAGTACTGATCTTAATACCTTTGGTAGCTAGAGGGTATGATGCTATTTTAGTGTCGATTGGTGTGGTGAGTATTATTACTCTAGTATGCTTTATTGTGTTTGATGGAGTAAGTGCAAAATCGATTTCGGCAATTATTGCAACAGTTACTGGAGTAGCAATTGCAGGAGTTTTTGCTTATTTAGTTCAAGTTTTAGGGCATTTGAGCGGTTTTAATATGACTGAAGCAGAATCGTTAATGTTGATTTCTGGAGATAATCAGTTTTATATTCGGGGCTTATTAGTGGCGGGAATTATCATTTCATCACTAGGGGCAGTAATGGATGTAGCAATGTCGATTGCTTCGTCGGTAAATGAGATATATGTAGTTAATTCTAATTTAACCTTTAAACAGTTAGTTGCTTCTGGAATGAATGTAGGAAAAGATGCGATGGGAACAATGGCAAATACATTGATTTTAGCATTTACAGGAAGTTCTTTGAACTTACTATTATTGGTCTTTTCTTATGGGATAAGTTTTACTCAATTTATCAATAATGATTCGATAGCCATAGAATTATTACAAGGAATTGCAGGGTCTATTGGTATTGTAATATGTGTTCCTATAGCAGCAATCATTACATCATTAATTTGCAAGCGTGATTTGAAACGGAAATAAAACATAAAGTGTTTGCACATGAATTGATTTAGAGGTAGAATAATAGCAAGAGGTGATTGAAATGAATGCAGTATTAACTGGAGATAGTACGAATATTACACCATATATCATATTGATGGTAGTAGCGGTAATAGTAGTAATTGGGTTTATTGTTTATAAGATGAAAAATAAAAATAAATAGTTGATTAAAGAGGTTTCGTTAAATGAAATCTTTTTATTTTGTTAAAAAAAGAAGTTGAATTTCAACTTCTTAATTATGTAATAACTCTACAGCAAATATTTCGCTTTGAGTAGCGATTTTTTTTAAATCATGAGCTAGTTTTTCAGGTGGGGTTTTCATATTTGTTTTGATCCATTGTAAAATAATTCCAGAAATGCCATAAGTATAAAATTCACTAAAAAATATCTTTTCTTGATTTGAAATACTATTATTTGTATCTAGTTTGGTAATAGCATCATAAAAACATCTTTGAGATAAGTCATAGAAATCTTGATAAAAATATTTCCCATTAGTATTAATAGTATTAATGTAAAAATCTTTTTCTCGATAAATTTTTTTTAATACTTTAAGCAGGCATTGGTCCCAGTTATTAAAAGTAACGATATTTTCAATGTCTTTAAATAACTCATCGTAATAGAGCCATTGTAAAAGATCATATTTATCTTGAAAATGATAATAAAATGTTTGGCGGTTTAAATTACAATTTCTAGTAAGATCATTTATTGAAATCTTTTCAAAGTTTCGATGCTGACACAATTCTTTTAATGATCTAGCAAGGATGCGTTTTGTGGTTAAGGAATCTGACATTTAGTTCACCTCTATTCAATTGTAACAAATAATTATGAATAAAACATTTACATTGATAATATTATTGCTATAATAAAATCGTAAACTTTCGACACGATATAACGAAAGTTGCAGGAGGGAGATATTTGACTAAGGTAACAGATTTAAAGACAAATAACATTCATCAAATTAGACTATGTTTTTACAATGGGAAAGTAATAACAAAAAATGAACTAGCAAAACAAACAAAGCTTTCTTTAGCAGCTACAACTAATATTTTGAAGTACTTATTAGAACGTCAGGAGATATATTTAGCTGGAGAAGCCAAGTCAACGGGGGGACGAAAATCAAAACAGTATGTATTAAATAAAGATTATTATCATTTGTTAAGGGTAATTTTAAAAAAAGAAGCTTTGGGCTGCTGTTTTATGGTAAATATAGTTGATCTTTTAGGAAACGTGAAATTAGAAAAAAAGATTATTAAAAAGAAAGAAATAGTAAATGATATTTTAGAAATAATTACTAGTTTTTTAAGAAAAGACAACAAAATAGAAGTTTTAGCTTTAAGCATTCCTGGAGTTTGTCAGAATGGTAAAATAGATATTTGTGATTTCGATGAGCTGGTAAATATTGATTTATTTGCGTTGATCAATGAGCGGTTTGATCTTGAGGTGATAATCGAAAACGATGTTAATATTGCTAGTATCGGCTTTGCAGATCATTATCCTAAAATTGAAAATATTGTTTTGATGTATCAGCCTAAAATCAAATATATTGGTTGTGGAATATTAATTGATCGTCATTTGTGTAAAGGAGCTACAAATTTTGCTGGTGAATTATCATATTTGCCGTTTATTTCACACTATCAGCAGGATAGGATGTTGGAAAGTGATCCTCATGGTTTGTTATTAAAACAGTTAGCGACGATTTGTTGTGTAATAAATCCAGAAATTGTGGGAATATGTAGTGACGTTTTTGAAATATTCGATAGCAGTGAGCTGATTAAATATGTACCTAGAAAACATTGTCCTAAAATTATAAATATTGATAATTTAGATGAATTAATATTTGCAGGTTTATATCATTTGGCAATAGAAGTATTAAAAAATAAAATAAGAGGAGAAGGCTAATGGAAAAATTTATTGATTTGCATATGCATTCAAAATATAGCAGTGACGGTGAATTTACACCAGAGGAATTAGTGAAACAATGTTATCAAGCTGGTATTAGAATTATGGCTATTGCTGATCATAATAGTGTTAAAGCAATTGATCCAGCTAAAGAAATGGCAGAAAAATTAAATATTCAGTATATACCTGCAATTGAGATTGATTGTACATATAATGGAATCGATTTACATGTTCTAGGCTATGGTATAGATTATCATCAAGAAGATTTTTTTCTTTTAGAAACGTTTTCGATCAAGAATTAAAGTGTTCTAAAGAAAAAGTAGAGTTAATAAATAAAATGGGATTTGATGTAGATTTAAATGCATTAGAAGTTTAACAGATAGTGGAATATATACTGGTGAGATGATCGGAGAAGTATTATTAAATGATCAGCGTTACGTAGATCATCCGTTATTGAAGCCGTATCGAAATGGTGGTGAACGCAGTGATAATCCGTACGTTAATTTTTATTGGGATTTTTATGCACAAGGGAAACCGTGTTATACTAAAATAATTTATCCGAGTTTACAAGAAACAATTAATTTGATAAAAAAGCATGGCGGTGTTGTTGTTTTAGCGCATCCTGGTAATAATTTAAAAGGGCGATTTGAGTTATTTGATGAAATGGTAAAACTAGGTGTTGAAGGCGTAGAAGCATTTAGTAATTATCATAGTTTAGAGACGGTTGAGTATTTTTATAAGTTTGGTAAAAAAAATCACCTTTTAATTACCTGCGGCAGTGATTACCATGGTAAAACAAAACCAGCAATTAAACTTGGTGAATGTCATTGTATGATTGATGAGCATGAAATTGAAGAACAGTTAAGAAAATACAAATTACTCTAAGAATACATCAAATATTAACTATTAATTTTGGTTTTGATGTTATATTGTTCTTTAATTAATACAATCACTGTGCTATAATCGGAGCAGGAAAAAGGGGATTTGTAAAATGGATTTAAAAAAAAGAAAATATTTAATTAGCTTCGGAGCTGTTTTATTATCATCGATGGTCATGGCATTTGCGACTAAGAATCTAGTGCGCCCAGCAGGAATTTTATCAGGTGGCTTTATGGGGATTGCCATTATGGCGGATATGGTTGCAGAACTATTTGGTGGAAGTCTTCCTACTTCGATTGGTTTATTGTGTTTGAATATACCTGTGGCATTATTTTGTGCTAAAAAAATATCACCTCGCTTTGTATTTTTTTCATTATTGCAAGTTATTTTAACATCTTTATTTTTACCACTGGTACCACAAATACCATTATTTGATGATAAAATTTTAAATGTGATTTTTGGCGGCTTTTTATTTGGTGGTAGTATTGTTATTGCTTTGAAAGGAAATGCTTCAAGTGGTGGAACGGATTTTATTTCCTTATATGTTTCTAATAAAAGCGGTAAAGAAATTTGGAATCAAGTATTTATTTTTAATGCATTGATGCTTAGTGTATTTGGCTGTATTTTTGGTTTTGAAGCAGCAGGATATTCAATACTATTTCAATTTTTATCAACTAAAACAGTATCTACATTTCATACTCGTTATAAACGGGTGATGATGCAGATATTTACAAAGCAGAAAGATGATGTAATGGCAATATATTGTGAGAAGTTTCATCATGGGATTACAGCTATAGATGGAATGGGAGGTTATTCTAAGACACCAATATCAATGTTGACAGCAATTGTTTCTAGTTATGAAGTTGATGATGTGATTACAGTTTTAAAAGAAGTTGATCCTAAAATTATTATAAATGTTAGTAAATCAGAAAAATATGTGGGACGTTTTTATAACGCACCATTATAAAATTTTAGTAGTATTGTTTATTGATAGGGTGCTCGATTGCATAAAATCCACCATTAAAACTATAAGCATTATAACCTTGCATTGAAAGCTGTTTAGCTAATTCTAAAGATCTTTTGCCACTATAACAAATTAAGTAAATGGGTTTGTTTTTAGAAAGTTTAGGGGGATTACTAATAAAAGAATCGTAAGGGATATTGATAAATTTATGCAAATGTAATCTATTAAATTGTAAAGGGTCTCTTAAATCGATAAATGTATAATCGTGTTTAAGTAATTCTGGTAAATTATCAATATTAATTAATTGGCTATTTTTCATACATTTCACCTCATTATATTGTATGAAATTAATTGAAAACAATGAATAACAGTGATATAATTCAGCCATGGAGGAATATTAAAAATGGATAAAAAAACAATCAAAGATATCGAAGTCGCTGGAAAAGTGGTTTTATGCCGTGTTGACTTCAATGTACCAAGAAACAAAGAAACTGGAGAAATTACTAATGATAATCGTGTGGTAGCAGCGTTACCTACAATCAATTATCTATTAGAACAAAATCCAAAATGTGTAGTATTATTCTCACACTTAGGAAAAGTTAAAACAGAAGAAGACAAAGCTAAAAACGATTTAGCAGTTGTTGCTCCTTGTTTAGAAAAACATTTAGGAAAACCTGTAACATTTGTTAATGCTACAAGAGGAGCAGTATTAGAAGATGCAATTAAAAATGCTGCTGATGGTGCAGTGATCTTAGTACAAAATACTCGTTATGAAGCTGGTGAATCTAAAAATGATCCTGAACTTGGAAAATATTGGGCTTCATTAGGTGATGTTTTTGTTGAAGATGCATTTGGTTCAGTACATAGAGCACATGCTTCAACTGCTGGTATTCCTGCTCATTTACCAAGTGCAGCTGGATTCTTAGTAGAAAAAGAAATCGCATATATTGGAAAAGCTGTAAATGATCCTGAAAGACCAATGGTTGCTATTTTAGGTGGAGCTAAAGTTTCTGATAAGATCTTAGTTATTGAAAACTTATTAAAAATTGCTGATAAAGTTATCGTTGGTGGAGGTATGTCATATACTTTTGCTGTTGCTCAAGGTAAAAAAGTTGGAAATTCTTTATTAGAAGAAGATAGAGTTGAAATTGCTAAAGAATTAATCGCTAAAGCAGGAGATAAATTAATTTTACCTGTTGATGCAGTTGTTAATAATGCTTTCTCTGAAGAAGGAGATATCAAAGTTGTTGAAGGAGATATTCCAGATGGTTATATGGGATTAGATATCGGACCTAAATCAGTTGAAAATATTAAAGCTGCTTTAGCTGGTGCTAAAACTGTAATCTGGAATGGCCCAATGGGTGTATTTGAAATGCCTGCATTTGCTAAAGGAACAATTTCTGTATGCGAAGCTTTAGCTAATTTAGATGGTGCAAATACTATTATCGGTGGTGGAGATAGTGCTGCTGCTGTAATGCAACTTGGATATGCAGATAAAGTTTCTCATATCTCAACTGGTGGAGGAGCTTCATTAGAATATATGGAAGGTAAAGTTCTTCCAGGTATCGCTGCAATTGATGATAAATAATAAGGGGAGATTATAATGAGAAAACCAATTATCGTAGGAAACTGGAAAATGAACAAAACAATCGCTGATACTAAAGCGTTTGTTGAAGCTGTAGATGCTAAAGTGTCTGACAGTGCTGATTGGGGAATTGCTACTCCATATTTAGCTTTACAAGCTGCTAAAGAAGGAACTAAAAACTTATTAGTTGCTGCTGAAAATTGTCATTTCAAAGATAGCGGAGCTTATACTGGTGAAGTTAGTGTTGAAATGTTAAAAGAAATTGGAGTTGAATGGGTAATTCTTGGTCACTCTGAAAGAAGACAATATTTTGGTGAAACTGATGAAACAGTAAATGCTAAAATGTTACAAGTATTAAAAAATGATATGACACCAATTGTTTGTGTTGGTGAAACTTTAGAAGAATATGAAGCTGGAACAACTAAAGATGTTGTAAAAACACAAACTGTTGCTGCTTTTAAAGATGTATGTCCAAAATGTGCAGCGCGTAGTGTAATTGCTTATGAACCTGTATGGGCTATTGGAACAGGAAAAACAGCTACTAATGAAATTGCTCAAGATGTTTGTGCATATATTCGTAGTGTAATTGCTGATTTATATGGTCAAGAAGTTGCAGATCAAGTAAGAATTCAATACGGTGGTTCTGTTAAACCTGAAGGATTAAAGACTTTATTAGAACAACCTGATATAGATGGTGCTTTAGTTGGAGGAGCATCTTTACAAGTAGATTCTTATCTTGCAATGGTTGAAAATTTAGGATAATATTAAAAGGCTCCTGCTGGAGCCTTTTATTTTATCAATTAAAGGTATATAAATAGATAATCTATTAATAATAATAAGGGGGAATTTAATAAAGCATATTAGTAACTATTATTATTTATTTGTGATATTATATAGTTGCAAGGGAAAGATAAAATGAAAGGAGGATTGAAGATGAAACTATTGAAATGTCCTATCTGTGGAAATGTTGTTGAGATGATTGATGATCATGGGGTACCACTAATGTGTTGTGGTAAAAAGATGGAAGTAATAGAAGCGGGATCAATAGATGCTGCTGTTGAAAAGCACGTACCAGTAGTGAGTGTTGATGATAGTAAGTTAAAAGTATCAGTAGGAGATGTAAATCATCCTATGACACCAGAACATTTTATTAGTAATATTTGGGTAGAATTTGAAACTGGTAATATTTTGAGGGTCACACTAACTTCAAACGATCAGCCAGAGGCTAATTTTGATATTGCTGGTAAAAGAGGAAAAGCTACAGTTTATGAATATTGTAATCTTCATGGATTATGGAAAACAGAAATCGAATTATAGAAACCTCCGTTGTGGGGTTTTTATTTTTGACTTAAATTGTTAGAAGAATATGAGATGAAAAGTTTATTGACCATTGGATATAAAATGGTTAAAAAATATTTAAAGTTGTATAATAAAATCAGATGATATGGAAATTATAATTATAGTTTTATTTGTTGTAGGGGTGAAACTAATTGTATATTGTATTTTGATATTGTTTTAATTAAAAGTTTTATATGTTGAAATATAAATAATGGACTTTTTAATAATCTAATTATTTCAATTATTATTAGAATTTATCAATATATCCATTTTTTGTGATTATCGTTAATAATAGTTAAAAAGGTAAATTTATTTTTCTTTTTATAAATAACTATACCTGTAATAACTACCACTGCTACTACTATCAATACTATGTATGGTGTCATATTTGTACTATCAACTGTAAGTACAACATTCATCTAAATTATTTTTTTGCACTATTTTAGTGATAAAATAGTGCATATAATAGATTTATATCTAAAATTATTTTAAGAATACTTTCATTAAATTCTGTTTTTATAGAAAAATAAGGCTATGAACCTCAAAAATTATTTAATAACGATTTATCAATATACTATACACTAAAGACAAATAATGAGGGCTATATTAAATACACAGTATCAGATAATTTAGATTTAAAAAAATTAATATATTACAAGTTGGGAATTATAAAACAGCTAAAGTCAATAATCATGATCTCTACTATCAGGCGACATATACAAGTGGAAAAATATGTGACGCATTAAATGAAGAATTCATGCTGGGAATTAAACAGAGAATATTACCAGCTAAAAAGCCTCAATAAAAAATTTTAAAATAAGGAATCACATGCAACATTAAAAAAGACAAAAAGCATTTAATATATCAATGTTTTTTGTCTTTTTTTATCATAAACTGTCAAATTCGAGATTTTACATTAAAATAAAACATAAAACAGTGATATTATATGGATTTTGGCTATTTTGTTGTGAATTATTTAGTATTTTAGAAATCCTTTAATTTTTCTTTATTTGGCATTAGCGCTTTCTTTGTTTATTTCGTCTATTTCTTTATCAAACGAGACGCTTTTGATATATACAGTTGAATTGTATAATGTTACTTTCTTCATCAATAAGGTTACTGTTGTCAAATGAAGTTTCAAAATAATAGCTGGTACAGCCATAATAAGTAAATGAAGTATAAGTATCTCTTGGATATTTGTCTTTGGTATGTTGTAATGACTGTTTTTGAATTTCATCATTAGTTTGAGTGGTTATGGTTTTAGTAACATTAGAGAAGTGAGCAATAGAATCGTCATATTCCAGTGAAAGATCATCAAGATGAATGTTGTATTGTTTAACTTTGCTGTCCTGGTGATAATTCTTATCGATGAAAAGTCAAGTATATCCGTTGGTAGAAATAGATTCTTTAAGAAATATATAGATGTATTATGATACCCAATAATCCATAATAGAAGAAATTATTGGTGTGATAAAAGTTTGTCGTATCAATAGGATTGAGAATTTATTTTGGTGGAAAAACTCAGTAAATGTAAGTGATTACTATTTACTTTTGGCAAAATTGCGAATATAATTTAAACAGAAATAGAAGTTATTAAATAGTGTGTAACTGGTAATGCGGGCATTAACTATATTTATTTCATAGAAGTAATTGAGCTTTTATAAATGAGTATTGTTAATGCCTTTTTTAGTAGAGATGCACGCTTTCTATTAAATACTAACTAATGGATATTTACAACCTTCATAACAGGAAGGAGAAGAAGTATAAAAATAAAATTTGTTATTGATCGAAGAAAACAGAGAGATTGTAGATCTTACTTATGATAAAAATAAATTGCATAGTAATGTTCTAAATTGATTTTGATTAATAGTAAATTGGAATTTTAATCATATGTATGTGTCCAGCCAAAAAATACGGCTGGAAATGGAGGGAAATGTGAAAAAATATATAAATATGTATTTGCTACATCTATATCATCTGCTATGGCAATAATGAATGTATATCCAGCACTTGCAAAAATAACTGCAACAGATAGTATTGTTTCTGCTCGCAAAGAAAAATACAGAGCTATCAATGAATCTTGCAGCTCAAGGAATGGTTTTATTACAAAATAACAACAGATAAAGTAGTAAGTAAAGGAGATGCAGCTGTAAGCATAAAAACTGGAGACAGCAACTTAATTGGAATGTTTGAAATAGTTGCGTTATTAAGTTTAGCAAAAGCAACATTATTGAGAAAAAAAGAAAATTAAAAACTATATTTACTGATAAAAACAAAATAGAGATGTTCTTCTTAAAAATTTAAACATATGCCCGACAAACTCATAGGTGATGAAAGGAGCATTTCTATGAGTTTTTGTATGTAAAAGAAATAAAAAGAGGTAAGAAATGTATAAATATGAAAAGATTAAATATAATTGTTCTTTACCAATTATATTGCATGATTTTTTTAATGAGAATTCAGAAGGGAAATTAATTGAAAAACATTGGCATAATAGTCTTGAAATTTTAATTCCTTTATATGGGAAATTTGAATTATGGATAAATGGGATTAGTAAAATCGTAAGTGCAGGTAATGTATATATTGTTAATTCAAAAGATATTCATGCAATCAATGCTGTGAAAAATGAAAAAATATATAAAGGTTATGCTTTGCTAATTGATTATGATTATTTAAAAATGTGTTGCTCAGAAATCGATATAAAATTTTTCAACAGCCAGATGAAAAATTAATAGTAGATTAATGCGCACATTAATTGAAATAATTCGATTTTATGATAACAAGGGTGCGTATAATGATATTAGAATAAGAAGTTATTGTCAAATGCTCGTATATATATTATTGGAAAATTTAGCTGTTGATAAAAAAGGGTGTTTTAAACTTAAAGATAGCAAATGTAAAGACAGAATTGTAAAAATTATTAAATACATCGAGAATAATTATCAGAATGATTTATCGTTAAGTATTATTGCTAATCAATTTGATATCTCAGAAGGTTATTTGGCAAAAATTTTTAAAGATAATTTAAATTTAACAGTTAAAGAATATTTAAATCAAATTAGACTACAACATGCAAAAGAGGATTTAGTAGAAACCGATTATCCATTAATAGATATTGTGTATAAAAATGGTTTTCCAAATATAAAATCATTTAATAAAATTTTTAAAGAATTAAATAATATGTCACCTAAAATATATCGAAATATGATGAGGAAATGACCTTTTTTTGATGAGGAAATGCCATTCTTACAAAAACTATTTTATGTATAATGAGTATACATGTAATAGAAAGGGGAAGAGATATGAAAAAATGGAAACAAATTACATCCGCTAGTTTATTAAGTGCGATGATGGCGTTAGGAAATGTAACTTCGACTATGGCGGCAACAACTGATAACTCAATCAGCCAACGTGAAAAAGAAAATGCTGCTTTAGCAAGAGAAGTTGCATCAGAAGGAATGGTATTATTAAAAAATGATGAAAACGCATTACCAATCAAAGGAAAAAATGTAGCACTTTTTGGTAATAGTGCTGTTCGTACTATCCGTGGTGGTACAGGATCTGGAGATCCCTTTAATGGTGGACTTAGTGGTGGCGGAGATGTCATGGTAGATTTGAGTGAAAGATATAATATTAATATTTACAAAGCTTTTGTAGATAAAGGATATAATGTTACATCTGGTGCATTTTTAGAAGAATTTGCTAACGGATATGATGATGCTAAACTTGCTTTTGGTTCAAATCCAATGAGTACATTTGCTTATCCAGAAATGGAATTAACTCAAAGTATTATTGACCAGGCTAAAGAGGGAACTGATACAGCAATTTATGTAATTGGAAGAAATGCTGGTGAAGGAGCAGATAGAAGTTCAACAACTAAAAAGACAAGAGCTACAATTAATGGAGAAGAAGTTGAGTTTGAAGTTGGTGATTACGAATTAACTGAAACAGAAAAGGCTAACTTGGCTCTTGTAGGTAAAAACTTTGATAAAGTAACAGTAGTATTAAATGCTGGTGGTGTCATTGACACTAAATTTATGGACGAAATTGAGGGGCTGGATGCATTGATTAATATGTCTCAAGCTGGACAAGAAGCAGGAACAGCAGCATTTGATGTTTTAACAGGTATAGTTACACCTTCAGGTAAATTAACATCTACATGGGCTCAAAATTATAGTGATTATCCTGCAAGTGAAACATTTGGTGGAAATGATAGTGAAGAAAATCTTGAATTATATGATGAAGGGATTTATGCAGGATATCGTTATTTCGACACATTTAACATTACACCAGCGTATGAATTTGGATATGGAATGTCATATACAGATTTTAATATCGAAGTTGATGGTGTTGAAGCAAACGAAGATAAAGTTACTGTAGAAGCAACGGTTACAAATGTGGGTGATACATATTCAGGAAAAGAAGTAGTTGAAGTATATTATTCAGCACCAGATAGTGATGATGCAGAAAAAGCATATCAAGAGTTAGCTGGATTTGCTAAAACAGATGTTCTTGGTCCTGGTGAATCACAAACCTTGACAATTACTTATGAAACAGAAGACATGGCATACTATAACACAGATCAGGCGGCATATGTATTGGATGCTGGTGATTATGTAATTCGGGTTGGTAATTCTTCAAGAAATACTAAAGTAGCAGGAGTAATTAATTTGGATAAAGCTGCTAAAACAGAACAATTAAGTAATCAATTAGGAGATCCTTATCAATATGGATTAAGTGAGATATCTAAAGGGAATACTACTCCATATAATTATGCTGATGAAGCGGAAGAAATTGCAAATGTTAAAAAAATATTAATTAATGCAGATAATATTGAATGTGTGGAAAATATTTCTGAATATAATGATGAAACTGTATATACATATACTAGTGATTCAAAATATACAGCAACTCAACCTTATGAAAAAGTTGTACAAGTTGGTGATAAATCTGATGCAACATTACTAGATGTATATAATGGTGATGTTACAATAGAAGAATTTGTAGCAAAAATGAGTCTTGAAGAATTAGCAACTTTAAACTGTGGATCTGGTTGGGGTGTTGCTAATGAAAATACACCTGTTGTTGGTTCTAGTTCAGATACGATTCCTGGGGCTGCAGGAGAAACAACGGTTAAATATTTTGATACACATGGCATTCCATCGATAGTTGTAGCAGATGGACCAGGTGGTATTAGAGTTAAACAAGAATATGAAGCAACAGACGTAACTACTGGTGAAATAGAAACTTATTATCAGTATTGTACAGCATGGCCAGTATCAGTATTACGTGGTCAAACATGGAATACTGAATTACTTGAAGAAGTCGGACGTGCTTTTGCAAAAGAATTAAAAGAAATGGGTATTACTGTAGTTCTTGGACCAAGTTTAAATATTCATAGAGATCCACTTTGTGGACGTAACTTTGAATACTATTCTGAAGATCCATTAGTTTCTGGTATGATGGCAGGTGCTGAAACAAGAGGGGTACAAGAAACACCTGGTATCGGAGCATGTTTAAAACATTTTGCATTAAATAATCAGGAAGCAAGTCGTAATAGTTCAAATTCAGTAGCAAGTGAACGTACTATGCGAGAAATTTATTTAAAAGGTTTTGAAATTGCAGTTAAGACATCTCGTCCAATGACAATAATGACATCATACAATTTAATTAATGGTGTACCAGCTGCAGATAATTATGATTTATGTACTAATGTTCTTCGTGGAGAATGGGATTTTGAAGGTATGGTAATGACAGATTGGAATGGTGGATTATCAACTCCAAGAATTTCAATGCATGCAGGTAATGATATGATTATGCCTGGTGGACCTTCAAGAGTACAAAATATTGTTGGTGGTGCAATTACAATAGTTCCAGAGTTTGATGAAAATGGACAAATCAGTTTAAAAGAAAATTTAAATATGATGTTTGCATATCAAGAAGCAGCCTGGGGAGAATTTATTGTTGATGGTGCTGGTCAAGATACAGTTGTTGCACAATTAGGTGATGATTATGTAGCAGCTGTTGATGATAATGGTAATGTTCTTGTTAATGGTGAAGTGATTTATAGTAGATATGTATCTAATATTTGGGGTGGGACTGGATATTTTACTGATCCAGTTACTACAGCAATTGCATCTGTAAGTGATGATGGTAAACAAATTATTTATCGTGGTACTTATTTAGATGACAATACAATTTGTTTAGGTGATGTTCAAAAATCAGCAATTAACAATTTAAAAGTTATCATAAACTCAATTGCCATGGAAGCTTTTTATGGATCAGATAATGTTACCCTTGAACCATGGGCTATAAATATGTCGATGATTGATTATATGAGTGCAACAAAATCAGAGGTAACATTAGTAAATAAAACAGCATTAGAAATTGCGGTAGATGTTGCAAACAACGTAACAGAAGAACAATTAAATAACTTAGTACCAGCAGTAGCTGAAGAATTTAAAGCAGCCTTAACGGATGCTCTAGCAGTATTAGATGATGCAGCTGCAGATCAAGAACAAGTAGATGCAGCATTTGATAGATTAGCAACAGCAATCCAAATGTTAGACTTCATCAAAGGAGATAAAGCGACATTACGTTCATTTGTAAATAATGTAAAAGATACAAAAGCAGATTTATATATAAGTGTAACATGGAGTGCGTTTGCAGAAGCGTTAGAGATTGGAAAAGTAGTATTAGCAGATGAAAATGCAATGCAAGAAGAAGTGGATAATGCGTATGAAGCGCTAGTAAGAGCATATTTAGACTTAAGATTAGTACCAAATAAAAATTTACTAGCAGATCTAATTAATCAAGCAAAAGGATTAGTAGCAGCTAATTACACAGCAGAAACATGGAATGCTGTAAGTGAAGCATTAGCAACAGCAGAAATGGTGATGAACAATGAAAATGCAACACAAGAAGAAGTAGATAATGCACAAAGTTTATTGGCAAAAGCAGTAGAAGGACTAGTAGCAGGCAGTGCAGGTGAGACAGTAAATAAACCAGCAGTAGATAATAGTTCCACAACAATAGATAAAGCAGTAAGTAAGAGAGATACAATTACAAGCATAAAAACTGGAGACAACAATTTAATTGGAATGTTTGGAACAGTTGCATTGTTGAGCTTGGCAGGAGTAACTTTATTAAGGAAAAAGGAAAATTAAAAACAGAATAAAAATATTTTCCCTGAAAATTTAAACAGATCCCTAAAAAACTCATAGAAATGATTTTCATTATCTATGGGTTTTTATATTTATAATTAGAGGTCATTATTAGCTAGTATTAAATAATTTAATATTTGAAAAGGAAAATTGTTTTAAACTTAAAAATTAATGAAATTTATAAAACAGAATTAAGAAATAATTTAATGTCTTTAAAGAATATTCAATGCATAAATATAGTTATATAATAAAAGTGAATAATTAATTTAAAAAATATTAAAATGTGATGATAAAATGACTTTTTTTGATGAAAAAATAGCATTTTTGTAAAAAAAATTTATGTTAATATATATATAATAAAAAGAAAGGGGAGTAAGTATGATAAAAAGACTATTTAGTTGCTTATTGTGTACTTTGATGATTGTTGGGATATGTAAGATACCAATAATGGCCTTAGACAATCAAACGGCAAGTGGAACACAAAAGGCATATATTGTTGGAGATGACTGGGGACCAGCAGTAACAAAAACTGTAATTGTTTTGGATAAAACAATTAACAGCGACTCAGTAAGTAAAGAAAAATTCAGTGTAGTAGAAGAAAAACAATCTTATACAAATCGGCCGGCAGCAAGAACAGTAACAGCTGCTTATACATCTGATGCTGAAGGAAATAAGATTGAAAGCAGTTCAAATTATATTACAATTGAAATGTATGTTTCACCAAGTGAAGGATCACCGTTCTTCTATGATTTTATTAGTGGAAGAAATGTATGGTGCAATACATATAAATTAAATGTATCATTGATAGAAGGTACAACATTAACAGCAGGTCAGGAAGTGATTAATGCCTTAGCAATCAAAGCCGATATAAATGTATCAGATCCAGCAGAAAGAATCTGCGAACAATTAGATGGTTTTGATACAACTAAAACATATATGGCTACAGACGGAACTGTATATTCATATGCAGACTATGTACCAGCTGAAGATAATCAGAAAAATGCCTTAGTGATCTGGTTACATGGAGCAGGAGAAGGAGGAACGGATCCAACAATTGATTTGCTTGCAAATGAGGTAACAGCATTAGCAGGGAATGAATTCCAAAACTTATTTGAAGGAGTATATATTTTAGCACCACAATCACCAACAATGTGGATGGATGATGGAACAGGAGCATATCAAAATGGAGACAAAGGATCATGCTATGCAGAAAGTTTATTTGAACTAATTGATACTTATGTTAAAGCAAATGATGACATTGATCCGAATCGCATAATTATAGGGGGATGTTCAAACGGTGGTTATATGACAATGGAAATGATTTTGAAACACCCAGATTATTTTGCGGCAGCATATCCAATCTGCGAAGCATTCCAGGATCAATATATTAGTGATGAACAAATTGAAGCAATAAAAGATATGCCAATCTGGTTTACATATGCAAAAACAGACCAGACAGTAAATCCAGAATTATGTACAAAAGCAACGGTAACAAGACTGCTAGAAGCAAGAGCAGCAAATGTACATGTATCAGTATTTGAAGATGTACATGATACAACAGGAAGATTTACAAATGCAGATGGAACACCATATGTATATGACGGACATTGGTCATGGGTATACTTTGATAACAACGAGTGTTATGATGAAAACGGAGTAAATGCTTGGCAATGGTTAGCAAAACAGACAAAAGCAGAAGAAAGTATTACAGATCCAGATAGTAATGAACCATCAGATGCGACTTTAAATAGTTCAACAGCTGTTGAAGGGGTTAAAACTGGAGATTCAACATACTATGTGTCATTAGCTGCTTTAATGATGCTAGCTGCTTCAGGTATTTATGTAAGCAGAAGAAAAGAATTTTAATTTATTAAAAAGATTATCAAATTTTTGAAAACTAAAAATATCTGTGATATTAATAAATAATATCTACAGATATTTTTTATTTAATATTCATACTTGTATGAATATATGTACTTTAGGCAGTTGAGGATACGAAGTACGCGAAATAAAAAACTACCAGCTATGTAGGTGGAGTGATAAAGGTAATAAATATGGCTCAAAAAACAAATCATTAGTATATTGTCTTCACTCCAAAGTATTATGATCAACAAAAAATGATATAGGAGAAATATTAAGAACGTTATGTCGATTGTTGTTTAGCGCTTTATATTAACTTGGGTTTATCAAATTATTTTGACTGGCTTTTTTTTGCTGTTTTGACTAATCAGTACTGTTTATATAACAGGCTATTCTTTCACTATCTCAGAAAATATCATTCAAATTGCTAAATTTACTGGATACTCTAATATAGTAAGCGTCAAATTATGAGGCAGAATATGTAAAAATGTTCAGGTGAATGCTTAAATATAAAGACGGCCATCTAAGATTTATGGAGGACTTTAAAGTTCCGTATACAAACAATGCGACGGAAAAGCATGTGTTGGAATTTAAAGTTACTGCAAAGTGCCAGGATAAAAAATGAAAGGGTCTTAAAAATTTTAAGAAATGTGTTTCGTTAATGCACTTTTTCATAATGCTTATTTTTTTTATATAAATTATCGGTAAATAGATACTCAAACATGAAATAAAAT